>NZ_FMWD01000013.1 GCF_900102855.1 Thiohalomonas denitrificans
TGAATACAACTGGCACCGCCCCCATGCCAGTCTGGATTACAAGCCTCCGGTCAGCCGGTTGGGACTTTCCGTGAACAACCTTATGGGTTTACACAGCTAGCTGTCAGTTGGAGGTAGCAAAGAACAAAAGACGGCGGATTGTTCTGGGGCGCGAATGTTCTGTAGAAAATTGGATTAAACTAAACCGTTCCATACTCTGCCAGCCAACTAGCTACGCAACGCACTGCCTCCCTTGGCAATCGCAAAATCTATGGGGTTTTTCCGTCAAATACTGGACTGCTATTGCTTCGAAGTGGCCATGCATCCGCACGCGTTGAATCGGAAAAATGCTGTGTAGATAGGAGTAGCACATCATTATTTCCCCTGGCTCCTCAAGCAGTCGGTCTTGGGTATCTCGGGAGACATGCCAATTATCGAGTATGTGTTTCGCCATTTTGATAGCATTCGCACGCGGGATGACCACGGCGGCATTTTCTGACGCGCTATTTAGTTCGGAAGGAAGCCGCCACCCGAACGCCCTCCATTCGCCAACGGAGCCTACTTCAATCAATTCTTTTGACTTGAACCCCATTCGTACCTGTCCCTTATTGTGCGCGGGGTGCCCGCCTATTGAGCGGAGACCCTAAAGTTTCTTTTTACGATTTCTACGTGCTGCTCGTTTGCGCTCCGGTAGCGGCTCTTCAAAGAGAGCCTCAGCATCAGTAGGTGCAAGGAGATCATCCAAATCCTTAAGCTTTCCCGCCAACCATAGCGTACGTACAAGAACACCAAGCGTGGCTCGGGGATCTCCTTTCTCGAGTCGCAGGTATGTCGGTGCAGACACACCAACACGGGCTGCGAAATCAACGACAGGCTCTTTGTTGACTCGCCAGCGCTGAATCCTTTCGGACAATCGGTCTAACGTCTCTTGTTCTTGGTCTGTAAGTGCAAACATATTTTTTATTATGGGTCGAATTGCGCTGTAATTCAAAAGAAAACGCTAGTTAAGTCGGGTCGGTCTGATTGTGGGACGACTGCGGGATATAGACGCGGAGAGTCGAGGACTTTGCTTTTGATGAAGCCGGTTACCGTTCTGCTGAACCGTTGGCTGGCAGTCGTCACTAAGCCCTCGATGTGGAACGAGGCCGCTGAAGAGTAGATAATTGGAACGAGGAGAACCCCCGTGAGCTATAAAACATTTATCTTCCGCAAAAAGTATCTCCCGCGTGGGTCGGTGGTGCCGGGGAATGAGGAGCTTTCCCAAGAGGAACAGCTCCGAAAGGCCTTCAAAGCCGCGAGAGAGGTCCACGAGGGAATTTTTGTACCGGTCTACCGGGTCCACCATTCTGCTGTCGAAAAAGATGATGAGGTAGAGCAGAGACAGATTACCTAAGTGGTAATCCCAAAAAAATAACCTAGAGGTTGAGTTTATCGTTTCAGCTCTTGCTCAGAACACAAGGTGCCAGAGAATGACAATGACGCGACGTGAAGAATTACAGCAGCTGATGAGGGAAAACCTGGAAAAAACCCGTGCCGCCATCGGCAAGCCGGTGAAAAGTCAGATAATCGTCAGAAGCCGTGCGAAAGTGGTCGTGACTATGCCGGGTTTCAAGCGCAAGTCCCGAGCTAAACTTGAAACCGCGTAACCGCTCCCCCCAAACAGCACAACCCCGTTTGAGTGGGGTTTTTTCTTCCCATCTTCCCTTGCGCCCAAGTTAGGCGGCTCCCACTTGCAACGTTGCGGTACGGGCAGTGCCTGGCACGTTGCTATCCCTGCAACTTCTTTTGTTTATTTGCAATATCTTCTGTAATTCACACCCGCCACCGACGAGTGCAACGCCCGATGCGGTATGGTGCGGCGATCGAAAAGGGCGGATTCCCCAGCGCTCGGGGATGAAGCCCTGGTCGCTGATCGAGGCCAGGGCGGCACTCTCCACCGCCTCGTCTTCCGTCATGGGTGGAAGAATACCGGGCAGGCGCTCCGCGAGCATGGTTTTGCCGGTGCCCGGGGGGCCCGTCATGAGCAGCGAGTGTCCCCCGGCTGCGGCGATCTCCAGCACACGTTTGGCCTGGTGCTGTCCCCGCACGTCGGCGAGATCCGGAAGGTCCGGTGGGACTTCACTGATCATGGCCTCCGCTAGCGGCAGTGGATTCTGGCCACGCAGGTGGGCACAGACCTCCAGCAGATGGGGTGCGCCGATAATTCGGGCATCCTTGACCAGAGCGGCTTCGCTGGCATTTTCCTCGGGAAGAATCAGCGAACGTTCGGCCCGGCGTGCCTGAAGGGCCGTGGGCAACGCGCCGCGAATAGGCCGCAGCGCGCCGGAGAGGGCCAGCTCGCCGACAAATTCATAGGTTCTTAGTACCTCGGCCGGGAGTTGGCCCGAGGCCGCGAGTATGCCGATGGCGATCGGCAGATCGAAGCGGCCGCCCTCCTTGGGCAGATCAGCCGGTGCAAGATTGACGGTGATGCGGCGGGCGGGGAATTCGAAACCGGCGGTGGCGAGCGCACCGCGGACGCGGTCCTTGCTCTCCTTCACCGCAGCCTCCGGCAGTCCCACGGTGGAGAGCGATGGCAAGCCACCACCCAGATGGACTTCCACAACGACTTCCGGGGCGTCGATCCCGACGCCGGCCCGGCTGTAGACGACAGCGAGCGACATGGCCTTGGATTCCCTGGCTTGGCTTTGTGCCTCGGAGCCTAACAGAGTTTGCGGCTTCTGTTGAGCGTCGGGGCGACGAAGACAGTAACTACGTGGGAAATCAATGTTGATAACATAGGGCCACGTTTTCATGTAAGCGGGGGACGAAATGCAAAGGATTGGCAAGGCGGTAATCGGCGGGGCTCTTGTGATGGTACTGGCTGCTCCGTGCAGCGCTCTTGAACAAGCGGCTGTGTCCAGTTCCGATGGAAAGACGCATCTAACCCTCGGTGCCGGGCTGCTCAATGGTGAATCGGGGGAGTACGTCTATGATGCAGACGGCAGTGCGTCCGGCATCGCGGGTTACAAGATTAGCGAACTGCAGTGGGACCTCGACGACGTCCCGATGGTGGGTCTGGAGTTCACGCATGCGGTCAGCGATCGTTTCACCTTTGATCTGGCTTACTGGACTAATGCCGGTGATGGTGACAGTTCGATGGATGATTACGATTGGCTCTATGTGGGCCTGGACTGGAGTGATTGGTCTCACCACGACAATACCGAGGTACGGGATGTCAGCAGGTTCGATATCAGTGGTGACTTTGTCATCGATCGCTTCCAGTGGGAGAACACCGACCTCTACGCCGTTTTAGGGTATCGGTGGGACCATCTGGACTGGCAGGCAAAGGGCGGTGAGGCGATCTATTCGGACACCAACTTCCGTGACACCAACGTCGCCTTTCCGAATGTTCCGGTCATCTCCTATGAGCAGACCTATCAAACACCCTACGTGGGACTTGGCATACGCTCGAGAGGGATGTCGGGGATGACCAACATCACCCTGGATGCCAGCCTGCGCTTCAGTGACTGGGTGAAAGGTGAAGATGTTGATGTCCACCATTTGCGGGACTTGCGTTTCGAGGGGGAGGGCGATCGCGGGCGCTGGATGGCATTCGATTTTTCACTGGATTTCTCCCTGAGTGAGCGGTTTGATGTCGGGATCAGTTACAGCGCCACGGAATACGACGAAATCAAGGCGACTACGCTGATTACCGACCTGACTGACGGGAGCAAGACCTTCTACTCGGGGGATGCGGCGGGACTGGACCATCGCTCCAGCATGGTGTCGCTGGATCTGGGCTACCGGTTCTAACCCGGATACCGAATGCAGGGGGAGATGCCCGGACAGCGCATAAAGGTTGATGATAGGAAAGTGCTCTTGATGAACTAGCCCCTGCTGTCATTACGAGCACCGTCCGCCGTTACGGCCTCGAATCAACGACGCAACTTGTCATTGCGAGCCATACACGCCGCTGCGCGGCCCCGAATCCATAAAGAATGTTTAACTGTCATAGCGAGGAGCCTCAGCGACGAAGCTATCTCGAAGTGCCAAGTACCAGATTACTTCGTCGCTGGGGCTCCTCGTAATGACAGGAGAAGAGGGCAAGTTCTTCAGGAGGAGCCCCAGCGACGAAGCAATCTCGAAGTGCCGAGTACCAGATTGCCGCGTCGCTTAGGCTCCTCGCAATGACAGCGTGGGGTTTGAACCACGGGGAACACGGGGCGCACGGGGGAGAAAATAACCCGAAAAATTTGTTTACCCCGTGGTTACCATTAGGGCCTGTGCAGCAGGTGGGGCTCGCTTCGAGGCATGGATTCCCCTGATGACCGTCGGTTGATCGGTGCGGGAAAGCCGTGATAATGGGGGTATTCTTAAATGCAAATTATAAGGAAGCGCCACTTTGACCGAACTCCTGATTCTGCTCGGTATTGCCGCCCTGGTCATTGTCTGGGCCGTCGCCATCTACAACGGACTGGTCGCCCTGCGTAACCGGGTGAAGAATGCCTTCTCCCAGATTGACGTGCAGCTGCAGCGCCGCTACGACCTGATCCCCAACCTGGTGGAGACGGCCAAGGGCTACATGGCCCACGAGCGGGAGACGCTGGAGGCGGTGATTGCCGCGCGCAACCAGGCGCAGACTGCGGCCGGCAAGGCCGAGGCCGCCCCCACCGATGCTGGCGCCATCCGCGAGCTGGCAGGCGCAGAGGCGGCCCTCGGCGGCGCGCTGGGGCAGTTTTTTGCTCTGGCCGAGGCTTATCCGGATTTGAAAGCCAACCAGAACATGGCGCAGCTCCAGGAGGAGCTGGCCAGTACCGAGAATCGTATCGCCTTTTCCCGGCAGGCCTACAATGACTCGGTGATGACCTACAACAACAAGCGTGAGTCCTTCCCCGACATGATCATTGCCAACAACTTCGCCTTCGACGAGGCTGAGCTGTGGGAGGTCGAGGAGCCTGAGGCCAAAAAGGCGGTAAAGGTCAAGTTCTGAGGAGAGGCGTTTGGATTTTTTCAGTGCACAGGACCGCGCGCGCCGCAACACGGCGTTGCTGGTCTTCTATTTTCTGCTCGCGATGGCGACGATTATCGGCTCGATCTATGCGGTGGTCGCCTTCGCCTCCTACGACGCCAAAACCAACCCGACGCTCTGGAATCCGGAACTGCTCCTGATGGTGGCGCCGGCAGTGCTGCTGCTGATCGGCGGCGGCAGCCTCTACAAAATGGCGCAATTGGCGGGGGACGGGGCGACGGTGGCGGAGACCCTGGGCGGGCGTACCGTCAGCCGCGACACGCAGGACGCTCTCGAACGGCGCCTGCTCAACGTGGTGGACGAGATGGCGATCGCCTCCGGCGTGCCGGTGCCGCAGGTGTTCGTGCTCGACCAGGAGCACGGCATCAACGCCTTTGCCGCCGGCAGTTCGCCCAACGAGGCAGCGGTGGCCGTGACGCGGGGCACTCTGGAGCGGCTGGATCGCGACGAGCTCCAGGGCGTGATTGCGCACGAGTTCAGCCATATCTTCAACGGCGACATGCGGCTCAATATCCGTCTGATCGGTGTGCTGCACGGTATTCTGCTGCTGAGCCTGATCGGGCGGGCCATCCTTTACGGGGCGGGGCGCAGCCGCGGCAGGAATGCCGGTGGCGTGCTGGTTCTCGGCATTGCGCTGCTGATTGTCGGGTTCCTGGGGGTTTTCTTCGGCCGTTTGATCAAGGCGGCGGTTTCGCGTCAGCGCGAGTATCTCGCCGATGCCGCCGCCGTGCAGTTCACCCGCAATCCGGACGGGATCGGCGGCGCGCTGCGCAAGATCGCCGGCGTAGAGGACTCTCTGGTCCAGCACCCCAATGCCGAGGAGGCGAGCCACCTGTTCTTCGGCCAGGGCCTGAACTTCTTCCTCGGCCTGTTGGCTACCCATCCCCCGATTGACGAGCGTATCCGCCGCATCGACCCGCGGCTCGCACCGGCTGCAACCGGCAGTGCAGGAACCGTCGGTGCCGGCGGGACGGGGATGGGGTTTGCCGGAGCCAACACGCTTGCCGTCGATCCCGGACAGATTGCAAACTCCATCGGCACACTGGATGCCGCTCATCTGGAGTATGCGCGCGAGCTGTTGGCTGAACTCCCCGAGTCGGTCACCGACGATCTGCATCGAGCCGAAAATGCCAAAGCAGTGGTATACATGCTGCTGCTCAGCGATGAGCCCTCCATCAGGGAAAAGCAGGAGAAGGTGCTGGCCAGGGAGGGGGAGGCACTGGCGCGGGCCGAGGCGCATCGCCCCTGGCTGACACAGGCGGGGCCGCGTGTGCGCCTGCCGCTGCTCGATCTCGCCTTGCCTTCCCTGGCGGAACTGCCGAAATCGGAGCGCCAGCCCTTTCTCAGCACGGTTAGTGCGCTGATCCGTGCCGATGAACGGGTGTCGCTATTCGAATATGTGGTGGATGCAGCGTTACGCCGGCGTCTCTTACCCAGGGAGAACGCGGTCAAACGCTCGCGCGACCCGCGCATTATCCGAGCCGATTGCGAGTTGCTGCTTGGGGCGCTGGCGAAAGCGGGCGCGGACGATGAGGCCGAGGCCCGCGCCGCCTTCGCGGCGGCCGTGGAGCAAGCGCCCCTGGACGGGCCCTTTTCGCCGCCCGAGGGCGGACTCAAGCTCGGCCTGCTGCACGATGTACTCGGTCGCCTGGTTCAAAGCCCCCCCCGCTTCAAACGGAAGCTGATCGAGGCCTGCGCCGCTGCCGTTACCTATAACGGCAGGGTCACCGTTACTGAGGGTGAATTGCTGCGCGCGGTTGTCGAACGACTCGATGCCCCGATGCCGCCGCTGCTGCCCGGTATCCCTTTGAGTTGAACCGTCAGTACACCAGATTCATCACCACCATCATGACGATGAGGAACAGCACCGTCATGATGCCGCCGGCGCGCATGAAATCGGGGACACGGTAGCCGCCCGGCCCCATGATCAAGGCGTTCACCTGATGGGTGGGGATGAGGAACGAGTTGGAGGTGGCGATTGCCACGGTGAGCGCGAACACCGCCGGATTGGCGCCGACGCCGATCGCGATATTCACCGCCAGCGGCACCAGCAGTACGGTGGCCCCCACGTTGGACATCACCAGGGTGAAGCCGGTGGCCAGCACCGCGATGGCCAGCTGGAGCACCCAGATCGGCATGTCGCCCATCACCGTCAGCGACTGTTCGGCTATCCAGGCCGCCGTGCCGCTGGTCTCCACCGCCATCCCGAGCGGGATGAGACTCGCCAGCAGGAAGACGGTCTTCCAGCTGACGGCCTCATAGGCCTCCTCGATACTCAGCACCCTCGATAGAATCATGCCGATGGCGCCGGTCAGCAGGGCCACCGAGAGCATCAGGTCGCTGAACAGGATCAGCCCCAGGGCGACGCCGAAGAAGCCCAATGCCCAGCCGACCTTGTGCGGTCGCGACTCCTCGTGCGGGTACTCCGTGGTCACCACCACGAAATCGCGATCCTTTTCCAGGCGCGCCAGGGCATCCCAGGCAGTGTGGACTACCAGGATGTCCCCCGGTTGCAGGGACATATCCCGGATACCATCCCCTTCACGGAACACCTCGCCGCCGCGATTCAGGGCGACCATGGAGAGGCCGTAGGTTTTTCGCAGCCAGACATCGCGGGCCGATTTGCCCAGCAGTGATGAGCCGGGAGGGATCACCACTTCGCCGATGCCGGCCTGGCTTGGAGAGAGCAGCTCGGCGAAGGTTTCCAGATCATTGCGAACCTCGAGCCGGAAGTGCTCCACGAACCCCCGTGTGTGCTCCGGAGAGGCGAGGACGCCCAGCACGCTGCCGGCCTGGATGCCGACATCCCGGGCGAGCCCGCCGGGGCCGATGCGCAGGTCATCACTGCCGTGTAGCGCACCGATGACGCGTATGCCGAAGCGACTCTCCACATCATCCAGCAGCTTGCCCACCAGCGGGCTCTCTGTCGGTACCACCACCTCCCACAGCTCGTAGTCGATACCGTAGGTCTCGCGGAAGTAGTCCATGGTGTTGGTGGCCTTCGTCCCCTCGGTCCGGGTCACCGGCAGTACGAAGCGGCCGGCAATAATGAAATAGAGGATACCCGTGGCAATCAGCGCCAGACCCACCGGGGTCACCGAGAAGAGCGACCAGGTCTCCATCTGATGTTCGGGTGGGAGCGCCCGGTTCGACGTGAGCATGAGATCGTTGAGGAGAATCAGCGGGCTGGAGCCAACCATGGTCAGGGTGCCGCCAAGGATGGCGCAAAAGCCCATCGGCATCAGCAGTCGGGACATCGGCAGGCCCGTGCGGACGGAGATGCGGCTGACCACCGGCAGGAAGAGTGCGGCGGCCCCCACGTTCTGCATGAAGCTGGAGATGACGCCTGCGGTACTGGAGACGATAGGGATGACCCGTTTCTCGCTGCTGCCGCCGACCCGCAGGATAAATCCGGCAACGCGACTCATCAGCCCGGTCTTGTCCAGTCCCGCCCCGATGATCATCACGGCGATGATCGAGATCACGGCGTTACTGGAGAAACCCTGGAAGAGCTGCGAGGTGTCAATCAATCCTTTTTCCAGCCCCATCAGCGGCGCGGCCAGAGAGGTCAGTCCCAGCAAAACCATCACGGTGGCCGCGGTCACATCCACGCCGACGATTTCGAACGCGAACAGATAGATGGTGAGGAGCAAAAACGCCACCACCCAGGCGATTTCGACGGTAGGCACCAGGGAGGCCAGCCACAGCCCCGTTAGCGCAAAGATTCCGGCCGCTACCAGCTTGCCGACCGGTAGCGGTGATTCGCTGACTGTGGAGCTCTCGCTCGAAGTAACTGAAGGCTTCATGGTTTCGGAAAGATCTCCTGATTGACCGCGGATGCCCGCTCGACGGCGGGTGGACCGAGCCAGGCGAAAAATCCGTCTAGTTTAATGAAGTCGGCGCCTCCGGTTCAACGTGGAGGCCAATTTCAGGGGCTTGGGTGCGCGATTCCGGCCCGTCAGCCCGACACGAAACATGCCGAAACGTTCATTATCTGCAATAATGGGGGGCTACTCACGACCTTTGGTGGGGCTCTTCTTTCTCCGACATCAACCAGAAAAGTACATGTCCATGATTCAGAAACTGTTTCCCTTTCTTCGCTGGTGGCCCCTCTCGGGCGAAAATCTCCGTGCCGATCTGATTGCCGGTATTACCGTCGCCCTGGTGTTGATTCCCCAGTCGATGGCCTACGCTCAGCTCGCCGGTCTGCCCGCCTATTACGGCCTCTACGCGGCATTCTTGCCCGGCATCATTGCGGCTCTGTGGGGTTCTTCCAATCAGCTGGCCACCGGACCGGTGGCGGTGGTTTCACTGCTGACTGCGTCTGCGCTGATGCCGTTTGCCGCCCTTGGCAGCGAGCAGTTCGTTGCTCTCGCTATTCTGCTGGCGCTACTGGTGGGGCTGTTCCAGCTATCGCTCGGCCTGCTGCGGCTGGGGGTGGTGGTGAACTTCCTCTCCCATCCGGTCATTGTCGGGTTCACCAATGCCGCTGCGCTCATCATCGGTCTTTCGCAGTTGAACAAGATCTTCGGCGTTGACAAGCCTCGCAGCGAGAGCTTTGCCAACGACATCCTGGCGGTGCTGGCGCAGATCCCCGAGAGCCATCTGCCGACCCTGGCCATGGGTCTGACGGCCATCGGCATCATGTTCTACATGAAAAAGAAGGTGCCGAAGTTTCCCGGCGTGCTGGTGGCGGTAGTGGCCACTACCGTGGCCAGCTTCCTCATGGGGTTCGCCGAAATGGGCGGCTCGGTTGTCGGCGAAATCCCCTCCGGGCTCCCCTCGGTCGCCATGCCGGTGCTGGACATGAGCGTGCTGGGAGCACTGATCAGCAGCGCGGTGGTTATTTCGCTGGTCGGCTTCATGGAGGCGATCTCTATCGCCAAGGCGATGGCGGCGAAAACCAAGGACCGTATCGACCCCAATCAGGAGTTGATTGGCCAGGGGCTGGGCAACATCTTCGGCAGTTTCACCCAGTCCTATCCGACCAGCGGCTCCTTCTCCCGCTCCGCGGTCAACCTCAATGCGGGTGCCCGTACCGGTATGTCCGCCGTCTTTACCGGTCTGGTGGTGATGATCACCCTGCTGTTCCTTACGCCGCTGCTCTATCATCTGCCGAGCGCCGTGCTGGCCGCGGTTATCATGATGGCGGTGTTCGGGCTCATCAATTTCAAGGCGGTTGCGCACGCTTGGCGGGCCAACAAGCATGACGGCACCGCCTCGGTCGTCACCTTTGTTGCCACTCTCGGGTTTGCCCCACATCTGGACAAGGGCATCATGGTCGGAGCGGTTCTCGCAATCCTGCTCTACCTCTACCGCACCATGCGCCCGCGTGTGGCAATCCTGGGCCGCTATGGTGATGGCACCTTGCGCGACCTTAAGGTCCACCCGGACCTGCCGACCGATTCGCGAATTATCGCTGTACGTTTCGACGGCTCGCTCTACTTCGCCAACGTTTCCTATTTCGAGGATGCGATTCTGGAAGCGGTCTCCCGCCAGCCGTCGGCCAAGTTCGTGCTGGTTGTCGGCGACGGTATCAACCAGCTCGATGCCTCCGGTGAGGAGGTCCTTCACCATCTCGTGGAGCGGCTGAAGGATGCCGGCGTGACGCTGGTGTTCAGCGGATTGAAGCGGCAGGTTCTGGAGGTGATGCGCCACACCAGCCTGTTCGAGGCCATCGGCCGCGACTGCATCTACGCCACCGAGACCATGGCGCTCAATGCCATTTACGAATGGCTGAAGGTGGATGATGCGGATGGCACTTTCTGTCCGTTGAAACCCCAGACCGCAGATGCTCCCGTCTGAGAGTGTCGGGTGATGACCTTGCCAGAGGTAGCCGCAGTGGGTATGCACGATCAATCGATTGACGAGCGCATAGAGTGGCTGTTTGCACTGGCCCAGCGTCATTCGGCCCAATTCGTCTCTCCCGAGGCGTACCTGGCCCGCGAGCGCTACCTGGCTAATCACCCGACCGCCATTATGGTGCTCAAGTGTATGGATGGGAGGATCAACATTCCGGTTGCCACCAATACACCGCCGGGTATCATCCAGCCGTTCCGCAACCTCGGCGGCATGTTCAATCTGGGCTGGCCCTATCTCGGCGAAGTACTTGCCGATCATGTGCAGGAGAAGGTCGCGGTCGGCCGGAGGGTGCTGGTGCTTATCACCTACCACTTCTCACGGGGCAGCGAGAGCCGCGGCTGCGCCGGATTCGGCTTTGATACCGACGCGGCGATGGCCCACACCCTGGAGATCAAGCGCCAGGTGGAAGCGACCTTCGGCAGCGATCACGGCACGGTCTACCCGATCGTCTGCGGCTTTGAGACCGACGATGACGCGCTGGTCCTGCACGGCAGCAATGGCGCGACGCTGAACGTGGCGGAGTTGGGTGAGAGTGAGCGGGGGACGCTGCTGCAGCGGCTGGAGGCCCTGTTTCCGGAGATGCCGGGGCAGATGCGCTGCGACCTGCTGCCGTTGATTGAGGGGAACATGGACCGCATTGCCGAGGTCCGGACGGCAGGTCGCACCCTCGATATCGAGCATCGGGAGTGGATGATCTGCGTCGGGCGCGGCTTCGACTTCCTGCACATGCCCAATCTGGCGCTTATCATCGGACCTTACAGCCCGGACCTCGCCGATCCGATCCGCAAGGCAGCAGGCATCATCGAGAGTAATATGCGCGCCGGCCGCATCCCGGACGACGGCTTCCTGCTGCTCGCTTCGGCCCCCTACCGGGATATCGGCGTGGACCGGGCCCGTGCGCAGCTGAAATCCCGTTTCCTGTCCCAATTCGCCGCCGAGGTGATCCGCGAGGAGTTCCCCGAACTGGCAGGCAAGATGCGCGTGCGCACCGCGGTCCTCAACTGGCCCTCCCGCACACTGGAACGGCTGGAGGACGCCGACGCGGATTAGCCCCCCGGCGCGGCCTTTGTAACGAAAATTGCCGCGAGGGCACGCCTCCTGCCCGCGATGAGTCTCCGTTCCCGTAGGATGGGGTGAGCCCCGCGAACCCCATCGAACAACGACCGTATCCGGCTCAATGATGGGGTTCGCAGGCTCACCCCATCCTACGGGTCTTCGGGCGGATATCAGGTCCCCGGAGCCTGGCCCTTCGGGAAAATCACCGATTATTTCAAGGTTGGCGACTGTCCTACCCACATCTCGACGCTGGGGGCGATCAGATTGAGGATCAGAGAGGGGAAAAAGCCGATGCCGAGGATGACCAGGGCGAAGGCCGCGACCAGCCACACTTCGCGGGGGCGCAGGTCGAGCGCCTCCCGCACCACCACGCCGGTCACCGGCCCGAGGAAGGCGCGACGATAGCTGGAGAGCAGATAGGCGGCGCCCAGTACCATGGCGAACAGGGCCGCCAGGCCGGCGCCGGTGTGGGTCTCGAAGGCCGAGAACAGGATCAGCAGCTCCGCAGGGAAGCCGCTGGTGCCCGGAATACCGATACCGGCGAGGCCGAACAGCAGGAAAAAGCCGGCCAGCAGCGGCAGCGTACGGGCCACGCCGCCGAGGTTGGTCACGTCGCTGGAACCGGTGCGGTGGTGCAGCATGCCGGTGAGCAGGAACAGGCCGCCCGCCACCACCGTGAAGTTCAGCAGTTGCAGCACCGCTCCCTGCAGGCCCTGCACGCTGAACGAGGCGATCCCCAGCACCACCAGTCCGACGTGGGCCAGACTCGAGTAGGCCAGCATGCGGCGCAGATTGGTTTGCGACAGTGCCGCCAGGGCGCCGTACAGCAGTCCCAGTGTGCCCAGGCCCGCCAGCAGCCAGTGCAGCTCGCGGGCGGCCTCCGGTGCCAGCGGAATGGCGAAACGGATCAGGCCGTAGGCACCCAGCTTCAGTCCTACCAGCAGCGCAGTGACCCCCGCCGGCCCCTCGGCCGCCACCACCGGCAGCCAGCTGTGTAGCGGAAACAGCGGCGTCTTTACCGCAAAGCCGACCAGTAGCAGCAGAAACACCGTCAGCTCCAGTCCCGGCGGCAGCGGGGTAGCGAGCAGGGTCGGAAGATCGAATGCCAGTCCCGCCGGTACTTCGATGCCGGTGACCGTCGCATGATTGAATGCCAGCAGGATAAAGCCGAACAGTAGCGGAATACCGCCGGCCAGCATCACCAGTGAGTACTGGGTGGCGGCATGGCGTCGGTTGGGCCCGATTCCCCAGAGACTGATAAGAAAGTAGAGCGGGATCAGTGCCAACTCCCAGAACAGGAAGAAGAGGACGGTATCGAGCGCGAGGAACACCCCCAGGGTTGCGCTCTCCTGCAGCAGTAGCAGGCTGAACCACAGCCGGGGCATGTTCCGCACCGAGGTCCAGGAGGCGGCGATCACACCGATGAACAGCAGCACGGTGAGCGGCAGGAACAGCACCGAAATCCCATCCACCCCGACCAGGTATTGGGCGTTCAGGCTCGGGATCCAGCTCGCCTGCTCGACCAGTTGAAAGCCGGGCTCGGAGGCATCGAACCGGCCCAGCACCAGCGCCGAAATTACCAGGTCCACCAGTGCAGTGATCAGCGCCACCCAGCGTGCCTGCTCCGGGCGCGGCACGAGCCAGATCAGCACTGCGCCGACCGGCAGCGACAGGACCAGAAGACTAAGCAGCGGCAAGGAATCCATCACTTCAGTGCGCCCCCGTGAAGTTCTCGCTCAACGCCCGCAGCGGGGCATCGACCAGATCGAGCCAGGGCTCCATATAGAAGCCGGCGAACAGCAGCACAATGATCACCGTTGCGGCTACCAGGAACTCCATCGGCGTGGTGGGCTCGATGGTCCGGCCGGCCTGGTCTTCGGTCGTTGGCGCCAGGAAGGCGCGTTGGAATGCCCACAACAGGAAGCCCGCGGCGAGGACGTTGCCGAGGGCGGCGGCCACCGTCAGCAGGGCCCCGAAGCGCTCAATGGCCGCCTCAAACACCAGATGGGCGGCATCGAACCCCGGCGTGCCCGGCATGCCGACGATGGCAAGGCCGGCGATGAAGAAGGCCAGCCCGATGAACGGAATGCGATCGAACAGTCCGCCGAGGCGCGCCAGTGCCGTAGTGCGTGTGCGGCGGTAGACGAAGCCGACCATGAACAGCATCGCGGTGGCCGCCAGACCGAAGTTGATCGCCAGCAGTACGGCGCCCTGGAATGCGGCGTGATGCAGGGTGAACAGGCCCAGCGCCACCAGGCTGGTGTGGCTGACCACGGCAAAGGCGATCAGTCTCCGCAGGTTGGACTGCAGGAAAGCCAGGAAGGCGCCGAAGAACACCCCTACGACTGCGAACCCCACTGCATAGCCGTGCCATTCGGCGACCGCCTCCGGGGTGATCGGGAAGACAAACCGTACCAGTCCGTAGATGCCCACCTTGACCCCGAGCAGGAAGGTGGGGGCCACTGCCACATTGCCGTGGTGGGCCACGGTCGGCAGCCAGCCGTGCATCGGAAATAGTGGGGTGCGAACGGCGAGCCCGTAGAACAGCAGGAAGAAGACCACCGTGCCGAGGGTGCCGGTCACCGGGACTGCAGAGAGATCGATCAGGGCGAAGCTCCACACGCCGGTTGCATCGGCATGGCTCCAGCCGGCGGTCAGGGTACCGGCGAGCAGCAGCAGCAGTCCGCTCCCCTGGAACTGGAAGAAGCGCACCAGAGCGAATCCCTTCTCCGGCGAGATAGCCCAGCGCCACAGCACAAGGCCTACCAGCCCCAGCTCCACCGCCGTGGCGAGCGTGAACCAGAGCAGATCGACGGTGCACAGCAGGGATATCAGCACCGACTCCACAGCCAGGATCACCGTCAGCAGAAGCGGGATATCGGCCAGCCTGCGGACCGTGGCGTAGATGGTCAGCAGGAATCCCAGTAGCGCGGCGAGCAGGACGAACAGCACCGTAATGCCGTCTGCTGCTGCGTGATAGGCGAAGGGGCCGAACAGATCGACACGCTCGGCGAACTGGAAATCGGCAGTGCCCAGTTCGATGCGCCGGTACAGGTCCCAGGCCAGCAAAAGCTCTGCGAAGGCGACACCGCGCGCGACCCATGTGACCGACAACCGTTCGCGGGCCACCCAGAGCAGCAGCGCACCCGCAAGCGGCAGCAGCTGCAAGAGTGCAAGCAGCGGGTAGGGCGCGTGTTGGCTCCAGGCTATTTCCATCATCAGAGGATCACCGCGAAGGTAGCCATAATC
Source organism: Thiohalomonas denitrificans (assembly GCF_900102855.1). NCBI lineage: Bacteria > Pseudomonadati > Pseudomonadota > Gammaproteobacteria > Thiohalomonadales > Thiohalomonadaceae > Thiohalomonas > Thiohalomonas denitrificans. The sequence continues at coordinate 15,158 of NZ_FMWD01000013.1, forward strand.
AGCAGCAGAAGGTAAACCGGCCGCTCCAGCAGTGACTCCACCGTGAACAGATAGCCGCCCAGGCGCTTCAGCACCCGATTCAGGCGTCCGTCGCCACGGAACACGAGGTGCTGCTCGAAGGCGTTCAGCCACCGCGCCGCCCACTGCAAGAGCTGGCCCGCTGCACCGTGCGCGCGGACCACGTCTCTCCCCGAGGCAGCAGCGGAGTCGAGCCGGATGGGTCCGATCGAGGTATCCGGCAGACCGACCAGACGGTTCACCACCCGCTGGTCGAAGGTGTTGACGTCACTGGCCAGGGATTGCGTGGGCCGCATCAGCAGCCAGTCGGCAATCGCCTCGAGCCAGAAGCGCTGGATGGCCGCGGTGTAGAGCCCCCGGCTGCGACTCGGCGCCTTGTCGTGGCTTTCGTGGCCGACCTTTTCCAGGTAGGAGGGCGAGACGAGGAATTGATAGGCCCGCCAGCTCGCATGCAGCGCCAGATACCAGGCGGCGACCGTGAACCAGCCGAGACCGCACGCCACCACCATCAGGCCCACCTGGGTGGTGGTGGCGAACATCAGGCTGCTCTTGGTGTCGGTCTGCACCAGCCCGCCGAACCAGCCATAGAGCGCCGTTAGCAGACCGATGGCCGCAATCAGCCCCATCATCAACGGGGATTGCTCCAGGATCGGCTGCAGACGGATCAGCAGATAGACCCCTGCGTGAATCATGAGGGAGCCGTAGAAAATCGCTGAGGAGGGGGTCGGACCCTCCAGCGCCCGTGCTACCCAGGGGGAGAACGGTACCAGGGCCGACTTGGCCATGGCCGCGACCACGAAGCCCAGTGCCAGCATGCCCGCGGTCAGGGTGCCGAACTCTGCTGCCCGTATCCCCATTTCCGCCCACTCCACCGTGCCGAGCCAGAGTACTGCCAACACGATGCCGAGCAGGAAGCCGGCGTCGCCGACCCGGTTGGTGACAAAGGCGCGCAGCGCGTTGCCGGTGGCGATTGGCCGCTCGTAGGCATAGCCGATGAGCAGATAGGAGCTGACACCCGCCAGTTCCCAGCCCGTGAAGGCGAGCACTGCGTTGCCGGAGAGCACGATCAGCAGCATGCCGCCGGTAAACAGGCTCATGCCGAAGAAGAAACGGTGGAAGCCGGCCTCGCGATGCAGGTAATTGACTGAAAACCGCTGGGTGAGGAAGGCGATCAGCGCCACCAGCGTGGCCACCGGCAGACTCAGCGCGTCCAGCGTGAAGCTGATCGAGACCTGCAGTGGACCGCTCTCGAACCAGGTGCCCAGCGTCGCCACTGGCGGGGTACCGGAGAACAGTGCGATGCCGTCCACCACCAGTAACAGCAGCAGGGCACCGAGATTCATCCACACCCCGATGCGCGCGGTCGTCAGTTCACCGGTTTCGCCCTTCGCCGAACCGGTGACCATGCGGATGCCGATGGTCAGCGCGGCCAACAGCGGCAGCAGCGGGATCAGGCCGACCCAGCTCATCGGGAGACCTCGTCGCGGGAGGCGCGGGTGATCAGGGCCGGCGGCAGTGCATCATGATGCCCCTCAAACCAGTCGGCGGAGCCCTCCACCTGCGGTAGCCCATCGGCTTGGCCTTGCCACTCAACCCAGCCGCGCTCCGGTTCGAACAGGTGAACCAGCGGCGCATCCGGGTCTTTGGCGGCGAGCCGCACCCAGCCCTTGCCGACCAGCTCCTGGAGCGGCGGCTGGCGCTGGTAGATCCGGGTCAGGGTGTCCGTCTTGGCCTCGACCACAATCAGCAGGCGCATCGCCTCGTGGATCTCGATCATCTGGCGCGGCAGGCCGGTGCGCAGATCGGAGCCGGCCCCTTCCATGACGCCGAGCAATCCGGTCACGTTGTGAACCACCTTGGTACCGCAGCCGTAGTTCTCGTTATCCACCGTGGAGAAGTAATACTCCAGGCTGATACCGGCACCGACCGGTCCGGCGGACAGCAGGGTCGCCTCCAGTATCTTCTCCTCCGGATCCCGGGTGGGGTCGTAGGAAATCAGGAAGGCGCGCCGATCGAAGAAGGCGCCACGGCTCATCGAGCGGCGGCCCACAAACGCGGAGGCATTGGTGGCGTGGCCCAGTTCGGGGCGGGCCTGGGAGAAATCGGCGGCGCGTCCGGCCACATGGCGCCAGGCGCGTTGCTCGGACAGCTTCGCGGGCGCGGAGGCAAAGCGGCGTGAGCGTTCGCGGGCGTGTCGCTGTCCTGCCTCGGTCAGCTCTCCCTGCAGTTTTTCCAGTGCCGGCTGCAATGCCGGGGGCAGCTGCGCCTCGTCATACCACTCGATACGATCATCGCAGGTGTCGTGTTCGGCACCGATGAAGTGGGTGTCCGCCGGGACTTCGATGCCGCCGGCGGCCAGCCGCTCGCGCACTGTCGGGCGGTTGGCCATGGCGGCGAATACCCGTGCGTTGGGGCCGCCGTGCCGCCCCGAACAGGCGCCGCAATCGTAGGCCGCCCGATGGGGATTGTTCTGGCTGTGGGAGCCGTGGCCCATCAGTACCACCAGCGGTGAAAATCGGTCGGTCAGACCGATGGCGCGCAGGAATCCGGCCACCCGTTCCGCCTGTTCGTCATCGGTGAAGCCGAGGCGCGGCCGTTCGGTAGTGGGGGGCGGAGAATCGGCATCGGCGGTAAGGGTCAGGTCGGTCGGCACCACGCCATCGAAGTCCCGCCGCAGGCCCTCCACCCAGGCCGTGAAGCGGGCCGGCAGAAGCACCTTGCCGATCAGCACCAGTGGTGCCGCAAAACCGGCTGCTGCGCTCAGCATTGCGGGCTGCAGCACCCCGAGACGGGTGCCCTGAAACAGCCGATTTTTCCAGCGCAGCCGCTGTTCGCGCCGCCCCTTGTGCCGCCGCCACTCCCGGTCTGCGTTCCCGGCGGGACGTTCCTGCACTTCGTGAGTCGGGGTAATGACGACCGGGCAGAGTGGCGATACGGTAACGTCATCGAGGCCGCGCCAGTTTATCGGCACGCCGAAGAAGCCGGCGGCACCGAGTGTCTCCAGTGCCGGGTTGATCTCTTCCAGGTGACGCCGCGTTCCCTCCTCGCGGTCGTCGATACAGAACACCAGCTGTGCCTCGGGGAGTTGTTGGCGCTCGGCCAGCGGCCCGCGGTCATGGTTGGCAACCAGGGCGGCGAAGATCTGCTCACGGTAGTGGCGCTCATAGGCCGTCAGCCAGAGCCATCCGGAACGCTCTTCGGTCAGATAATCGAGGCTGTCCAGCAGCATCGCGGCGGCATCTGCTCCGGCACTGCGCAACTCGGCTCCGCACACCCCAAGATGTTGGGCCAGGCGGAACAGCGGCCAGGCGGAACGGAATACGGACCGGCCTACCGGGCGGTCGGCCGCCGGGCTTTGGCGCCAGATCCAGATCAGGTGGGCCGCGCGCCGCCAGGCGTCATCACTGTTCTCGACGGTCTCGTGCTGTGATTCCGTCACCAGGCGCTGGGCGAGGGTGGTGAGATACTCCGGCAGCCGGGCATTGAACAGGAAGTGACGCACCGACAGCTCCGCCGGATGGCGGCGGAAGTACCACCGCAGCATCGGCAGACTGGCTTCGATGCGCCAGTGATGGCGGCACAGCCGCTGTGCGAACATCCGCTCCATCACTAGTCGTACCGCCAGATAGTCCACCATCTCGACGGGTGCATCATGCCCCTCGTAGCCGGGGTGCCGGTGGCGCCAGAGGAACATGCCCGACCAGCCCGGCAGCTCCAGTGCAAGCTGCTCCAGATAGCTCTCCCAGCGCGCCTCGGGGAGTCCGAGCAGGCGTAGCTCCTGGACGATGAGGTTCGTGGGGTCTTCCGGCAGGCGCTCCAGTTGCAGCCGCCACTCGGGACGATCCCGGAAGATCCAGCTGTAATCGCGACGGGCACTGGCGCGCCAGGCGGCATAGAAGCCCTCGCCCTGTTTCGGGTTGTGCCAGCCTGCCAAACCCTGATCGAGGTGTGCAGAGAGCTGGCGCACCAGCGGCGGCAGCAACTCCTCCATCAGGTCCTCGCCGGTCAGGGCGAGCAGCAGTCCGCGCAGGGTGGTCTCGCGGCCCACTGAATCGAAATGGGTCTCCAGCCGGCGCGCGGCCTCCTTGCGGACCAGCCGATCGATCCGGGCCCCCTCTCCCGCGGTCTCCTCCTCATCCAGTCCGGTGGCCATCGCCTCCGCCTGTTCCGGGGAGATATCGACCAGTTCCTCCGGATGGATACTGGCGTGGGTCAAACCGAAGGTCTCCAGGCAGGCTGCCCACAGGTCCTTTACCGTAGCGGATTCGCCATCGATGCCATGCGCGCGCGCTGCGGCCAGCAGCCGGTCGCGACTTTCAGGCGCCAGGTCGGGCTGGCAGGTGGTGAATGCATTCAGCTCCTCGATCTGCCAGTTGAGCTGGCAGGCGGTTACCGGCCGGAAGGGGTAGAGCAAACCGGCAATGAGCACGTCGCGGCGGCGTACCGGTCCGGCGGCACATTCGATCAACACGGCCTCGGCACCCAGCTCCGCTTCCCCGGCCGACGCCTCGGCGATGACCGCCTCGAGGTCGGCACGGGTGATGCGGCCGCTCCGGTAGAGTTCACGGAAGGTCTCGTTGGGCAGATAGCCCCGGGCGCCGGTCAGCTGCCGTGCCTCGGACAGGGCCTCGCGAAAGCGTAGATGGGCGAAGCCGTGCAGGGTGTTGTGATGAACGAACTCGCGAATCGGCGCCTGTGCCGGCAGCACATGCTCCAGGTGTGCGATCAGCGCCTCCAGCCGGGTGTGCATGTCGGCCGTGGGGTTATCGCCCGGCTGGCGGTGGCTTGCCGTGCTCCCGCTCATGGTATGAATACCCCGCTGAGCCGATCCACCGAGGCGGCCACCAGAGTGAGGGCAGGCGCAGGAAAGATGCCGATGAGCAGCATGCCGGCACTGAGCGCGCCAGCGCTGGTCAGCTCGGTCCGGCTGAGATCGGGCAGGCCCTGCATGCGCTCATTCACCGGTCCGGTGAACAGGCGCCCGACGGTGCGCAGGGCATAGGCGGCGCTGATCAGCACCCCGATACTGAGCAGGACCATCCAGGCGCCCCAGCGCTCGAAGCCACCGATGATGGCGTGCAGTTCGGCTATGAATCCGGCGGTTCCCGGCATCCCTACGGCGGCGATGAAGGCGAGTACGGTGAAAAAGGCGAAGCGCGGCATAATCCGCACCAGCGAGCTGTAGTCGGCAATGTCGCGGGTGTGGGTGCGCTCATAGAGGAGGCCGATGAGCAGGAACAGGGCGCCGGCCACCAGGCCGTGGGCCACCATCTGCATCACCGCACCGGTCAGTCCCGCCACGTTGAGTGCAGCGATACCGAGCAGGACCACTCCCATGTGGCTGACCGAGGAGTAGGCGATCATCGCCTTGAGGTCGCGTTGCCGCCAGGCGAGCACGCCACCGTAGATCAGGCTGATGAAACCGAGGCCGGCGAGGACTGCCTGCAGTGAAAGGGCGGCCTGCGGGAGCATCTCTACCGCCCGTATCAGGCCATAGGAACCCATCTTGAGCAGGATGCCCGAGAGCAGGATGGAGACGGGACTCGGTGCCTCCACGTGAGCGATCGGCAGCCAGCCGTGTAACGGAAAGATTGGCATCTTCACGCCGAACCCGATCAGCAGTCCGAGGAATAGCAGAATCTGCGTTTCGGCCGGCAGCGAGCGGGCCCCTTCCGCCATGGCCGCCATATCGAAGGTGTGGCCCGGCGCGGCATCGTAAAGCACCAGCAGCGAGACCAGCATGAAGACAGAGCCGCCCATCGTGTAGAGCACGAAATTGAGTGCCGCCCCCTGGCGGTTGGCGCCGCCCCAGCGGTCGATGAGGAAGAACAGGGGGATGAGGGTCATCTCCCAGAACACATAGAAGAGTGACCAGTCGCGGGCGGTAAACACCCCGAGCATCGCCGCTTCCAGTAGTAGCAGCAGGGCGTAATAGCCCCTGACCCGTTCGCGGATGGTATTGGAAGCCAGCACTGCGACCAGCGTCAGCAGGGTGGCCAACAGCACCATCGGGAAGGAGAATCCGTCTACGCCCAGGCTGAAGCTGGTGCCCAGTCGGGGGTTCCAGCGATGGGACTCCAGCAACTGCACACCGGTCAACCCCGGGTCGAACACCCACAGCAGCCCCCAGGCGAAGATCGCGGTGATGGCTGCCGTGGCTATACCTACCCAGCGGATCATGCGCGGGGAATTGCCCGGCAGCAGCGCGATCGCGATCGAGCCGGCCAGGGGCAGCAGCAGAAGTAGACTCAACCACGACATCAATCAGGAGCCGTTTACAGGGGTAGTCTGGCGGGCGAGGCCCGGGGCGCCCCGATCGGGGGCGGGCAAACGCCGGATTCTAACGGAAAGTGGGGGTTTGTGAAAAGCAGGTGCGGCGGTTTGCCCCGCCGGCCGGTCGAGCAAGGGGTCGGGGTTTCATGTCGTTTGCGCCCGTTAGCGTTGATTCACGCTCAGCCGCCCCGGACCGGTCAGAACAAGTGCGAGGGCGGTAAACAGAAACATGCCCTGCAGCTCGAGGGCCCAGCCGCCGACATCGGTCATGTCCAGCAGCTCGTGCCGGTGGGCGAGAGCAAAGGCGAACAGCATGTTGACGGCGATAAGCCCGGCGCCGACCCGGGCATACCACCCGATCAATAGCAGTATCGGCCCCAGTACCTCCCCGAGGTAGGTGCCGTAGGCCACGAAGCCGGGTAGCCCTGCACCCTCGGCCATCTGCTCGATCGGGGTGATGCCGCCGGTTATTTTCGCGATACCGTGCAGCAGTATAAGGATTCCAAGGGTCAGGCGGAGTAGGAGTTTGCCGACGTCGTCGCTCAGATTGTCCCGCATCGGTATCCCTCTGATGTCTTGTTCTTCAAGCGTAGTTGAAGGTGCGGGCGAAGAGGCTGGGGGCCTTTTACTGGCCGGCCTCTCCGGACTCGCTCGAAGCCGGGTTTTCCATCTCTGCGACGCGCTTTTCCAGGGCCTCCAGCTTGCTGCGGGTCCTGGCCAGCACCTGTGTCTGCACCTCGAATTCCTCGCGGGTCACAAGGTCCAGTTTGGCGAAACTGGATTGGAGCACGGCGCGGAAATTCTTCTCCAGATCGTTCTGCAGGTCACGGGCCCCCTGCGGCAGGGCTTGTGTCAGCCGCTGCGCCAGATCATCGATAAATCGGGTATCCATCGCTCATTTCCCCTGTGGTTTTTACATAGTGGTTCATGCGGAAAATAGTGTAACGCTCAGCCGGTCTCACAAGCGCTCTCGGCAAGACGCAGGAGCGCAGGACTGGGTGTCACACTATTTTCCGCATGAACCATGAGTGTAAGTCATTCGTTTCCTGCCCGTCTTCTCCGCACCGTTTTAGTGCGTCGAGCTCGCCGCCCCCTCATCTTTGGTGCGCGGGGCTCGGCCGATAAGCTCCCGCTCCGTGTAACCCTTTGTATTTTCGCATTTTCATCGAAATGGCACGGCAGATGCAGACAGGGAGGGTGAAGACAAATCACTCCTGGAGGAGAAAAATGAGCAAGTTGGTAAAGACAGTGATCGCCGCTTCGGTCGCCACCGTCGCCCTCGGCAGCGGTGTCGCCATGGCCGAGGTCTCCGCCAATATCGGCGCCACCAGCAACTACATCTGGCGCGGCCTGACCCAGACCGACGATCAGGCGGCAATCTCCGGCGGCCTGGATTACGAGGCCGCGTCCGGTTTCTACCTCGGGACATGGGCCTCCAATCTGGACGGCGGTAACTACGAGCTGGATCTCTATGCCGGTTTCAGCGGCGAGGCCGGAAGTATCGGCTACGACCTCGGGGCGATCCACTACGCCTATCCGATCGGAGACGACGAACTCGATTTTACCGAACTCTACGGGAGTCTCGGCTTCGGGCCGGTCACCGGTTCCGTCGCCTATACCGTCGATTCCGAAGCCGGCGGTGACGATAGCGACCTCTACTACAGCCTTTCCGGGGATATCCCGCTCAAGGAAGACCTGTTTGTTGGTGTGCTGGCGGGTCGATACGACTTTGATGCTGCCGACGCCGAGGATTACACGCACTTCCAGCTCGCCCTGACCAAAAGCGCAGCGGAGTTCGGTGACTTCACCTTTGCCGTGGACAAGACCGATCTGGACGAGGGCAGCCTCGATGATCCGCGCGTCTCCGTCTCCTGGAACAAGTCCCTGGACCTCTGAGCACTGACGCCCTCCGCTGCGGCGGACCGACCGAGGAGAAAACTCATGAAACTGGTAACCGCAATCATCAAGCCCTTCAAGCTGGATGACGTGCGTGAGGCCCTGTCGGACATCGGCGTGCAGGGGATCACCGTCACCGAAGTGAAGGGTTTCGGACGACAGAAGGGCCACACCGAGCTCTATCGCGGTGCGGAGTACGTGGTGGACTTTCTGCCCAAGGTGAAAGTCGAGGCGGCGGTGGGCGATGACCTGGTCGACCAGGTCATCGAGGCCGTCAGCAGTGCCGCCAATACGGGCAAGATCGGTGACGGCAAGATATTCGTCTCCGATCTCGAACAGGCCGTCCGCATCCGCACCGGTGAAGCCGGTCCGGAAGCCCTGTGAAGAGGATTGAATGATGGATGCTGTAAAAGAGTTGGCCTATGCGCTCGACACCTTCTATTTCCTGATGTCGGGGGTTCTGGTCATGTGGATGGCGGCCGGCTTTTCCATGCTCGAGGCCGGCCTTGTGCGTGCGAAGAATACCGCCGAAATCCTCACCAAGAATATCGCCCTGTATGCCATCGCGAGCATCATGTACATGCTGGTCGGTTACAACATCATGTACGGCGACGGTATCAATTCGGTGATTCCGGGCCTGAGCTTCCTGCTTGGTGGTGATAACGCCACCGAGGCGGTGCTGGCCGGTGGTGAGGATGCGCCGTACTACTCGAACATGTCCGACTTCTTCTTCCAGGTGGTGTTCGTCGCCACTGCCATGTCCATTGTCTCCGGCGCGGTGGCGGAGCGCATGAAGCTGTGGACCTTTCTCGCCTTCGCGGTGGTGATGACCGGTTTCATCTATCCGGTGCAGGGCTTCTGGAAATGGGGCGGCGGCTTCCTCGACGGCCTTGGCTTTCTGGACTTCGCCGGCTCCGGCGTGGTGCATCTGACCGGCGCCGCGGCGGCTCTGGCGGGTGTCCTGCTGCTCGGTGCGCGCCGGGGCAAGTACGGCGAACACGGCGAGGTGAACGCCATTCCCGGTGCCAATCTGCCACTGGCCACCCTGGGTACCTTCATCCTCTGGATGGGCTGGTTCGGCTTCAACGGTGGTTCCGAACTGATGCTCTCCAACGTGGCCGAAGCCAATGCCGTATCAATGATCTTCGTCAACACCAACATGGCCGCTGCCGGTGGTGTGGTGGTCGCCCTGGTCGCCGCCCGCCTGCTGTTCGGCAAGGCCGACCTGACCATGGCCCTTAACGGGGCCTTGGCCGGGCTGGTGGCGATCACGGCCGAACCGTTGACGCCGGGCGCCCTGGCCGCGACCTTCATCGGCAGTATCGGCGGCGTGTTGGTGGTGCTCTCCATCGTCACCCTCGACAAGCTGAAGATCGACGACCCGGTCGGCGCCATCTCTGTCCACGGCGTGGTCGGCCTGTGGGGCCTCCTCGCCGTACCCCTGACCAACGCGGATGCCTCCATCGGCAGCCAGCTCATCGGCGCCGGCACCATCTTCGTCTGGGTCTTCGGCGCCAGCTTCGTGGTCTGGCTGATTCTCAAGGCCGTGATGGGGATCCGCGTCAGCGAAGAGGATGAGTACACGGGCGTCGACTTCTCCGAATGCGGCCTCGAGGCCTACCCGGAATTTAGCCCCGGAAAATAGAGGGAAAGGAAACCCTGGCAGCCTGCTTTCACGAGTAGCGGCATTGCGGGCACCGACAGGTGCCCGCTTTTTTTTTTGGGTTTAACCACGGGTGCACGGGGATCACGGGGTGGAAAAGTTTATTACCACAGATGGCACGGAGGAACGCTTTTGATAAAGGATTTTCCATGGTGCGCCACTCAGAGCAACGGTCGGCGGCGGTGAATCGAGGAACCACTTGTCTGCCTCTGTGATCTCTGTGGTCACCGCTTTTTCGTTACCCTGTGTCCCCCGTGCTCCCCGTGGTTAAAGATCCTTGTGCGAACCATCGCAAAAAGGCTGGTTGCCGCTGGCCCGGCAGCCGCACAGGCCTGCCTTGCGGTCTTCTTCGATGGTGAATTTCCTGGGAGTGAAACCGGTGCCCTTGTGGGAGCCGTCGCAGAACGGCTGGCTGGCGCTTCGGCCGCAGGTGCAATAGAAGTAATCGCCGGCTTTGAGGGCGACGACGTAAGGACCCTTTTTTGCGGCCACGGGATCGGACATCGGATGTTCTCCTGGTTTATTGAATACGCCCAATACCATAGCGTAATGCTCAGGAATGTTCCAGGGTGACATTCGCCCGAACACCGTAGGATAGGGTGAGCCTGCGAACCCCATCATTGAGTCGGATACGGTGGTTTTTCGATGGGGTTCGCGGGGCTCACCCCATCCTGCGGAGATCGAAGCCTCAGCCCGGTAGGAGGCGCGCCCCCGCGGCGATTTTCGTCGCGGCCATCGCGCCGGGGGCGGCCCTCCTACCAGGGAGGGGCAGGTCGCAGGCCTGGATTTAGCGGTGGGTTACGGCGCGCGCAGGAAACGGTTGCACCTGCCGGCATTCACCGGAAACCGTAGGATGGGGTGAGCCTGCGAACCCCATCATTGAATCCGATACGGTGGTTTTTCGATGGGGTTCGCGGGGCTCACCCCATCCTGCGGAGATCGAAGCCTCAGCCCGGTAGGAGGCGCGCCCCCGCGGCGATTTTCGTCGCGGCCATCGCGCCGGGGGCGGCCCTCCTACCAGGGAGGGGCAGGTCGCAGGCCTGGATTTAGCGGTGGGTTACGGCGCGCGCAGGAAACGGTTGCACCTGCCGGCATTCACCGGAAACCGTAGGATGGGGTGAGCCTGCGAACCCCATCATTGAATCCGATACGGTGGTTTTTCGATGGGGTTTGCGGGGCTCACCCCATCCTGCGGAGATCGAAGCCTCGGCTCGGGTAGGAGGCGCGCCCTCGCGGCGATTTCGTCACGGCCATCGCGCCGGGGGCGGCCCTCCTACCAGGGACGGGCAGGTTGCCGGGCTCCTATAGCGAGGTCTGATCCGTTAGGATCGGCTCCGAATCCAACCGGAGAAATCCCCTGAGTCGTCTTGAACTCCAGCAGCTGAAGGCCCGCGGCACCGAGGCCATTGATCTGACGGTGGCCCCCGGCGAGTGTGTCTGCCTCTCGGGTCCCTCCGGTGCCGGGAAAACGGTGTTGCTGCGGGCGGTGGCGGACCTGGACCCCTATCAGGGGAAGGTCTTGCTCGACGGCAGGCCGGCTGATGCCTTTGCGCCGTCCGAATGGCGCGCGCAGGTCGGCCTCCTGCCGGCGGAGAGCCAGTGGTGGCATGACCGGGTGGGTGATCACTTCTGCCGAATCGAACCGGAGCATTGGCAGCGGCTCGGTTTCGATACGCAAGCTGCCGGATGGGCGGTGGAGCGCCTCTCCACGGGTGAACGGCAGCGGCTGGCCCTGCTGCGCCTGCTGGCTAATGGTCCGGTTGCACTGTTGCTGGATGAGCCGACCGCCGCCCTGGATCCCGAAAACGTGGCCCGTGCCGAGACGGTGATTGCTGCGTACCGTCGCGAGCAGCACGCTCCGGTGCTATGGGTCAGTCATGATCCGGAGCAGATCCGGCGTGTCGCCGACCGCCATTTCCGCATCGAGGGTGGACGCCTGAGTGAGGTGCCCCTGTGACCATTATCTCCCTCTCGCCTCTGGATCTCTCCCTGGCGGCGCTGCTGATCCTGGCGCTGGCCTTTCTGAGCTGGCGCATGCACTTGGGGCTGGGCTCGGGTCTGCTGATCGCGGGGGCGCGCACAGTAATCCAGCTGCTGCTGATCGGACTGGTGCTGGAGGCCCTGTTCCGCAATGTCGACCTTGGTTGGATTGCGCTGCTCAGCCTGGTCATGCTCTCGGTAGCGGGTCGTGAAATCATGGCGCGACAGAAAAAGCGTTTTGCCGGTTGGTGGGGGTATGGTGTCGGCACACTATCGATGTTTGTCTCCTCGTTTACCGTGACCGTGCTGGCGCTGGTGGTGGTGATCGGCACCGAACCCTGGTATCAGCCCCAATACGCCATTCCCCTTCTCGGGATGCTGCTCGGCAATACCATGAACGGCATTGCCCTCGGGCTGGATCGACTTACCTCCAGTGCCTGGACACAGTTCCGGGTCATCGAAGCCCGTCTGATGCTGGGCCATTCAGGTGCACAGGCCATCGAGGACATTCGCCGTGAGAGCATTCGCACCGGCCTCATCAACATCATGAACGCCATGGCGGCGGCCGGCATCGTCAGCCTGCCGGGAATGATGACGGGTCAAATCCTTTCGGGTACTCCCCCTATCGAGGCGGTGAAGTACCAGATTTTGATTATGTTCCTGATTGCCGGGGGCACCGGATTCGGCACCCTGGTGGCAGTCTGGCTCGGGGCGCGTCGACTGTTCGACGAAAGAGAGCGGTTGCGCCTCGACCGCTTGAAGAGCGGCTGACCCGTTGCGGCAGGAGGCCCGATATCGGGTCAGGACCTGACCCGGACTCCCTCGAATGCCTCCCGCATGAAGGGCGGCAGTGCAAAGGCGGCCCTGTGAATATCGGCGCTGTAATAAGCAGTTGGAAATGCCTTTTTGCGGGCATCCACTTCCCGGAATTCGTCCATCACCGCGCCCTTGCCAGCGAGTGTCGCACTCCACCATCCGCTGGGGTAGACAGGCTGGGGAAACTGCAGCGTGCGTACATCCGGGAAGCCGGCATTTCGCATCGCTCTGTGCATCTCCGTTAGCAGCCGCATGTGAAGCAGCGGTGACTCACTCTGCTGCACGAGAATCCCGTCTTCTCCCAGGCCCCGTTCAACGAGTCGCTCTATCGTGCGCTCGCCGCTCTACGACCTCGATGTGCAGGGTCGGCGCCGGGTCCTCAGTGACGCCGAGTACCAAGTGTGCCATCGCCGAGATCGAGGCGGCGGTCAATCGCTACTGCAACAATGCGGCCACGGCGGGCAGGCAGAGGCAGGCGTCGAGGCCGCCGCCCGGCCGGTTGTGCAGGCGGACCTCTCCGCCGTGGTCGCATGCGATATTTCGGGCGATCCCCAGGCCGAGTCCGCTGCCGCCGGTGCGGCGGTTGCGTGAAGGTTCAAGCCGGTAGAACGGCTCGAATACATTCTGCAATTCACTTTCCGGAAGTCCCGGCCCGTCGTCACTGACCGTAATGTGGATTTCCTCCGCGTTGTGGGTGGCAAACAGCCGTGCCTGTCCTCCGTAGCGGGCCGCGTTATCGATCAAATTACCCAGACAGCGCTTGATGGCCAGCGGACGGGCCAGGATCTGTGCGACCTCGCACTGCTCCAGACTGACTGAGTGGCCAAGTTCCTCGGCCTCGGCGCACAAGGTATCGAGCAGGGCCGGCAGGTGGATGAGCCGGGGTGTTTCGTTGTCCTGGGCGCTGTGCATGAAATCGATGGTGGCCAGGATCATCGATTCTATCTCCTCGAGGTCGTGCTGGGTGCGCTGACGAAGTTCCGGGTCGGCGATCGATTCGCTGCGCAGGCGCAGGCGGGTGATGGGAGTCTTGAGATCGTGCGAGATGGCGGCAAGGATGCGGGTGCGCTCTCTGATCGATTTTTGGAGCTCATGCTGCATGCGGTTGAAGGCGTGCGTGGCGTGGACCACTTCCAGTGCACCCCGCTCGGGCAGGGGCGGCTGGTTGAGGTCGCGGCCAAGACGGGTGGCGGCGCGCGAGAGGGTGGTCAGGGGGCGGGTCAGGCTGTGTACGGCGAGCAGGGAGAAGACGACCACGCTGAGAACCAGGATGCCCAGCATGCTCAATACGCGACGTGGCCAACCGACCAATTCAAGCGGGATGCGGTGGGAGAAACTGACATAGCCGCCGTCGTTGAGCGCCACGGTCACATCGAGCAGCACTTCGTACAGATCGGATTCGGTATGGATCCAGAAGCGCCGGCCGGCATCCAGTTGATTGGCCAGCGTGGCGTTGAGGGTGCTCGGGTGCATGCCCGTGGCCTCGGTATGGGAACTGGTGGGAATGTATGAGCCCGTGCGCAGTGCAATGCTGCGATAGGGCCGTTCGAGTACTAACAGCAGGTGCTGGCGTTGGTTTGGCGACAACTGGTCGAGCAGTTGTACGCTATCGGCGATCTCCCGCATGAAAGTAAAACCGTTGACCTGTTTCATCAATTCGAAGCGTTCATGGGAGAGCAGGTAGAGGCTGAACAGGATGGTGCCCAGAAGGGTGCCGATTAAGACCAATACCAAACGGGCGAACAGGGCCCGCGGCCACAGCCGTAACTTCACTCGTGGGTGACCTCGGCGGCCAGGATGTAACCGATACCCCAAACCGTCTTCAGCAGGCGCGGGCTGCGTGCATCGTCACCCAATCTGCGGCGCAGGCGGCTGATGGTCATGTCAATACCGCGATCGTAAGGCAGACCTTCGCGGGCGCGCAGCAACTCGATGATCTGGTCCCGAGAGAGTACTCGCAGCGGGTGTTCGAGAAATACGCCCAACAACCGGTATTCTGCCCCGGTCAGCGGCGTTACCAGGCCGTTGGCCGATTCCAGGTGGCGGCCGGTGTTGTCCAGTGTCCATAGATCGAAACGAATGCGGCCCGCCCGCGCAGCCGGGCACTCTTCGGGCGGCAAGGCACGCACCCGGCGTAGCACGCCCTTGATGCGTGCGAGCAGTTCGCGTGGCTCGAAGGGTTTGGCCAGGTAGTCGTCGGCGCCCATCTCCAGACCGAGGATTCGGTCGGCCGCATCACCGCGTGCAGTGAGAATGATCACCGGGAAGTCGCCAGCTCCGATATAGGTATTGTTGCCACGCAGATTGCGGCAGATACTCAAGCCGTCCTCGTCGGGCAGCATCAGATCGAGGGTCAGCAGATCGATGCGAGTCTTGCGCAAAACTTGGCGCATGGCGTGGGCGTCCGCGGCCACGCTCGTGCGGTAGCCATTGCGCGAAAGATAGTCGCTCAGCAGTTGGCGGACCTCCGCATCGTCATCGACGACCAGGATATGATCGACTTGTTCCGCCAAATTTCCCTCCTCCACACAGCTGCCGCAAGCACGTTATCAATCAATTTGTAACAAAAACTAACAATCACCCACTTGGTGAAAAATTGTTACCAAAAACCGTTTGAGTTTGTTTTGTTGCATCAGGATTATATCGCGTCCCTAGTGACCACATAACTTTTTTGGCTGTGTTATTTGCCGGGTTGTTGCGGCATTTGGCCGGAAAATATAGTCATTCTGATAAATGGCAGGAAATAAATATTCGGGGGAATTGGCCGGGGATAGTGGAATGAAAAAAACAAACGCGAGAAAAATTATCACGCATGCCGTTTTACTTGCCCTCTGGGACGTGGTACAGGCGCAGGAAGAGGTGGCCGAGGCGCCGAACATTATGGTGACCGCCACCCGCACCGAGCAGGCGGTGGAGGATGTCAACGCCTCGGTCGAGGTGATCGATCGCGCGCAGATAGAATCGTTTTCCGGCGACAGCGTTACCGAGATTTTGGAGTCGGCGACCGGTGTCGATATCGCCGAACGGGGCAACGAGACTCGGGTTTCGCTGCGCGGTATGAATTCCGACCAGACCCTGATCCTGGTCGATGGACTGCGCCGTACCGACAAGGCGTCGGGGAGTGTGATCACCAATATCCAGGTCGAGGATATCGAGCGCATCGAGATCGTGCGCGGGCCAATGTCGGCCCTCTACGGCTCCGATGCAATGGGTGGGGTGATCAATATCATCACAGCCAAACCGGAGGCAGGTACCCGCTACGGCTTCGACCTCACCCTGGGAGCGACCGACGACAACCAGCGCGAAACTGCGATCCTCGGTGGCTATCTAAACTGGAACACCGGCAGGGCCGGCCACCGCCTGAGCTTCGAAGGCAAGAACCGGGGGGACTACCGCACGGACGAGGACAACCCTGATACCGACCAGCGTGAGGAGGAGCGCCAGAGTGTCGCCTACCGCGGTCGCTATGCCCTGAATGACTCGGACGAGGTGCACTGGGGTATCGAGTATGCCGAGCAGGATGACGAAGGAGTCGGGCTCGACACCCGGGGTAATCCGGTCGATATGATTGAGACTGAGGAGCGCCACCACCTTTCGCTCGGCTATGAGGCGCTGGTCGCTGAGGGGGTCGCCGCACTGGACTTCGGGCATGGTGTTTCCGACTCTACCTCAGATAAGGGAACCTCGAACCCCGATGACACCACCTCCACCAAGGATGAGGTGCAGTTACAGTACACTTTCTGGCCGACCAGCGCCCATACAACCAATGTGGGTTACGGCTTTGTCGGTGAAGAGTTCGATTCGACAGCGATTGCGGGTAGCGAAGATCGCGAGGTCAACAGCGCCTTTTTTCAGGACCAGTGGGCGATGCTGGAGCAGGTCGATCTGACCGTCGGTGCCCGCTACGACGACTACAGCGATTTCGGCAATGCCACCAGCCCGAACCTCTCCTTGGCGTGGCGTCCCGGTCCCTGGACTCTGCGGGCCGGTTACGGTGAGGCGTTCCGTGCGCCGACCATGATGGAACTCTATGCCGACTACTCACTTGCACAAAAAGACCGCATCGGTAATCCCGATCTTGACGCCGAGACCTCGCGCACGGTGGAGGCGGCGCTGGCCCGCCGCTTTGGCCGGGGTAATATCGAGCTGGTGGTCTACCGGACTGAGGTCGACGATCTGATCCAGAAATACTTCGTCAAGCCGACGCCGCGGCGGATCGAGTCGTTTCAGAACATCGATAGTGCCGAGATTGATGGCATAGAGCTGAGCTGGCGATTCCGCCCGGCTGGGACCTGGCAGATCAACGGTTCGGTAGAGTATCTCGATGCTGAGGATGCCGATATCGGTGAGCCGCTGGACCATCGGGCCGATCTGACGGCGAAGCTGGATGGCAGTGTGCGTTTTGGACCGACGACTTACCGCCTGCGTGTCAATCACACCCACGACTATCTGGGCAACGACGGCATCTCAAGTCTGGATTCCTACTATAGCAATTTCACCAGCGTCGATTTCCGTCTCGACTACCAGCTATCGCGCCAGCACGGACTCTTCTTCGGCATCGACAACCTGTTTGACGAGACGGTGCCGGATAACATGCAGGCGGGTGGCGCTCCGTCTGATCCTGGTGCTCGCTACTTCTATACCGGCTATCGCAGTCGCTTCTGACAATCAGACAGTATCTAACAACACGAAAGGAGATATTTATGAACAAAAGACTTTGGACAGTGGCGGCGGTTGTTGCCGGCGGTGTGTGGTTCGGCGCAAGTGCCTGGGCGATGGGGCCGAACGAGACCTGCCCGACCGGCCCGGGTGGCGGAACGCAACCGCCGATGATGACGCTCATGAACCTGGATGCGGAGTTGCAACTCAGTGAGGCGCAGCGGGGCGCATGGGATGAGTTTGTCACGACGGTCAACGCTCGTCGTTCGGAGATGATGGGCTTCATGATGGCACAGCGCAACGCGGGCGCGAGCAGCGGGCCGGCCTACGATAACCTGCGCAACAATGCCCAGCGGATGGAGAAGCGTATGACCATGATGCGCACCATGGCTGATGCGCTGGAGCAGCTCTATGCCAAGCTGACACCCGAGCAGCAGGCGGTTATCGATCGTACCATCGCCGGTCATGAAGGGCACGGCGGCTGAGCGCCTACGTCTGGAGGTTGGCGAAGGCCTCCTTCATGAACGGCGGCAGGGCCAGCGCCCCCTGGTGCACCTCGGGGCTGTAGTAGCGGGTGGCGAAGGGGCGGTTGGCGGCGTCGGCCTCGCGGAAGCCTTCGATGGGGCCGTCCTTGCGCGCCAGGGTCGCGCTCCACCAGCCCGAGGGGTAGACCGGCTGGGGAAAGTGCAGGGTGTGGCTGTCGGCAAAGCCCGCCTTGCGCATGTAGCGGTGTATCTCGCCTAGCAGGCGCATGTGGTACAGGGGGGATTCGCTCTGCTGGACCAGCAGGCCGTGTTCGCCCAGGGCGGCATGGCAGTCGCCGTAGAAGGGTTCGCCGAACAGCCCCTCGGCCGGGCCAATGGGGTCAGTCGAATCGACGATGATCACGTCATAGCTCCCCGGTGCGGCCTCCTTGACCCAGCGAATGCCATCGGCGAAGTGCAGCTCGGCCCGCGGGTCGTCGTTGGACTCACACAATTCCGGAAAGTATTTCTCGGCGGCACGGGTGACGCCCTCGTCGATATCCACCTGCAGTGCTCGTTCGACTTCCGAATGACGCAGAACTTCCCGGAGCGTTCCGCAATCACCTCCCCCGATAATCAGGACCCGTTTTGGGGCCGGATGGGTGTAAAGTGCGGGATGGCTCATCATCTCGTGATAAAGGAAATTGTCGCGGCTGGTGAGCATTACGAAACCGTCGATAACCATGAGGTTGCCGAACTTTTCCGTCTCGTAGACTTCAATCTTCTGAAAAGCTGTCTGCTCTTCGTGGAGTCTGCTTTTGACCTTCAACGAAAAAGCGCTACCGTGCTCCTCGCAGGGCTCGCTCCACCAGTTGCCTTCCAGTCGGTTCATGACGCATTCTCCGGTACGTTTCGGGGGCGGATGGAAGATACCGGATCGCTCCCGAAGGGGCCAGTCTGACGACCAGTGGCGAGTAGCGAGTGGCGAGTGGCTAGTGGCTAGGAGCGTTAGGGTGACGCAGGCCGACATGTGGCGGCAATAGAGAGTATGGAACCTATTCTCGAGGATGCCCGAGCTGGATGGGCCGGTCTATTCGGATAGGCTCTTGGTGGAGAAGTAACCTCACCACTCGCCACTCGCCACTCATCACTAGCCACTGTGCTTTCATCTCTTTACGATTACCGCAACGCGCAACGGGCAGCTCTAATGAACTGGACCATCCAACAGGCACGTACCGGCTACAACATCGCTCACTGGGGTGATGGCTATTTCGATATCAGTGACCGCGGTCATATCAGTGTCCATCCGGAGCGTGATCCGGGCCGGGGCATCGATTTTCATGAGCTGGCCAAGGGATTGTCCGCGGCCGGACTCACCTTTCCGGTGCTGGTGCGGTTCGCCGGGATCCTGCACGACCGGGTGCGCACGCTGGTTGGCGCCTTTGCTAGCGCGATGGAGGAGGACGGCTTTCAGGGTGGCTATACCGCAGTCTATCCCATCAAGGTGAACCAGCAGCGGGCGGTCATCGAGGAGATCCTGCATGCGGGAGACGGGCAGGTCGGGCTGGAGGCGGGCAGCAAGCCGGAGTTGATGGCGGTGCTGGCCATGGCGCCCCGGGACGGCACGATCATCTGCAACGGCTACAAGGATCGCGAATACATCCGGCTGGCATTGATCGGCAAGGCCCTTGGTCACCGTCTGCATATCGTCATCGAAAAGCTCTCCGAGCTGCGACTGATCATCGAGGAGTCCCGGGCGCTGGGTATCCAGCCGCTGCTCGGTGTACGGGTGCGGCTGGCTTCCATCGGCAAGGGCAATTGGCAGAACACCGGCGGCGAAAAGGCCAAGTTCGGACTCTCGTCGCTGCAGGTACTGGAGGTGATCTCGCGGCTGCGAGAGGCCGAGCTGCTGGATTCCCTCCGGCTGGTGCACGTTCACCTCGGTTCACAGATCGCCAATATCCGGGATATCCACCGCGGTATGCGCGAGGTGGCCCGCTTCTATGCGGAGCTGCGCCGTTACGGCGCGCCAATCGAAAGCGTCGATGTCGGCGGTGGCCTGGGTGTCGATTACGAGGGCACCCGTTCCCGCAGTTTCTATTCGATGAATTACAGCATCGAAGAATATGCGCGAGCCATTGTCCGCAATCTGTGGGAGGTCTGTGCCGAACAGCAGCTGCCGCATCCGGCAATCATCACCGAGTCGGGCCGCGCCATGACCGCGCACCATGCGGTCCTCGTCACCAATGTCATCGATGTGGAGCAGGCCCCGGATGGTCCGCCGGGAGCGGCACCGGCCGCCGATGCGCCGATGATTGTGCATGACCTCTGGAATGGCCTTTCGGGACTCGATTCCCGTTCGGCGCTGGAGGTCTATCATGACGCGGTGCATTGGGTGAGCGAGGCGCAGTCGATGTTTACCCACGGCCTGCTGACCCTGAAACAGCGGGCCGAGGTCGAGCAGCTCTATTTTGCGATCTGCCGCCGGGTGCTGGATCTGCTCAGTCCCGAGCGCCGTGCCCATCGCGAGGTGATCGACGAACTCCACGAAAAGCTGGCGGACAAGTATTTCTGCAACTTCTCCCTGTTCCAGTCACTGCCGGATGTGTGGGGAATCGGTCAGGTGTTCCCGGTCATGCCGCTGCACTGGCATGACCGGGAGCCTACCCGTCGCGGCATTCTCCAGGACCTGACCTGCGATTCGGACGGCCGCATCGACGCCTACGTCGATCGTGAAGGGATCGAAGCCAGCCTGCCGCTGCACGAGGTGAAAACCGGAGAGGAGTACCTGCTCGGTTTTTTCCTCGTAGGCGCCTATCAGGAGATCCTGGGGGACATGCACAACCTGTTCGGGGATACCGATTCGGTGAATGTGGAACAGGACCCGGACGGGGGGTATCGACTGGTTGGTGCCACGCAGGGCGACAGTATCGATGACCTGCTGCGCTACGTAGAGTTTGATCCGGAGGTCCTGATGCAGACCTACCGCCGGAAGATTGCCGCTGCCGACCTCAGCGATCAGTATCGCCAGGAGTTTCTCGGCACCCTGGCCGCGGGCCTGCAGGGTTACACCTATCTGGAAGAGAAGTGATGCCGCCCCGCCTGTAGGTCGGCCTTTAGGCCGTCATCGGTTCGATGGGGTTCGCGGGGCTCACCCCATCCTGCGAAGATCGAAACCTCGGCCCCGGAGGAGGCGTGTCTAACCACCCCGCCGGAACTGGAAAGCCGGGCAGGAACCGTTGCACCTGTTGGCCTCGGCCCGGGGACCGTAGGATGGGGTGAGCCTGCGAACCCCATCATGAGCGGGATACCGTTGCACCTGCTGGCATTTCGACGGTCCAAACCCCCGACCTGCAAAGGTCGGCTATCGCCTCAACAGCCGCCACCAGCGCCAGACATTCAGCAGGCCGGCCAGCGAGGCGGCGAGGTAGGTGAAGGCCGCTGCGCGCAGCACCCGACGCACAGAGCGCTGGTCCTTCCCCTGGAGGTACTTGCCCCGCTCGAGGATTGGCATGGCCTTGCCGAAGCTTGCGTCCCACTCCAGCGGCAGGGTTGCCAGGTGGACCACTGCGGCACTACCAAGGCTCGCCATGGCGAGTCCAAACAGCAGCAGGCCGCTGGCCGGGACCCGGGTCAACGCCGTAACTACCGGGACCACCATGAGGGCTGCGGCACCGCCGCGCTGTGCGGTGTGGGCCAGCTTGACGAGGCGGTTTCGGGTGGCAAACAGGGACTCTCCCCGATAGTGCTGGATGGCGTGTCCCACCTCGTGGGCGGCCACGGCGACCGCGGTCAGGCTGCGCCCGTTGTAGATCCCGGGAGTCAATCGGACGGTCCGGGTCTCGGGGTCGTAATGATCGCCCTGATCGGTAGTGTCCAGGCGAATGCCGGTCAGTTCAAACCGGTCGATGAGGTGCTGCGCCAGCTCTCCGCCCGTCCCGGACAGGTCTGGCCGTTCCCCGCTGTATCGTTTGAAGATGTAACGCACCCAAAGCTGTGGGCCGAACAGAAGCCCCAGCAGCAGCAAGACAAACAGCGCAATATGCATTGAGATGAATCCGTCGAGCAGTCAGCCCGCACCATTCATGGTGAACCCTTCGGTGTCGTTCTGCCAGGCCCGCCATCCGCAAGCCCGTCTGCGGGCACGGGCGCCCTTGAAAGTCCCGGTGTTTACTACTTTGGACACAGCGTACGGTTTCCGTTCGTCACTTCCTGTGTTTGAGCAGCAAGAACTCGATATCGTTGTTCTGCAACAACTTCCGCGCCTGATCGAGCTTTTTCAAATCTTCGAAGGGACCCAGCTGCACACGGTGCCAGGTGTCCTTGTTGTCGATGGTCACGGTATGCACTCTTGCGACCAGGCCCAGCAGTGCCAGTTGTGCCCGGCGTGTATCGGCATCATCCGCGGTACTGAAAGAGCCTGCCTGGAGCAGATATTTTCCCGGCGGTGTCTCCTTGAGTTCCGGCTTCTGCAGGTCCTCTTCCGGGATCATCACCTCATACTCGGGCAGGAGCCTGTAGAAATCGAAGCGGACCCCCTCTTCCTTCTCCTTCACGGCGGGGGGGGGCGGCTGTTTCGTCACAGGCGCCGGACGCGGCTTCGCAACCGGTGCCGATGCACCGGCTTCGCCCCCGGGCACCGCACGGTCGGTGTTGATGTAGACCAGAAAGGCCACGAACAGGCCGATCAGCACCGTCGTGGTCATCCACAGCCAGGGAGACACCATCGGCTTTTTTTTTGCCCTCGAGCGGGATTTTCTGGCGTAGTCGCGCGTCATGGTCGCCTACATGCTTTCCGGTGCAGAGACGCCGAGCAGGGAAAGACCATTGGCAAGGACCTGTTTCGCGGCCAGGATAAGTGCCAGCCGTGCATCCCGCAGCGTGCTCTCTTCCACCAGGAACTGATGGGCGTTGTAATAGGTGTGGAAGTCATTGGCCAGCTCCCGCAGATAGTGTGCGAGCTGATGCGGCTCATGGACCAGGGCCGCCGCCTCGACCACCTCCGGATAGCGGGAGACGGTCTGTAGAATGGCCTGCTCGTGGTCCTCCTTCAGCATCGGCAGATGGCGCAGCCCGGCCTGCTGGTCGTAGAACAGTCCCTTCTCCTTGAGCTGGTGCATCACCGAGCAGATCCGCGCATGGGCGTACTGAATGTAGTACACCGGATTGTCATTGGACTGGGATTTGGCCAGGTCCAGGTCGAAATCCAGATGCTGCTCGCACTTGCGGCTTACGTAGAAGAAGCGAGCGGCATCGTTGCCGACCTCTTCACGGAGCTCGCGAAGGGTGACGAACTCGCCGGAGCGGGTGGACATCTGCGCCTTCTCGCCGCCCCGGTAGAGGATGGCAAACTGCACCAGCAGCACATCGAGTAGCGAGGCATCGTCGCCGATGGCCTCCATGGCCGCCTTCACGCGCGGCACGTAGCCATGGTGGTCGGCACCCCAGACGTCGATGACCCGCTCGAAGCCGCGCTCGAGCTTGTCCATGTGGTAGGCGATATCGGAGGCGAAGTAGGTCTTCACACCGTTGTCGCGCACCACCACGCGGTCCTTCTCGTCGCCATAATCGGTGGAGCGGAACCACAGGGCGCCCTCTTTCTCGTAGAGGTGTCCCGAGTTCGTCAGCCGTTCGATGGCGGCATCCACCTTGCCCGACTCCACCAGGGAGCGCTCGGAGAACCACTTCTCGTAGGCAACGCCGAACTCCTCGAGGTCACGGCGAATATCGCCAAGGATGGCATCGAGTGCCGTATCGAAGATTGTCTGGTAGTTCTTTTCCCCCAGCAGGGTCCTGGCCTTGCTTACCAGGCCGTCGATATGCGCCTCCTTGTCGCCACCGGCCGGCTCATCCGCCGCTACTCCCTCGAACACGGCTGTAGCGGGATGGCGGAAGGCATCCCCGTGGTCCCGGTGGATGGATGCGGCGATATCCCAGATGTAATCGCCCTTGTAGCCATTGGACGGGAAGACCAGCTCTTCGCCGCAGAGCTCCAGATAGCGCAGCCAGACACTGGTGCCGAGAATGTCCATCTGGCGACCCGCGTCGTTCACGTAATATTCGCGATGCACCTCGAAGCCGGCAGCGGCGAGCAGGTCGGCTACGGTGGCGCCGTAGGCGGCGCCGCGGCCGTGGCCCACGTGCAACGGGCCTGTGGGATTGGCCGAGACGAACTCCACCTGTACCCGCTTGCCATTGCCGATGGTCGAACGGCCGAAGGCTTCGCCGGCCTCGAATACCTGGCCGACCACGGCCTGAAAGGCGGTCGGGGTCATGTGGAAATTGATGAAACCCGGCCCGGCGATCTCTACATTGGCGACCTGATCCGAAGAGGGGAGGCGATTGATGATCAGTTCCGCAATGTCGCGCGGTTTGCGCCGCGCCGGTTTTGCCAGAAGCATGGCCGCGTTG
This sequence comes from Thiohalomonas denitrificans, assembly GCF_900102855.1. NCBI lineage: Bacteria > Pseudomonadati > Pseudomonadota > Gammaproteobacteria > Thiohalomonadales > Thiohalomonadaceae > Thiohalomonas > Thiohalomonas denitrificans. The sequence goes on from NZ_FMWD01000013.1 coordinate 39,338, forward strand.
GCGGCGAAATCGCCAAACTTCTTGTCGCGGGTGCGCTCGATGGTGAAGTTGGGCACTGCGCATTCGAGTTCGCCATCTTGGCGCAGGCGCTCCAGTGCTGTACGGACCAGGTCCTCGAGGTGATGTTTCATCAGGCTAAATCAATACCGGTGATAAGGTGCAGGATGGAAATTAGCAGCCGCGACGGCGCCCGTCGCGTGAAGCCCCTTATTATCTTGCATCTTGCAGTGGGTATCCACCGCGGGCTGCTGCAAATTGCCATTCCGTGAGCGAGGGCAACTTACTGACCGTTAGGAAGGCGCCCCCGCGGCGGTTTTCCACGGGACTTTGCCCCGGGGGCGGCCCTCCACCGAAAAAACGGAGGCGTATTCCCGTGGGGCTCAAAACATCTCGCCGGGATCCACGTCAAGCGACCAGCGGACGCGCCGTCCGGTTTTCAGACCCTCCAGCTGCGGCGTCCAGCCGGCGAGCAGGCGATGCAGAGTGGAGCGCTGGTCGGACTGCAGCAGCAGCTGGGCCCTGACCCGTCCGGCGCGCTTCTCCATCGGGGCCGGAACCGGATCCCAAATCTCCACCCCCGGCAGGCCGAAGTCCACGGCCAATCTGCGCGCCTCTTCCAGAAAGGCGAGCGGCGCGTCGCGGTCGACCGCCTCGGCCCGCAGCAGTGCCAGATGCGAAAAGGGTGGCCAGCCGGTGTCACGGCGTTCATCGAGTAGACCTCGGGCCAGATGGCCGTAGTCGTGTTCGACCAGCCCGGAGAGCAGCGGATGCTCGGGAAACTCGGTCTGGATCAGTACCTCGCCGGGGCGCTCGGCCCGACCGGCGCGGCCGGCGACCTGAATGATGAGCTGTGCCATGCGTTCGGCCGCGCGAAAATCGGCGCTGAAGAGGCCCTGATCGGCACCGACGATGCCCACCAGGGTCACTTCTGGAAAGTGATGGCCCTTGGCCAGCATCTGGGTGCCGACCAGGATTCGTGCACGGCCGCCCCGCACCTCGTCCAGCAGATCGCCCATGGCCCCTTTGCGGCGGGTGCTGTCCCGATCGATGCGCACCAGTCCCACCTCCGGAAAGCGGCCGCGCAGGGATTCTTCCACCCGTTCGGTACCTTGCCCCACGGGCGCCAGGTCCACGCTGGCGCACTCCGGGCACTCGGTCGGAAGCGGCCGATCGGCACCGCAGTGATGGCAGCGCAGTCGCCGTGCACCCGCATAGTAGACCATGCGAGCATCGCAGCGCTCGCAACTGCTCTGCCAGCGGCAACCGCGACAGAACAGTGTTGGAGAGTAACCGCGCCGATTGAGGAAGATCAGCACCTGCCCGTCGGCCGCGATATGGCGCTCGGCGGCCTTGAGCAGTGGTTCGGAGAGGCCATCGGTGAGCGGATTGTGCCGTATATCGATGAGGTGCAGGTCCGGATGCAGGGCTGTCCCGGCCCTCTCCGGCAGCACCAGCGGCCGGTAACGCCCCTGTTGGGCATTGTGCAGGCTCTCCACCGATGGAGTGGCCGAGCCGAGCACCACGGGAACGTTGCTGAGACGGGCGCGCATCACCGCCACGTCCCGTCCGGAATAGCGGAAGCCGTCCTGCTGTTTGAACGAGGGGTCATGCTCCTCATCTACCACGATGATGCCCAGGTCGGCCATGGGGGTGAACACTGCTGAACGGGTGCCGATGACCACGGGGGCGTTGCCGTCTCGGGCCGCCAGCCATGCGCACAGCCGTTCACCATCGGAGAGTCCCGAGTGGAGGACGGCGATGGGAACCGGGAAACGCCTCCGGAAACGATCGATAAGCTGCGGGGTCAGGCCGATCTCCGGTACCAGCACCAAAGCCTGCCGGCCGGCGGCGAGGGTCCGCTCGATCATCCCCAGATAGACCTCGGTCTTGCCGCTGCCGGTGACGCCGTCGACCAGAAAGGCGCCGAAACCCTCGCCGTGGTCGGCTACCGCAGCGATCGCCGCCTCCTGAGGCGGGTTCAACAGGGGCCGCTCACCTTCGGGGTCCGCCTGCGGTGCAGGGAGGCAGGGTCCCTCCAGACTCTCCACCCAGCCCCGCTCCTGCAGGCGGGCCAGCGCCGGGCGCCAGGTGTCGAATTCAGCCGTCAGCGCCTCGGCAGTCAGGCCTTCGGGTGTCTTGCGCAGCCTATCGAGTAGCGCCGCCTGTTTGGGGGCCCGCCGTGGCTCTCCCTCCGCTTGAGCAAGACCCGCCTCACTGGCCCGGTAGCGCTGGATGCCGGTCGCATGCGCGACACGCCCCTGGCGGAGCAGTACCGGGAGCGCAGTCTGGTACACCTCTCCCGGAGGGTGGTGGTAGTAGTCCACCGCCCAGTCCAGCAGGCGTCTTTCGGTGTCACTCCAGAGCGGCTCCCGGTCCAGGCACTCGGTGACCCGTTTCAAGCGCCCGGCGGGAACATCGGTGTGGTCGACGACCTCGACCAGAACGCCGACCACCTGGCGCTTGCCGAACGGGACCCGAACCCGCTGCCCCGGGATTATCGTCTCAAGGGCGGCCCCCCCGGGCGGCAGGTAGTCGAACACGCGTCGCAAAGGGGAGGGGACGGCGATTCGAAGTACGGGTTCAGGCATCAAGGGTCTCTAACATCCGGTAGTGAAACAGGCCGTTTTACGGTGACAATTGAGATCGAATCTCCGGAAAATGACCTAACTATCTGTCTTTCCAAAAGTAGTGGAATTATCCACAAATCCTGTGGATAACTTTGTGGACAGATTGGGAAAAACGTCCCGTGACCCGCATCATTGTTACGCATGGGTTAGATTGCGCACAAAACAACCAATAGAAAAAGTTCTTTTTAAACAATTATTTATAGTAATTCAGTGCGAACTTATGGAGTGTGCTCAGGATCCGCCACTCCCGCACCAGAGCCAGGCTTTCGATTGTGTATAAAGTTTCAAAAAGTGGTTGTTATCGGATTCGGGTTTATGTTAGAGCGCCCCGAAATCCGATGGGCTGGTGGTACATGCGGGAAATCGTGTATGCCCAGGGGCTCTGAGTGCCACACTATCTTCCGCATGAACCACCAGGAGCCTGTCCGTCCAGACCTCAATCCTCCTGAACCATCCCGGGGGCGGGTAGACCGTCGATGCTGACGGCATTCTTGCGAGCGTGGTATTCCTTGATCCCTTCCGGTCCCTTTTTCTCGGTCCAGGCCATCAGTTCGTCGCGCTGACCCTTGTACTCCATGAGCGGGACGCCGAAGCCGCAGGAGCTCTGGATACGGCGCACATCGACCCGGACGATCTGTCGCTCTCCCTTGATGCTGGCGGGAAACAGGCAGCGTAGCGAGTCCCATTCCGGCTCTTCCGGTGTCACTACCATGCCTCGGCCGTAGAGCCGCAGGATTTTCGGTTTGCCGGAAAATGCGCAAAACATCAGCGTAATGCGGCCGTTCTCGCCCAAGTGAGCGGCGGTTTCATTCCCACTGCCGGTCAGATCCAGGTAGACGACCTCGCGTGGACCAAGGACGCGCAACGTATCCAGGCCGCGGGGAGAGAGATTGATGTGCCCCTCTTCGGACAGCGGCGCTGTGGCATTGAAAAACAGGGGCTGGGCCTCGATCCAGGCCGCCATTTCAGTATCGATTTCGGGGTAGAGTTTGGCCATCGAGTCCTCATTCAAGCCGGACGAAAAGAACCAAGAGTAAACGCAAATCGCAGGAAAACAACCATACCGTTCGTAAAATCGCAGCATGTGCGTGGTTACGTCATCATTGACTTGTGTTGTGCAGGAGGGGGAATGCTCCTGAAATGATTCATCCCTTGAATTTTCGAACCACGGGGAACACGGGGTGCACGGGGAGAAAAAACAACCGACCAACCTGTTTTACCCCGTGGTCCCCGTGGTTACCAGTTCTTCATTGGTTTGGAGTCGTATAATCTCCCGCGCATGATCCGGCCCCGGGATCCCGTAGAATCGACAACCTGTGGAAAGGAGGATAATGATGGCGATGTGGGATGCCATTGCACAGCAGATCGGAGAGGCCACCAGCGAGCCCTTTGCGGTGGATTCTACCCGCAACCTGGGCGGGGGCTGCATCAACAGTGTCTATTGGGTGAGTGGCGGCGGCCGCAGCTTTTTCGTGAAGAGCAATGACGCGTCACTTGCCTGGATGTTCGAGGCCGAGGCCGAGGGTCTTGAGGCCATGGCTGCCACCGGCACCATCCGTGTGCCGCGGCCGGTTTGTTGGGGTAGCGCCGGCGGACAGGCCTACCTGGTGCTCGAGCACCTGGAGATGGGCGGCAGCGTCCCGCCGGAGCGCTTCGGACGGGAGCTGGCGGCGATGCATCGGTCCTGCGCGGATCGTTTCGGCTGGCATCGGGACAATACCATCGGCTCCACCGCGCAACCCAATGGGTGGATGGATGACTGGATCCGCTTCTGGCGCGACCGGCGTCTCGGGTTCCAGCTGGAACTGGCCGCGCGCAACGGCGCAGCGAAATCTCTGGTGAGTCGGGGCGAGGAGTTAATGGAGTGCTTTCCGGCACTGTTCGACCGCTATACGCCGGTCCCGTCACTGCTCCATGGTGATTTGTGGGGCGGCAACTGGGCGTCGACCAGCGCGGGTGACCCGGTGATTTTCGACCCTGCCACCTACTACGGCGATCGCGAGGCGGATCTGGCCATGACCGAACTGTTCGGTGGTCCCGGCGCCCGCTTCTATGATGCGTATAATGCCGCTTGGCCGGTGGATGAGGGGTATGGGGTACGCAGGACCCTCTACAACCTCTACCACATCCTCAACCATTTCAATCTGTTTGGTGGCGGTTACGCCGCCCAGGCCGATCGCATGGTCGGAAGATTGCTGAGCGAACTGCGATAACAGACACCACTAAGCACACGGAGTCCCCTTCGTGTGCTCAGTGGTGAGAGGGCGTCCTGCGGTCATACAAACGTGGCTCGCCTTCGGGGCGGCGGCGGAAGCGCTTGTAGCTCCACTGGTACTGTTCGGGACAGCGCTGTACCGCCTGTTCGACCGCGTGGTTGAGTGCGGTGGCGGAGAGAGCGGGGTCCGGATCGTAGATGGCGTCTCCCACCGGAACGAAGTGGATGTGGTAGCTACCCTCCGGCAGGCGTTCGGCGAAGCCGATCACTACCAGTGCATGGCTTCTGGCGGCCAGTTTGGGGACCAGGGTCATGGTGAGCGCCGGGATGCCGAAGAAGGGGGCGAATACGCCCGCTTCGTAACCGGGGTCCTGGTCAGGAAGAATCCCCACCATCTCCCCCTTGGAGACCCGCTTGAGCAGTGCACGCACTCCCTTGGCGTCGGTCGGCACCAGACGCGCGCCCGTGCGTTCGCGGCCGGTTGTCATCAGCTCTTCGAGTGCGGGGCTGTCCGGCGGACGGTAAAGACTGGTGATTGGGTAATGGGCGCCCAGATAGAGCCCGATGATTTCCCAGGCGCCCAGGTGGGGTCCGGCAATGATCACGCCGCGACCCTCCGAGAGTGCCTGCCGCACCGCCGATTCGCCGCTGGTGCCCCTGACACGGGAGAGGATCTTTTCCGGGTCGCCGCACCAGGTCTGCGGCGCTTCGGCCAGGGTCTTGCCGGTTTCGATCAGGCTGCGGTGCTCCAGGCGACGCCGCTCGCGCGGTGACAGATCGGGCAGGCAGAGTTCCAGGTTGCGGCGGGTGACATCACGATTGCGGTTCGGGAACAGCCCGGCCAGCCGGCCCAGTAGTGCGCCGGCGGCGTGGGCCATCGGCAGGGGGAGAGCGGCAAAGGCTCGCATTAGAATGCCGAGCCAGCCGCTCTTTGCGGCGCAACCGGTCATTACGTCCCGTCCCCGGTTTTTGCGACCTCGTCCGGCGCCCCGCCCGGAGAGTTTTCGGTCATAAGCGGCCGCATGGCGGTGAGCAGGTTCTTGAACAGGTGCTTGTAGCGCTGCTCTTCCGAAAGCAGTAGCTGCTTCATGTGTTCGCGCTCGGTCGGCATGGCGAAACAGGCGGGACAGTTGTCCGGGATCACCGGCAACTCGGCGCTTTGTGCAAAGGCGGCGGTTTGCCGCTCCCGTGCATAGACCAGCGGCCGGATGATGCGCAGGTCACCAACGTCATTGACGTAGTGGGCCTTCATGGTGCGCAGTTGACCCCGGTGGAAGGCGGACATCAAAAAGCTCTCGGCTAGATCGTCCAGATGCTGGGCCAGGGCGATGACATTGTAGCCCTCGCTGCGCGCGGTGCTGTAGATCGTGCCCCGTTTCATCCGGGCGCAGAAGGCGCAGAAGGAGAAGCTCTTCTCGTCCTGATACTTCTCCGCTTCCCTGGCGATGGGCTGGCTGTTGTAGAAGTAGGGGACGCCAAGCCCCTCGAGATAGGGCTTGAGCGGAGAGGGGTCGAATCCGGGTATCTGCGGATCGACCGTTATCGCCCCTACTTCGAAGCGGATAGGCGCATGTCGCTGCAGATGCAGCAGGATTTGCAGCAGTGACAAGGAGTCCTTGCCGCCGGAGAGGCCCAGCAGGACCCGGTCCCCGTCGCGAATCATTCCGTAGTCGGCAATGGCCCGGCCGACGGGGCGTAACAGCCCTTTAGGTGGCTTGAGTGGTTTATCCATGGTGCGCGATTCTACAACAGACGGGACAAAGCAGAGAATGCGCTTTCCGATTGGTTGAACCTCGACCCGAGTGGAGGTGTCGAGTACCTATTCCCAGTGAAATTCTCAGGAGTCCCTCGATGGCCCAACCGGTACTCAGACACCTCACTCCTCGCGAAAGCTTTGAACTCCTGCAAAAGAATCCGCGCGCGGTTCTGATTGACGTCCGTTCCAATATGGAATTTCTTTTCGTCGGCCATCCCCGGGGTGCGGTGCACATCCCCTGGATCGATGAGCCGGACTGGGACGTCAATCCGAAGTTTGTCCGCCAGATCCGCGAACTGATGCTGGGTGGTGTGATCTGCGACGACGAGGTCGGCGGCTGTGCCCCGATTGTATTGATCTGCCGCAGCGGCAAGCGTTCGGTCGAGGCCGGCAAGGCCCTGATCGACGCTGGGTTCCAGGATGTCTACAACGTCCTTGACGGGTTCGAGGGCGATCTCGACGACAACCATCACCGCGGCACGCTCGCCGGCTGGCGCTACGATGGACTGCCGTGGGAGCAGTGCTAAATCAGCGTTCCAAATGAGTGTTTACCCAAATCGACACGCATAGGGCGGGCCGCGCCCGCCGCAACTGGAAGCCGCTCCTACGGGGCGTAGTGCACCGCTGCCATGTGGCTGAGAGTGGCGCATTTGAAGAATGCGCCCTACGGAGGCTTTCCTATTCGAACTGTGCCTTCAGGCGGTCGATGAAGGCATCGAACCGGTTGGCAGGCAGGGCGTTGATACCTGCCGCCGCTTTACGGCCGCCGCCGGTCGGGAACTGGCGGCAGAGCTCGTCCGCTCCCTCCGGATTGGCCGTGGGTGCGCGTACACTCACCTGGTAGTTGCCGTCGGGCAGCATCGACAGCAGGGCGTGGGCGCGTTCGGGATGGCGTCGGGCCAGTGCATTGCCATATACCCCTCCCACGCGTCGGCTCCACTTGGCGTCCGGCAGCACGTAAACGGCATAGGCCTCGCTCTCCAGCTCCGGGCGAAGCGATTCGGCACGCTCCATATCGGTATGGAATCCTTCGCGGAGTTTTTCGTAGGCCGGATCTTCGCTCATGAAGACGAAGGGATCTGCATAGGGACGTATACGGCGGTAGAGGTCGTCGGGTGCAAAGAACAGGTCATCGATGCTGGTACCGTAGCCGTTGTAGTTGAGACAGATCCCCAGCTCCTTGAGCGATTCGAGCTTCACATCGTCCAGCTTGAGCGGTCCGGCCGCACGTAGCGCCGCATCGGTGAGATTGTCGCCGAATGCAGCGGCTACGGCCCAGGGGCGGTAGCGTCCTTCCAGCCGGGCATTGACCAACAGCGCGGTACATACGTCCGAGGCGGTATCGATGAGCACTTCAAGGTTGGGGTGCTCGGGGATTTCCCCTGCGTAGTGGTGGTCTATATAGCGAACGGCGGCCCCCGCTTTCAGGAGACGGTTCACCCCGTCGCGATTCTTGTCGAACGAAACGTCGAGCACCGTCACCCGATCGCCCTCACCGGCATCGACCCGGCCCAGCAGGGCAATATCCCGCTTGACTCCGGTCACCAGGACAGCATCATCGGCGGGTTCGTGCAGGCGAAGCTGGTGGAGTGCACAGATGCCGTCGGCATCGCCATTGAAAACATCGTAATCGGTCATCGAGGGGTGGCTTCCCGGTTAAATCCCACGCACAAGGCTACCAGCTAATGTCGCAAGGCGCTGCTTCTGGCTGGGATTACACCGCTCCGAACAGGTGATGGCACGCGGTAGGGATTGACCCGGCTGGGCGGGGCCGGGTCGGAAAAGCCTCAGAACCGGGTAACTACGCCCAGGGATATGGCGTCGATGTCTTCATCGCCCACATCCATGAAACGCTCGATCTCCAGGCGCACACCGACCTGTTCAGTCACCGAGTACTCCGCCCCGAGTCCGAGAGTGGCATCCGTACCGGAATCATCACTCACCGGCACGCCGGTTCCATCGACCGAGGTATCCCAGGCAAAGGCACCTACCTTGCCGAATACCGAAGTGGTGGGCGTGATCGGATAATGTCCCAAAGCCGCAAGCTCGAACCCGTCCACCTCGACATCGCCGCCGTTGGCTTCGTACTCACCGAGATAGGCATAACCCAGCTGAAAACCCAGCCAGCGGTTGTGCTGATAGCCGCCAAAGAGTTTGCCGCCCCACTCTTCGTCGAAATTGCCTACGTCGTAGTCTGCCCAGGTACCGTTCAGGCCGACATACCACTGCGGTGCATCTCTATCCGCCTCCAACAGTCCCGGAGTACCCTGAGCCACTGCCGGTGAAGCAGCGGCCCCCAGTGCGGCGAAAAGTCCGCCGCAAATCCAGTTTGCCTTTTTCATGGTCACCTCCCTGTTTAGAAAGTCTTCCTGTCGTGCGCATAGATTAGCCAGTGACTGCCGGGTTCATATCGTGGCGAATACGCAGAACCGTCGGGCATTTTCGCAAGCCGCCCACAGAGTGCCTGTTGTGCGTCGCGAGGTCCGTTGCTACGACTCTTGATGAGCAGCCTGGAGGTCGGATGCAAGAACCGAACTATGGCGAGATCGTTTACCGCCTCGACAAACATGACCGTATTTTTCGGGTCAATGAAAGCTGGAATCGCTTTGCTGGCGCGAACGGTGGTTCCGAGTTGCGTGCGCCCCGCATCCTGGGGCGGGTGGTCTGGGATTTTATCGTTGGTGAGGAGGTGATTCGGTTAAATCAGGCGCTGCTGGAGCGGGTTCGGAGCGGGCACCACCTGTTCGACCTGCCGTTTCGGTGCGATGCGCCTTCCGTTCGCCGCTTCATGCTCATGGATTTATGGCCCCTGCCCGACAGAGGGGTTGAATACCGCTGCCGTGTTCAGTACCGCCAAGAGCGGGAGCCCATCCGTTTGCTCGACCCCAAAGAAAGAAGAGAGGGGAAGCGGCTCCGCATGTGCAGTTGGTGTCGGCGAGTCGACATAGGCCGCAACACGTGGGTGGAAGTGGAAGACGCCATCTCTCTGCTCGATCTGTTTCTTCGGGAAAAACCGCCACCGATCACCCATACGCTCTGCCCGCGGGATAAACACCTGCTTGATCACGAAAACGGGTAAAACCCCGTACGTGCTGCTCTCCCTTATGCACATTCCTGTGGAAAACGCGAAGGCGTCTTACGGAAGTGGCAGCGCAGCGCGGAAACAAGCATAAAATCGTCATAAGTCAATGAAATCATGAAAATTAAATTGCTGGTCAGAAAATATTCAATTTGAGGTTAGGCGCACAGCAGTACGGGTTGGAAGCGGCTATTTGCAAACTGTCCACAAAGTTATCCACAAGTTCTGTGGACAACCGGTAAAAGCTTCACAGGTGCAGATACTTAACCCAATGAGCTGGAATTTTCCTCACGTTTGTGGCCACTTCCGCCCACTTTGCGGGAGGAAACGCCACCTCCGTGCTAGAATTCCCGCCCAATTTCCTCAAATGATGTCCAAGCACCAGCATGTCCAAATACACCACCGAACGCGCCCGTCTTCTCGAACAACTCCTGGCCGAACGCATCCTTATTCTGGATGGCGCCACCGGCACCATGATCCAGCGCCACAAGCTGGACGAGGCGGGCTTCCGCGGTGAACGCTTTGCGGACTGGCCCAGCGACGTACGCGGCAACTCTGACCTGCTGGTGCTCTCCCGGCCCGATATCGTTTACGAAATCCACGACGCCTACCTGGAGGCCGGGGCCGACATCATCGAGACCAACACCTTCGGCGCCACCCGCGTCGCCCAGGCCGACTATGGCATGGAGGAACTGGTCTATGAAATGAACCTCGAGGGGGCGCGCCTCGCCCGCGAGAAGGCGGACGAGTGGACGGCAAAAACACCGGACGACGTACAGGGACGTACTAGTGCCGCGGGAGGCAGGATGCCGGGAGCGGCCAAACCCCGTTTCGTCACCGGCGTACTCGGCCCGACCAACCGCACCGCCTCCATCTCCCCGGACGTCAACGACCCGGGCAAGCGCAACATCGATTTTGACACCCTGGTGGAGGCCTATAAAGAGGCCATCCGTGGCCTGGTCGACGGCGGCTCCGACCTATTCCTGATCGAGACCATCTTCGACACCCTAAACGCCAAGGCTGCGGTGTTCGCCCTGGAAACCTATTTCGAGGAGACCGGCACCCGCCTGCCGGTGATGATCTCCGGCACCATCACCGACGCCTCCGGCCGCACTCTTTCGGGCCAGACCGCCGAGGCCTTCTATAACTCCCTGCGCCACGCCCGGCCCATCAGCTTCGGCCTCAATTGTGCCCTGGGCCCGGCGGAATTGCGCCAGCATATCGACGAGCTCTCGGGCCTGGCCGAATGCGGCGTCTCCGCCCACCCCAACGCCGGTCTGCCCAACGCCTTCGGCGGCTATGACCTGGGGCCGAACGAGATGGCAGGCCACATTCGCGAGTGGGCCGAGGCGGGCTTCCTCAATATCGTCGGCGGCTGCTGCGGCACCGGGCCGGACCACATCCAGGCCATCGCCGAGGCGGTCAGTGAGTGTTCGCCACGCAAACTCCCCGAGCGCCCGGTGGAGTGCCGCCTCGCCGGCTTGGAGCCGCTCAATGTGGGCCCGGAGTCGCTGTTCGTGAATGTCGGCGAGCGTGCCAACGTTACCGGTTCGGCCAAGTTCAAACGGCTCATTCTGGAGGAGAAGTTCGACGAGGCCCTGGACGTCTGCCGTGAACAGGTGGAGAACGGCGCCCAGATGATCGACGTCAACATGGACGAGGCGATGCTCGATGGTGTCGCTGCCATGCGCACCTTCCTCAACCTGGTCGCCTCCGAGCCCGACATCTCCAAGGTGCCGGTGATGATCGACTCCTCCAAGTGGGCGATCATCGAAACCGGCCTGAAATGCATCCAGGGGAAGGGCGTGGTCAACTCCATCTCCATGAAGGAGGGCGAGGAGGCCTTCATTCGCCACGCCCGCCTGCTGCGCAAATATGGCGCCGCCGCGGTGGTCATGGCCTTCGACGAAAAGGGCCAGGCCGACAGCTACGAGCGCAAGACCGAGATCTGCAGGCAATCCTACGATGTGCTGGTGAACAAGGTCGGCTTCCCGGCCGAGGACATCATCTTCGACCCTAACATCTTCGCCGTTGCCACCGGCATCGAGGAGCACAACAACTACGCCGTCGACTTCATCGAGGCGACCCGCTGGATCAAGCAGAACCTGCCCCACGCCCTGATCTCCGGCGGGCTCTCCAATGTCTCCTTCTCCTTCCGCGGCAACAACCCCGTGCGCGAGGCGATCCACGCCGTATTCCTCTACCACGCCATCCACGCCGGCATGGACATGGGCATCGTCAACGCCGCCCAGCTTGCCGTCTACGATGAACTCCCCGAGGAGTTGCGTGAGCGGGTGGAGGACGTCATCCTCAACCGCCGCGAGGATGCCACTGACCGCCTGCTGGAGATCGCACCGAAATACGCCGGCACCGGCGAAGTCGCCAAGAAAGAAGACGAGGCCTGGCGCTCCTGGCCGGTGGAAAAACGCCTCGAACACGCCCTCATCAAGGGCATCGACGCCTTCGTGGTCGAAGACACCGAAGCGGCCCGCCAGAACGCCAAGGCCCCCATCGATGTCATCGAGGGCCCGCTGATGGACGGAATGAACACTGTCGGCGACCTGTTCGGCGACGGCAAGATGTTTCTGCCCCAGGTGGTCAAATCCGCCCGTGTGATGAAAAAGGCGGTGGCCCATCTCATCCCCTACATCGAGGCGGCCAAGAGCGAGGGTGCACGCCCCAACGGCAAGATCCTCATGGCCACCGTGAAGGGTGACGTCCACGACATCGGCAAGAACATCGTCGGCGTCGTGCTGCAGTGCAATAATTTCCAGGTAATCGACCTTGGCGTTATGGTCCCCGCCCAGAAGATCCTCGATGCCGCCAGAGAGCACGACGTCGATATCATCGGACTATCCGGCCTCATCACTCCCTCGCTCGAAGAAATGGCACACCTCGCCTCCGAGATGCAGCGCCAGGGCTTCACTCTCCCGCTACTCATCGGCGGCGCCACCACCAGCAAGGCGCACACTGCCGTCAAGATCGATCCCAACTACGACCATCCCGTGGTCTGGGTCAAAGACGCCAGCCGTGCCGTCGGCGTCGCTCAAAACCTCATCTCGGAAAGTGAAGGCACCAAAGACAACTATGTCGCCGCGATCAACGCCGAACACGAAGCCGTGCGCGAACGCCACAACAAAAAGCGCAGCGAGACCAAGCTCACCCCGCTCGCCCAGGCCCGCGAAAATCGCCTGAAGATCGATTGGGAGGATTACGAGCCCCCAAGGCCCAAAGTCCTCGACGCCCTAACCGATGCCGGTAGGAGGGGCGCCCCTGCCGCGATTGGCCTAAACGAAGCCGAAACCGGCCCCGTCACCATCGAACCCAAAGGCGCCGGCGTCCTCGTCCAATTCGCCGACATCCCCCTGCAGACCTTGGTCCCTTATATCGACTGGACCTTCTTCTTTCACGCCTGGGAACTCAAAGGCGTCTTCCCACGCATCCTGGAGGACAAGGAAAAGGGCGAAGAGGCCAAAAAGCTTTACACCGACGCCCGCGGGATGCTCGAGCAGCTTATCGCCGAGAAGTGGCTCCACGCCGCTGCGCAGGTCGGCATCTATCCCGCCAACAGCGTCGACCACGATGACGTCGAGCTCTACCAGGACGAGGAGCGTACGGAAGTGCTCACCACCTTTCACTTCCTGCGCCAGCAGAGCGAAAAGCGTCCCGGCCAGCCCAACAAGTCCATGGCCGACTTCGTCGCACCCAAAGAGAGCGGCAAGAAGGACTACCTTGGCGGCTTTGCCTGCACCACCGGCCTCGGCATCGACGAAAAGGTCGCCGAATTCGAGGCGGCCCACGACGATTACAACGCGATTATGCTCAAGGCCCTTGCCGATCGCCTCGCCGAAGCCTGCGCCGAATGGCTGCACCAGCAAGTGCGTAAAACCATCTGGGGCTATGCCGAAGACGAAAACCTCGACAACGAGAGTCTCATCAAAGAGCAGTACCAGGGCATCCGCCCCGCCCTCGGTTACCCGGCCTGCCCGGACCACACCGAAAAGGACACCCTCTGGTCCCTGCTACAACCGGACCAGGCCATCGGCCTCACCCTCACCGAGTCCAAGGCCATGGTGCCCACCGCGGCCGTCTCCGGGCTCTACTTCAGCGCACCGGACAGCAGCTACTTCGCCGTCGGCAAGCTCGACCGCGAGCAAGTCGCCCAGTACGCCGAACGCAAACGGCTGTCGCTCGCCGAGGCCGAAAGGTGGTTGGCCCCGAATCTCGGCTACGAAGCCTGATTAGGCTCTGACTACAGGGAGATCGTCGGTAGGAGGCGCGCCTCGCGGCGATTTCCTACGCGGTCTTAATCTGCCAAGACCAAGCGAAAGGTCCTCCTCCCTCCGGGAGACGACTGCAGGACGCAGGAGGTAGAGCAACGCACGTCGCCATGGAAGGCGGTGGGACACAACGCATGGAGCATGTTGTCGAGGAGCAGTTCCTCCGTCCCTCTTCCGTCCGCATTCGACTCAGACCCTCACTTCATTTATCCCCTGAATGGGCCTCCAGGTTCGCGGATTCGGTTTAATCGACTCTGACCCCATCATTATGATTTCCCAAGATTTAGCAGTTCCCGACGAACAACGCAGCGCCGAAAGCCTCCTGCGCCACGCCCCGGTCCTGGCCGACAGCCTCAACCACCGTCAAACCGCCCTGCTTAGTCACGCCCTACGCCACCCCGGCCATGGCTACACCGTGGCGAGCCATAAACGCTCCCACCAGGTCACCACCCAGACCGCCCGCACCGACTTGCTCAAGCTTGCCGAATCGGGACTCCTGGAGCAGAGAAAGCGGGGCCGCGCCTTCGTCTTCCATGCCCCCGCTGATTTGGGCGACCGAATCAAAGCGACCAGTCGGAGTTGAAAACCCCGTTCTGGTGAGAAGGTAGTTAGTACGGCGCACGATTTAATCGACTCTGACCCTGTTTATCCCACCCTGTTTATCCCGGAAATATGGTGCGGTAACGGCATCCCATAGTTCTGTGAATCGATATAAGGGAAGCGAGATGCTTTTATATTTCGCTAAAGCGAGATATAAAGGCCTTCGCAAGCCACATATTTTGGGGCCGAAAAATGGAACGTAGCGGAACCTACCGCCAAACCCTTTCTGGATATAAGGCCTTTTTCCCGGCCGACTTGCCGCCGGAGCCCCCGGTCAGCCTGGATGGCGACCTGGTGCTGCTGCTATCAGAGGCCGACCGGGCGCTGGGCGCCATCAATACCATCGCCAGCGTCCTCCCGAGCACGGACCTGTTCGTCGCCATGTTCATTCAGAAGGAGGCCTTGCTCTCCTCTCAGATCGAGGGGACCCAGTCTTCACTGACCGACGTTCTCGGGGCGGATGAGGAGCACATCCCCACTGCCGACGTCGGCGAAGTGGTCAACTACGTCAAGGCCATGCGCTACGGGCTGCGCCGCCTTCTCGATGACGACTTCCCGATGTCGCTCCGGCTCCTGCGTGAGATCCATGGCGTGCTGATGCAACAGGTGCGCGGCGGAAAGCCCGCGCTCACTCCCGGCGAGTTTCGCACCGGCCAGAACTGGATCGGCGGGGCCAACCTGAAAACAGCACGTTTCATCCCTCCGCCACCGGAGGCGATGCAATCCGCTTTGGATCACCTGGAGAAGTACCTCTACGTCAGCGACGATCTCCCGGTACTGGTTCAGTGCGCCCTGATTCACTATCAGTTCGAGACCATCCATCCCTTCAACGACGGCAATGGCCGACTTGGGCGCTTACTGATTACCTTCTTTCTGGTTTGGCGCGGTGTCATCGAAGAGCCGATGCTCTATCTAAGTGCCTACCTTAAGACCTACCAGCAGGAGTATTACGACCGCCTGATGCAGGTTCGCAACAGCGGCAACTTCGAGGCCTGGATCCGCTTCTTCCTCGAAGGAGTGGTGAGTGTCTCCGATCAGGTCGTTAGCACGACCAAGCGGCTACAGCAGCAGGAGCGCAACGATACCGATCGTCTTATTGACATCAATGCCGGCCCCGATGCCGTTCGCCTGCTGCGTCACCTGATGCAGCAGCCGGTAGTAATGGTGAAGGACGTGCAGCAGGCGCTGGGAATTACCTACGGAAAGGCGAATGCCCTTATCTCCACCTTTGAGCGCTGCGGTATTCTTCACCAAATCAGCCAAGGCCGGCGCAACCGAAAATTCTCCTACAAGCAATATATCGACATCCTCGCGGAAGGCACCGAAATGACCCCCGGTGACGAGACTCCCCAAGCGAGCACGAAATGAGCACCGCAGCAAAATCGTACTCGGCAAGCGGGCCGTCACTGCGGATACGGCCGTGCAGATGGCTGTAAAAACCCGCGCATATCATGATGGCCAGCAAATCAGTCGCTAAGGCGCCAAGCGCCCACAGCAACTAACTAGTGCGGGTTTAATCGACTCTGACCCTATTTATCCCCGAGCAATTCTGGATGGGACTTCAGGACGACTACGAACTCGAAGAGGCACACGCCGCACTCGGCAACCGCTTGGGTACAGAGGTGAAGCGGTTGCGAGCCTGAGTAGTTGTTCCGAAGGGGACTGCGACGGCCTCGTACCCACTTAGCTTCCGTCGGGTGCGGCAGGGACCCGAAGGAATGCACGGAAGTGACAACTGCCGTTCCCAAGCCGCCAGTTAGGAAACCGGGTCTTGAGCAGGCCTGTTCAGGCTAGCGCCTCCGGTTTATTTGACTCTGACCCTATGGCTCTGACCCTATTATTTCCAGCCGCGACATCTCCGAACGGATCGAGGCCGAAAAAGCGTTGATGCGCCGAACCGCGGAACTGGAGCGAATGAACACGGAACTGGAGGAGTTCGCCTACATCGCCTCACACGACCTCAAGGCCCCCCTGCGCGCGGTGGCGAACCTTTCCCTGGTGGTGGCCGAGGACGCCGGTGATCGGTTGGACGACGAGAACCGCCGTCTGTTGTGGCTGATGCGTGACCGGGTCACCGCCATGGATGCGCTGATTGACGGGCTGCTGCGCTATGCCCGGATCGGCCGCGAGGCACGCCATCCTTGCCCGACCGAGTGGTCCCGGTTGTTGGGCGAACTAGTGGCGAACCTCGAACTGCCGGAAGGGTTCCGGGTAGAGTGGGAACCCACGATGCCTCCGATGGTGACCGACCCGCTCGAACTGCGGCAGGTGCTGCAAAATCTCATCGCCAATGCGGCTCACCATCACGATCGGCCTGAGCAGGGGCACGCATGGGTCGGAGTTACCGACTGCGGGGACCACTGGTTGCTTGAGGTGGCCGACGACGGGCCGGGCATCCCCGAACACATGCGCGGCGAGATCTTCAGCATGTTCCGCACCGGTGGGGCACCGGGCCACACCGGGATCGGACTGGCGGTGGTCCGGAAGATCATTCTGGCCAACGGAGGCCGCATTGAGGTGGACGGCAATACGCCTCGCGGTGCCGTTTTCCGAATCGAATGGCCGAAGGTCCGCTGAAGCTTCCACGATACGCAGAGATAGCGGGGCAGGTCTTGGGTGTCTCGGGGTCAGCAGGTCCCGGGGTTCGAGGCCCCGACAATCGCTATGCTCTCACCCTAATGCATGATTGCAAGGGCTGACCCCGCAATCCCGATCCCAGGGAAGGGGTGAAGGCGGCTCCAATGGCGAACGGTTTAATCGACTCTGACCCTGTTTATCCGCTGTTTATCTTTATCCCCCCCGACTCTGAGCGCATTTATTCTTCAATTCGCGGCGACAAAGTCCGATTGCTTGCAGCCGAACATTGGGCGTATCCTAAACAAACGACTATGATCTGCTGATAACTGGAATGGATGCTAAAGGACTTGAGACTTTGCTGGATCTGGATGGTCAAATCTTCGGCCAGGAAGGTGGATACTGGATCAAGGTCGAAGCTAAACGGGTAGCCGCTACGCCCAACCGACCACACGGAGTCAGCTATAGCCTGACCTTGCATGCCATCGATGGCCGTCGGGTTCTGGGATTCGATAACGCTCATGCCGTTCGGGTGCGTGGCAATCGTTTTTCAGGACGGTGTCTTGAATATGATCACCGGCACCGCACGGAAGAGGACGAAGGAACTCCTTATGAATTTGAAACGCCCGAGCAACTGTTGGCGGACTTCTTCCAGGCGGTGGACCGCTACTTGAAAGATCAAGGTGTTCTAAAGCGATGAACAAACGCAAAATCCGCATCGGCGTCATGCCGCAGGAACAAATCCGAGCCCGCGCCCTCGCCATTGCTCGCGGCGAGTACTGCCCGAAGCCGACCGATCCCAAGGTCTGGTTCCCTTCCATGCGCTCGCTTGCCGAGGTGCTCAGCGATAAGAACCGAGCGCTCTTACGGCATATTGCCGAAACGCATCCTGCATCGCTGGAGGAACTCGCCCAAAGCACCGGCCGAAAAGCCAGCAATCTCTCCCGAACGCTTCGAACACTCTCCAATTACGGGCTGGTGGAGCTAAAGCGCGACCGCCGCTGCGTCCGGCCGATCGCAACAGTTACGGAGTTCGAAATCCGCGCCTGACGTGTGAGCGGCCACCATCGCGATATTTAGGTAGGAGGCGCGCCCTCGCGGCGATTTCCGGCGAAATCCCGCTGGAGGAGTTCCTGGTCCCGCTTCGGATCAGTCAAAACCGGCTCGCCCGGGATATCAATGTCTCCCCTCACCGTATCACGAAACTGGGATCGGATTGGCGGTGGTCCGGAAGATCATTCTGGCCAACGGAGGCCGCATCGAGGTGGGCGGCAATACGCCTCGCGGTGCCGTTTTCCGAATCGAGTGGCCGAAGGTCCGCTGAAGCTTCCACGATACGCAGAGATAGCGGGGCAGGTCTTGGGTGTCTCGTCTGGCTTTATTCGACTCTGACACTATTTATTTCCGCAGCCGCCCCACCCGGATGGAGGAACCCGCCAGGGGCGCGCCCTCTTCACCTCCGCCCATGCCATCCCGACCACGATTGGCCCGGCCCGGCACGATTCGGTACTCTCTCCTAACAGAACCCAATGAACGGGTCCGGTGCCGGCGACCGGAAGGCGAACAGGACAATGGACGAGACAGGACGTATTCAGCGCGTGGGCGGAAATCGCAACGGTGTGAGCATCGACCCCTCCGGTCACATCTTCCCCGAACTCGGCAGCAAGTCGGCCCTAAGCGTTGACCCAAGCAGTAAGCTTGCTTACCATTTACTCAACACACCCGCCAAGCCTATGCCGACTTCGGTCGGTACGCTCAAATCGTGCGGGTTTTTTTATGCCCGGAGGTTGCGGGCATGAGACGTTTCGCCAAACCACCCCTCACCATCGAAGAGCAGCTCCAACTGCTCAGAAACAGGGGGCTGACCATCCTGCACGAGGAGCGTGCCAGCCGTTTCCTCGAGGTCGTGAGTTTGTTCCGGCTCAGTCCCTACATGCGGCCCTTTCAGCACGGCGGCAACCCCGATCACCATTTCCACGCAGGAACCACACTTCGACAAATTGTCACGCGCTACCGGTTCGACAGTGACCTCCGCAGCCTCGTCATGGAGGCGGTAGAACGCGTCGAGGTGGCGGCACGCGCCTGCATCAGCAATCACATGGCACCGGCCTACGGCGCCCACTGGTATTCAGAGCGCCGGCATTTCAAGCGGGAGTTCGACCATGATCGTCTCGTGGGCGAACTGCAAACCAAGCTGGAGCAGGAGGCCCACCACTTCCGGCGTGAAGCCGAGCGTATCCAGCAGAGCCGTGCCAGCGATGAGACCAAGGCCGAGCGAATCGAACACCGCAAGCGCGACAACTACTTCCGCTTCTACGGGCAGACCTACGCTGAGCCGCCGCTCCCCCCTTCTTGGGCCGCGCTGGAGGAGCTTAGCCTCGGGGCCTTGTCGCGTCTTTATAAGGGTATTGCCCGCGACTACGACCGAAAGCAGATCGCCAACCGCTTCGCCCTGCCGCAGCACGTGTTTGCCTCCTGGCTGCACACTCTGACATTTATCCGCAACTGCTGCGCCCATCACGCGCGGCTGTGGAACCGCGAACTTCCGCTGCCGCCCAAACGCCCCAAGAGCCAATCCTGGTCCCTGCCCCACGCTGAGCCCGGCCAGCCGGAGCCGGGACGCAGGATATTCGTCGTGCTGTTAATGCTCGCCTACATGATGAACCGCATCGCGCCGGACCACGCCTGGAAAGAGCGTCTCGTCGAACTGCTCGACCGCTACCCCGACGCGCCGCTCGGGTCCATGGGGTTTATCGGCAATTGGAAACGGCACCCGGTCTGGGCTGGGGAGGTCTAGGTCTGAGCAAGGAACGTCTCCGGCCCACGGCCACAATTGGACCGGCCCGGCACGATTCGGTACTCTCCTAACCAACCCAATGAATGGACCGAAAGCCGTCAATCGAAAGGCGAACAGGACAATGGACGAAAGATGTGTTCAGCACGTAGACGGACACCGCAAGGGCGTGACTACACGCCCCCTCCGATCATACCTTCCCCAAATTCGGCAGCAAGTCGGACCGAGAGCGCACCGGCCGTACAATACAGGGGAATGGCGATGAAGTCGGTTCGGCGCCGGATCGTTGGACAGGAATAATTGACTCTGACCCTGAGGAATCCCCACGAATACGTAGACTAAGTATCTGACCAGCAAAGGAATAGGGGTGGACATGCATCTCCCGACGTGATCTTCTTGTGGTTGCGAAGCCGAAGAAGTCATCCGAAAAGGAGCAGAAGATGCAC
>NZ_FMWD01000014.1:0-35426 GCF_900102855.1 Thiohalomonas denitrificans
GTAGGAGATTCTATGTCACGGCGCAAGCCTCGATGTGAGGTTTGGGCTGATAGGTGGTTTGGTTCTTAAGGAGCGAGAAGGCGATTCTTGCGATTTTCCTTGCGAGGATGATGAACGCCTGCGTTGGGGATAGACCGCGGTCCAAGTGGCGCTGATAGAAGCCGCGCCAAGTGGCGCTTCGGCTCGCGGTCATAGCGGCTAGGTAGAGAAGTCGGCGCAGCTCCGGGTCGCCTTGCTTGGTCAGTTTCCGTTGCCCCCGGGTCTTGCCGGAGTCCCGGACCCGCACATCAAGCCCCAGGAACGCGACGAAGGCGTCGTTGCTGCGGAAGTGACCTCGCTGGAAGGCCATGGTTAGCGCGGCGGCGCTCAGTGGTCCCACCCCCTCAATGCCTTGGCAGCGCTCCATATCCGCCTGCCATTGGTGGTGGCGAATACATTCTCGAATCCGGCGCAGGATGGCGCTGTCGAGCATCTTGAACTGTTTGGTGAGCCCTTGGGCTTCTCGCTTGAGCTCAGGTACCTCCCGCAGGCTCTGCTCCAGAGCTGATTTGGCCCGGACGAGCACGGCGCGGCGTCTGAGTAGCTGCTGGAGGGTGCGATAGCCCTTCGAGGGCGGTGTCCAGGGCCTTAGGTCAGCCCGTTCCCGGTCCAGGTACCGCCATAGCAGGCGGGCATCGGAACTGTCGGTCTTCGCGCGGCCGCCGATGCTCTGGCGATAGCGGTTCAGGCGAAAGCCATCGACCACGTACACCGTATGGCCAAGGCGGTGCGCTTGGTCCACAAGTTCCATGTGGTAGGTATTGGTGGCCTCGACGGCCAGGCAGGCCGGAGCCTGCAACTGTTTTAGCCACCCGGCTATCGACCCCGGGTCATTCTCCAGAAGGATTACCGGAGCTTCAGGATGTTCGCAGATAGCCAGCTCCGCCTTACTGACATCCACCCCCACCAGATACGGCCGTACAGGCATTGCCATGAGATGCTCCCCCGACTAATGTGAACATGCTTGTCGGGGCTCACCCTAGCGCTGGCTTGCCATTAATCGTCGGTCCATAGCCGATAGATTCCATATTGGCGATTAGGTGAGGGGCGGGACGATATCTCCTACGGTCTGTGCCTTTGGCCAGATGCGGCGTTCGTCCCTCCACCCCGACAAGCCCCTTTGTGACTTGCCGGGAACAAACATACAAGCGACGGAAGTCGCGATCCACCGAATCGCGGCTTCCGCCGCTCCTAAAGAGATCTCGGTATGTCACCAAAGGAGCGTGTTGGACGCGATTCCGGAACAGCTATTTAGCTATCAGGACGCCCCGTGTGCGCGCCAACGGTAGCGAACCCCAGCAAAGGCACCGAATCCGGCAGTGGCCGACCAAATAGCCCGGTGCTATCGTCAGGAACTATGACCTCCGTAATCCAACTCTATGAAGAGCTCTCGTCCGCTCCCGACAAGACCCGGGCCCGGGTCATCGCCGAAGCGTTCGAACGGATGGAGGAGCGCTGTCCCGAGGTCAAGGACCTCGCCACCCAGTCCGCCTTGACCGAAACCGAGCTGCGCCTGCAGAAAGAGATCGAAATCGTCAGAAAAGAGATTGTGGCGATGGAAGGCCGCCTCGCAAAGGAACTCGAACAAGCCCGCGGCTCCGGCTTGCGCTGGGTATTCAGCCTGCTGGCCGGCCAGACCGTCGTCATCATCGCCGCCCTATTCGCGATCGCCGGCAACTAGAACTTCAGGCCTCCCCCAGGAGCCCGCCCGGGAATAGCAATGGGCTCCAAAAAGTAGGTTGGCGCTGAGGAATGAAGCCCAACAAAATCAGCGTTGGGGTTCGCATAACTCACCCCAACCTACAAAAAACGATGTACCCGGGAAGCTCCCAAGCGTATCAAATCCCGGAAAGATGCCGGGGTGCAAGGTCAAGAACCGACCCCATCCCCCACAGGCGGTTTCCCTAAAACGTAAAACGTAAAACTTTGCCTACTCCCCCGCCCATCCCCTCCACCGATAGACCGCGAGCCCCAGATACTCCTTGAGCGCCCGGGTGCTGTCCGAAAGCGCTTCGGCATCGGGTAGCCAGCGCAGCAGGTGGTTAGGTTCAGGGATCACCTCAAAGTCGGCCGGAGCCGGCACCAGATCCACCCCGGCCGACCGAAAGGTTGCCGCGGCGCGTGTCATGTGCAGGGCGGAGGTCACCAGCAGCACTCGTCCAATGTTCCTCTTCTCCAGCAACTGCGCCGACAAAACGGCATTCTCGTATGTAGTACGGCTGGCGTTCTCCAGCAGCATGGCCCTGTCCGGGACACCGAGGGCCCGCAAGAACTGTGCGATCGCCTCCGCCTCGGAGCGCCGTTCACCACGCCATGCCGCCCCGCCACCGGAAACCACCACCACCGGTGCCTTCCCTGCATGGTAAAGCCGCGCGGCATGCCACACCCGATCGGCGCCCGAACCCAGATCGGCATACGGCCACTGCGACGGCGTACCGCTCACCCCACCGCCCAGCAGCACCACCGCCTCCGCCGTCGGCGATTGCTCCACCGGGACATTCGCGAAACGACCCTCAAGGGACAACCGCAGCGCATCCGAGACCACCGGCAGCGACCACACCCAGAGCCAGGCGACGGCCAACACCAGAATCGTCAGACCCGAACGCCGCCAATGGAGCCACAACAGCAGCAGAGCCAGCAACGAAAGCCACAGGGAGAGGTTCAGGGGATAGGCGATCTGCGTAAGCAGCTTATCGAGATAAAGCATATGGTGTCTGTATTGATCCCTTCGCCCGGCGGGGCAAAACCCATCAGAGGTCCGGCTGAACCTCGGCCTCCCCGGCCGGCACATCACCGGTGCAAATCCCCTCCAGCGCCTGCAGATAGCGGCCAATCACAATTTTTTGGAGAATCGCCGCGAGGGCGCGCCTCCTACCAGAAGAGCCGGAGTCAGGAACTGCGGGGCCTGCTGATGGCGTTAGGGCACCAACAGCGCCTCCGTTCCCCGGTAGGAGGGCCGCCCCGGCGCGAATCAATCCAGGCCGTGCCTGTAAAACGTAAAACCTAAAACCAATCCCTACTGCAACTCCGCCGCCCCGGCCTTGAACCACAGCGCCAATCCCACCAACGGCAGATACGCAATCACCACGCCCAATGCCCCGTCCAGCCAGCCCAAAGCCACCGTCGATGCCACCGGCAACAGCCAGAACAGATTAATTGCGCCGAAGGCGTAGGAGACCGGCGGATGCGACCCGAACTTGCGCGCGGCATACTGATAGGCATGACTGCAATGCGCTCGATGGAACGGTTCGTCCCGCAGCACGCGCCGGACCAGCGTCACCGTCGCATCCACCACGAAAGCACCCAGCAGGATCACCCAGCCCCAAAACAGCTCCGGTGCTACCCAAGCCGCCTGAATCGATAAGACGCCCAGCATAATCCCGACAAAGCCGCTGCCGGCATCACCCATGAAGATCTTCGCTTTGGGGAAATTCCAGAAGAGAAAGCCAAACACCGTTGCCAGCAGCAGCGTCGGCGGAGCCCACTCGGCGCCCGTCGCGGGCGACAACAGATAGAGGATCACCCCACCCAGACAGACCGTCAGGGCCTCGATCCCGGCGATACCGTCGATGCCGTCCATGAAATTGTAGAGGTTGAGCAGCCACACCAGATAGAACGCCGCCAGCCCATACCCCAGCCAGCCGAGGTCCACATCAAGACCGAAAGCCGGAAGAGGCGGCAGACCACCCAGCCACGCCAATGCCCAGCCAGCCGCGACGAAATGGGCCAACAACCGCCACCGAGCCGGTATGTGGCCGTGGTCATCGAACCACCCGACCAGCGCCACCCACGCGCCGGCCCCAACCAGCGCCCAGAGGCTCGCCGCCGTCGGACCTCCGGCCCAATTCAGCAGCGGAAGCGCCACCAGGCACGTCAGCACAATCGCCAGCCCCCCGCCTCGCGGCGTAGGTACCGTGTGCGAACTCCGCTCGTTAGGGCTGTCCATCAGACCACGGAATAACGCATAACGCCGCAGCGCGCCCGTCAGGAGCAACGCGACCCCCGCCGCAAAAGGAAAGACCCACCACTCATTCATAAAAATTGCCAATTAAAAATACGATCTAACAGGCTGTGAAAAACTCCCTCTCCCTCCGGAAGAGGGTCGGGGTGAGGGGGTTCAATGCATGATAACGGTCTGAGTTTTTTTCGCCTCATCCTGGGCTTCGACAATTGCTCCCTGCATTGTTCTCGGCTCTGGCTCCTGCTTCGCTCTACCTCGTCCATCCATGGACTCGTACCTCCTGCGTCCTGCAGTCGTCTCCCTGAGGGAAAAGGGACAAAGCCTTTTTTCAACAGCCTTCTAACATCTTTGTTTGGATTTAAACTCCCGCGCAGTCTCCCTCAGCGCCTCATCCACACTTACCGGCGGTGTCCAGCCAAGCACATCTCGCGCTTTGGAAATATCCACCTGTAGTGACCCGCACAAACGCCGTGCAACGGCCTGCTTACCAACCATCGCCGCCCCCGCCTCCAAAACCCAGACCGGAACCGGTAGCAGCCTGGCCGGTTTGCCAAGGGCATCCCCTAACCGGCGCAACAGTTCAGTCGTTGAAAGGTCTTCGCCATCCCCTGCCAGAAACGTTTGGTTGGCAGCGGCAGGGTGATCAATACAGGTGATTATGAGATCAACGAGATTATCAAGCGCAACCAGACTGCGCTGATTGTGGATTGCTCCCAGCGGCAATGGCACACCCTTGGCCACCCAGCGCATCATGGAGAGAAAATTGGCCTTTACGCCGGGACCGTACACCAAAGACGGCCGAATACAGACGACCTCCATACCGGACTCATCCGCCAGTTCCATCAACCGCTCCTCGGCTTCCCACTTGGAAACACCATAAGGATCCTGCGGCAACGGCTTGTCATCCGCTCCAAATACCTGCCCCGGTGCAGTCTGTTCGCCATTGACCTTGATAGAGCTTATAAAGACAAGCCGTCGCACACCCGCATCCGCCGCCTGACGCGCCAGGTTCAAGGTTCCCTCTACATTTACTTCGCGAAACACTGCCAAAGCATCAGTGGCGGTTTCGTGCATCACATGAACCCGGGCGGCTGCATGTACGACCACATCCACTTCATTCAGAGCTTCCCGCCAGTTGGCTTCAGGCGTAAGGTCACCCACCTGGACCATAGGCACTTCGGCAGAAAGCACAGCAGTCGAAGAACGCACGGCAACAACGGCAGGTTTTCCCTCTGCCGTGAGCTTCCGCAACACACTTCCGCCGAGAAACCCGGTCGCGCCCGTCACCAAAACGGTACTCACACCAGCATCTCCCGATAGATCGCAAGGGTCTCAGACACAACCTTATCGATCGAGAACTCTTTCTCGGCTCGTTCCCGGCTGCGCAGGCCCATTTCTCTACGTCGGTCCGGATCCTGAATCAATGCCTCAAGCGCATCGGCCAATGCATCGACATCACGGGGCGGAACCAGCAACCCGTTATCACCGTCGATGACAACCTCGCGGCACCCCGGCGCATCCGTGGTCACAATAGGCAAACCTGCTGCCGCCGCCTCCAATAGCGATCTCGGCACCCCTTCGCCATAGTAGGACGGAAGACAGGCAATATGGGCCTGATCAAGCACGTCAACCATATCATCACGCCTACCCCACCATTCCGCGGTGCCTTCATCGGCCCACGCTTTCAGCGTCGCCTCGTCTATGGAACCGGGGTTAGCCGCATCGGGCGCGCCTACCAGCACAAAGCGTGCCGTACCACCGCGCTGGTGAATCCGCCGGGAGGCTTCAACCAACTCCCCCACGCCTTTATCCCAAAGCATGCGCGCCACAAGCACCACCACCGGTATCCCGTCCGATCCTGCGCCAGGGTGAAACTGCGCCACATCGACTCCGCTGCCGCGAATCAGCGTCATGGATGACTGACTGACTCCCAACGCACACAACCAGGCAAGGTCATCCGGATTCTGAACAATAATTCGCCCGCGGGAGAGCACACCCTTTAACACGCGGCGTACCGGATATCCAAGTAGTGCCGCTGCTCGGCTCTTGGAAGAGTAGAGCCAACCTAGCCCCGCTAACGCACTGACTACGCGCTTAACCCCGGCCAGCCGAGCGGCAACCGCCCCCAACACAACCGGTTTCAAAGCCACATGATGGACAATATCGGGCCTTTCCCGACGGTAGAGTGCAGCCAAACGGCCGACGGATGAAGCCAGCGACAATGGATTCAGGCTCCGCCGTTCACTGTCGAGCGCAATTACACGAATCCCGGCGGCACGAATCGTCTCGCCGTGATCACGAACACGGGTCACCACCGCCACGTCGTAGCCCGCATCCCGGGCCGCCACTGCCAATGGCAAACGGTGAGAACAGAAATACCAGTCCTCGGTAACGAAGTACAGCAACTTGGGTGGTGCCACAGAATTCTCCAAACGTTTCAATTCGCCTATTCGGCATCTATTTCTTCGCTACCATAAAATGCCCTGACGGCGCACTGGATGTATTCTTTCTGTTCGCCCCACTTAGAAAGGGGATCCTTAACAGATTATTTATTATTCTGAGAGGCGCAAATACTGAGCGCGGGTAAAACGCGGTCGTAGAGAAATCCGACATCACATGAAGCCTATTTCCCTGCGGATACACACTAACCTCCTTGAAATCAGCGCCCGCCTTTTCCAAGGCCCTGCGCGTTGGGCGCCAGTAATCTTCTGGGTCGGCATGCTGGTGAAATGCAAACGGAACAGATAAAAGCAGGCTCCCACTCGGGGCTAGTACACGAAATGCTTCCTTTATTAGCATAAGCGGTTCATTTACGTGCTCCGCTATCTCAATAGCGACAACACAGTCGAAAACTCCATTTTGGAATGGCAGCTCAAGCGCACTCGCGACTACGTCGGTTGCTCCAGGCGTCGACACGATATCGAGCGTCACGTACAGATCCGCACTAGGAAATCGCGTACGGTACGGATCGTGGCCCGCACCGATAACCAACACACGAGCATACTCGTCCACGCACCAACGGCGAACATCCGCTTCAACAAGCAAGCGTCTGGCCGTCGGGAAAAACCGACGCACAAAACCTTTCGGATTCAATGTGGCCATTAACCTGCCCTCTATCTTTGCTCGTACTCGCCGCTTATTTCGTCGCGCGTTGATAATGAGCCCTATACTGCCCAAACATTGCACAGTTTCCCCAATCTTTAACGATACGTTCTCGCCCTTGCGACCCAATATCATCCCGCCCTTCCTTGCCCAGCATTAGAACCTCGCGAACCTTCTCCGCAAATCCTTCTGCGACACCAACCGGCGACGTATACCTATCCCCCACTAAACGCCGAAGCACCTCGACATCCGAAGCAATTACAGGCACACCGCATGCGAGTGCCTCTGCAACTACTAGTCCAAATGATTCCGAGTACGATGGACACACAAGCACGTCCAGTCCGTTCATTATCGATTCGATATCGGTCCGTTCACCAAGCAAGTAACAACAATGCGAGAGACCCGACGATTCCACCATTCTTACAAGGTCAGGGTTTTCGGTAAGGACTTCCGTCCCGGCCAAAACAAACTGGATTTGCGGAATAGATGCTTTTAAGCTCTCAGCCATCTCCAGAAACACATCAAATCCTTTTATCGGGGAGAATCTCGCGACCATGCCCACCAAACGAACATGATCTTCCAACAGAAGTTCTTGTCGAAACTGCTTCCGCAATGTGGCTGCTGGCCGAAATCTGTCCGTATTCACGCCATTGTTTATAACGATGCCTGGTTTTGCACGATAACCAAGCATTTCATGAACCGTTTTCGCATAATCGGAACAGTAAACAATAGAATCAGGAATATAGTACGACAGAAAAGCAAGAGCTTTTACTATTAACCACGTGCGGCCTTTCTCATGAACCCCATCGGGGCTAGCGTGATGAACGGACCAAATGATCGGCCTTGAACCACTTAGCTTTGCCGCCAAACCACCTAGGAGATCTGCGTGGTAAAGCCAAGTTTGCACTATGTCGGGCTGCTCCTGACGTAGCAGTCGAGCCACACGGCAAAATCCCATTACCGCGCTTCGTGGGCCAGTAATACCAATACAGTGTACCCGGCAGCCCAATGCCTCCAGCCGTCTCGCCAAATCCGTTTCGCGAGTCAGCGAAATCACAATATGTTCAAACTCGGGAGCCGATAGGGCATGCGTCAAAGCCAAAAGAAGTTGCTGCGCCCCACCTAACTCCAAACTACTAATAACATGGCATATTTTTTTTCTGCCAGAATCACTCATACCAGATTGCAAATGCCTCGTTTCGCGTTCCACGAACAAATTTTTCTGATCCTCATAAACGCGCCATGCTTTCATACCAGACGACTGTTAGCGCGCCGAAAGCGCCAAAACAGCAAATCGCAAATCACCCCTAGCAAAAGCCAATTAAGTTTCATAGATACAGGCAAACCATGCAGAGGAACATTGATTATTATTCCCATACCCGTGGTAAAAATACCTCCCGCAGCGTCACCATATTGCTTCCAATACCGTCTGCATACTATTCTTCTTAGTAGAACTACTAAAACCCCGAAAACAAGAAGGCCTGCCATAAGCCCTAGCTCCGCACTAATCCATAGCAATGCATTGTGCAGATCGGTGGTCTCGGAAAGATCTAACTGCCCTCAGCCATCCACTCATTTTCACACGACAAAAAAAGACTTGGGATAGCGCACGGTGTGCCTCAATTTTCTCCACAAACGCTTCCATGATCGGGATCAGCCATTGTTCACGCATGCGTGGCATCCTTACGGGAAAAACGTTGGTGGGTGAGATAGTGGACCTTCTCTTAGAGAAGCCGATTTTCGCGTCGAAGTTGCTCGTTGATATGCCTCAACTCTGCAATGGCGGGAGGCCGAATTGCCATCCATTTAGTTCGCTGTCGATGCCCCCGTACGCATGCGCTTATTCTACCAGATTACCGGAAATACCAGGTTTTTTTCGCTCTGAATTAATCTGCCAGAACGTGGTTAACTAAGTGCTTACCTTTCCACCGCAAGCTACGTGCAGCTCTATAGCTAGCCAGTAGCAACTCGTAATGCATAAGCGAACAAAAGAGCACCCCGAGCGCAGTCAGTTGTCGATTACGACTTTCCCGGTTCGAAAGTAATTTAATCCGCGTTTTCCACCAAAACTCAAACCACCTCCGGGACATACTACTACCTATCTCTTCGGATTTTTTCGCCGTGATCTCCGCTTTGTCCGATTGCCGCCCTTTATGAATTTGTGACAGAATACGTCTTGTATTCCTCATCTGAACAAAAGCATTCCTAGATGACATACCTGCAGGGTTTGTTCTGTAAAACAAGACATTCTGTGATAGATTTGCTATCACATAATTGGCAAGATGCGCGCGAACCAAAAAGTCAATATCCTCCGAAGCCATCAAGTCTCGATAACCTCCTAAATGCTCGTAAACTTCTTTTCTGACCATATATGTTGGATGGATTACAGGGCATCCGTATTTGAGAAACTGCTCAATTGCATACGCGTCCGTCGGCTTGCGTAGCCCCCCTCCTCGTTTGCCCTCCATGTCGATCTGAATTGCCTGCCCACCCAATATTGATATCTCAGGGTGAGAGTCAAGATGTTCCGTCTGCTTTCTTATTCTAAACGGCATAGAGATATCATCAGCATCCATTCGTGCGACAAGCTTTCCACGCGCCAAGGAAATGCCCTCGTTCAAAGAGGCAACCAGACCTTTGTTCGCCCTAGTGACTACTTTGATGCGCGGATCTGCAGAGGAAAATCGAGATATCACTTCGCCAGTACCATCTGTAGAGCCATCATTAATTATAATTAACTCAATATTTCGATAATCCTGTTCCAGGATCGACGAAATGGCTTGGCTAATATAGGTCTCACAATTAAATGCCGGCATCACAACCGACACCAACTCTTCAGTCATCATCACGCCCTTTCAACCGCCTGTATATCGTTCGAGCCTTTCGGTATAGACCGACACACTTCAGGGCTTCGACTATTTGCTTCCGAGCCCTCGCTCTCGCGAAGAGCATCTCTTTTTTTACCTGTGCTACCAATGCATTGAAAACACCGCCTTCAACTAAAGCCGCCATCATTTCGATATCGACCAGATCCTTCTCCTCCCGACGCGCCGCCTTCATTCTATAGACCTGCCTAAACGCAGAGAACTTGATCCCCCTATAGAAAAAGTAGTACTTTGGATTCAATATCAATTCACTCTTACTCACGCCATGGAAGCGCATTTCCGAATCGTGATCGTCGATACCATCGTTGCGGAACGAGTGCGTTTCTAGCGCGATCACGTCAATATCACGCGCTTTCCTCAAACCGTAGAGCGCAAGAACGAGCCCTGAATCGATAACGAATCGATTCATTCCCATGCTTTCGAGGCTTAACCGTTGCCGAAAGCTTTCTAAGGCACAGTGCGTTTCCGGGAACTTGGTCGGAAAGCTGTGATTTAGAAAGTGAACTGCGTTTTCGTTGAATAGTAACCGAGATACTCGAACCGCTTCTTCGTGCGTGTCGGTAATGTGAATCGAGTGTTTACCGATTCCGACCATTTCTCGCACTTTTGTCTTGATTTTTGTGACCTGCTCAATTGATTCCGCCTGAAATGCAACAACCCTTAAGTCTTCGCCATTCCCAAAACAAGGAGCAAGCTTACCTTCTGCCCCACGGTAATGCTCTTCCTCTTTTCCTAGCCAATGTTCGTTAGCATAAACTTGTGTTATTAAGTTATGCGCGCCTCTATAGGTCAGCTTTACCTTTTTCTCGTAGATCACACGTCCGAATGTCGTATCAATCGGAATAGATTTCTTGTTTGAACTGGGCCAAAGAATTGCAATGTATACATTTTCCGCAATTTCGACAAACTTGGAAACAGCAATTTCAACGTCACGGGGCCTCATCCCACGACTAAGGAAGAATTTGTAACCATAGTCAGGTGGCGGCGTCAACATGGAGACGGTAACAACACTCCTTCCCGTAACATATCCTGCTGCCACGCGGTGTGCTCCGTTTAAAATGCTCCCGTCAGCTGCCAAAGGTACATAGCTTTTATCCGAATCAAACGGTGCCCGCCGAAGGGACTCGTAAAGCCCTTCAAAATCCTCTATATATCGTTCTAAGCTATTTTTATCTTCATTACCCGGCTCCTGAAACCTTCCTAAGGAAAAACACCTTAGGTGCGATTCATAGATATCTCTAGCAAAATCGGAGCTGTACGACTTCATCTCGAGGAAAAGGATTTTAATTGCCAGATCCAATCGATTGTGAGTAATCAATCCGGCCGGCGACACGTGTTTCGGCGTGCATTCGTTGTCCGCAATCAACGGCCATAAGTGCTCATCGACCTTTCCGATAAGCTCCCTTCCCTGTATCACTGATTCACTCATATAGAAGCCCCACCCTTCCGCATCACACCCCAACGACTTCGTCAACGATAGTTCGCGCAAAGGTTCTCGCCGAAAACCGGTCGGCTGCCCCACCGTAAATGAATTCCAAGATGTTGCGCTGATACTCTAGATACGCATCATCAGACAGAGCGGAAATATATTCATACAATTCATCAAAACTTTCGTAACGTCTGAAATCAATAAAACACTCCTCAGGAATATAATCCTTTATATTGTTCGCACCAAAATAGATGGGAACACACCCGGAGAACAGGCAGTCGAATATTTTCTCTGTAATATACCCGGGGACATTCACGACATTTTCGAATGCAATCCCGAATTTATATCGACTTAAAACATTAGCTTTCGACAACACTTCCCCACGATAAGACCGGTATTTCTCTGCAAACAAGAGGTCCAATACATACACAACTGGCCGAACCCTCCTCAGAACGCTCGAAAGTAAAGATGCCCCCAAGTTCAAGCGGTTCCAGCCTCGCCCGTAAAGGTCAAAATCCGACGGATGGTTACCTTCGAACCAGCGAATCACTTCCCTACGCTTGGAATACAATTCACCGCGTGCGTTAGATGACTTGTTGCTTATTATCAATGCACATAGTTTCTGCCTGTCTACCAAACCGGTTGGAATTCTCTCAGGGAAGCTAAAGCCATAGCATACCTTCACGTAGCTCTCATTCAAACAAACCAATCCATCATGCCACGTAAAAATCTTTTTGAAATGCCTATGATTTTTTCTTCTATAGCTTTCGGGCCGAATTATCGAACTTTCCACTAGTAGTGCATAGTTCTCACCGGAGGGACTCAAACTGGCCTCAAAGCCGCTCTTTAGATCGTGCATAATTACAGCATCGGCTTCCGCAGGCGCCAGAATATCCGACGTATGTATCTGATGTCCGAGTCGGGCGAATTCATCCTTCATTTTCGCATACTTGGCCCGAGTCGGGTCGGATTCATCAAAGATACGGTCGCCTTGGTATGGCTTGTCTGTGACAAATGAAATCAGCATATTCGACTCAAGTATATTCCATCGCTAGTAGTAAATATCTAATGGACTTTCGCCCTAGTGGGATAACAAACCAGCATGTTTCTCAAAATCGTCTTTATGTATAAAGAAGAAATTGTAATCCGGCAGTGCATGAACATCTCCAACGCGCACAAGCATTCCCTCGTTCGCCCAGAATATCTCGTACCCTTGGCTCAACACCATTTCAATCAGCTGTTGCGGAGTGTAGCCGAAAAGTTTTGTCGAACGCTCCTGTATTTCCAAAAATAAGATAGGCTTAAATCGCTTAAGAACGCCACGTGCTCCTTTCAACATAAGGAGCTCCGCCCCTTCTATATCCGCCTTTATAAAGTTGACTCGCGAAATCGAATTCTCATCCACATACTCGTCCAATGAGACTGTTTTAACTGAGAATTGATTGAAGGACCTTTTGTATCGATGCAACTTAAACGACCCCGAAATTCCAATGTCGGGAAGAAATATTTCCTTTGTCCCGCTTGCCTCGTCTAATGCTCGACCGTCTACATTTACATTATATGAATGATTTAGATCAATATTGCGTTTTAATATATCAAGCGTATGCGGTAAAGGTTCGAATGCATAAACCATCCCCCTTTCACCTACAGCGAAGCTCATAAGTATTGCGTAATACCCGAAATTCGCACCCACATCAATGCAAACATCTCCACGTTCAACCAACTTGGCCACGATTTCTGTTTCTTTCTTTTCGAAGCTTCCGATAATTGGGATAGAAAATAGCCCCGAAGCAGTTCCTTCAAGTGGCGCAAACTCATACCTTCGTCCGTCCTTCAGCCCGATTATCGCACTTCCTTCCGCGAAACGGATCTCATTTATATCACCAATGGCACATAATTCTGTGAAATAGCGATAGCTGAATTGCATGGCGCTTACGCGTCTCTTTAAAGCTATGCTTTTGAGTTTCGATTGGAGCAATGCGGAGACTGGCAGTTTCATTAGCGGTCTCGTCTTTGAAATACTGTTAATAGAGCACGAGGGTCAAAACAGCTCACCTTCATGTTCAAGTGTTTTCTAAGGTCACGATCGAGGACGTCATAGAGATAATTCATTGCAGCAAGGGAAAGCAAAGTCGCAAATGCAGCGCCCTGAATGCCGTAGGAAGGAATTAACACAAAATTTAAGCCAATGTTCATGGCCGCGCCAAAAACCGATCTATATAGGTATTTTTTTTCGTACGATTCAGAATACAGAAACTTAACGAAAGCAGCGTTTAAAAAGAAGAAAACGCCGGCCCAAATATGGATCACAAGGACCGACGATGCCGAAGCGTACTCCGCTCCGTACAACGATCCGATTATCGAGTCACTAAGGAAAGTTACTGGTAGCGCCACAGCAATTGCAATCCAGACAACCAAGGAATAGAGATTTTTTAATCTTTTTCGATAAAGTTCAACGTCTATTTCCTTCGCCCGCAATATCGCAGGAAAAACCGAGCCGGTAATTGCGATGGGAATAAAGTAGAATGCCTCGCTTAACCGAACGGCGGCAGCATACTGCCCAACATCATTCGCACCCACCATTTCTAACAGCATTATCTGATCGATCTTCATATAAACCGAAGCCGAAAATGCGGTCAGAACCAGAGGGAGTGATGCCTTCAATAAGTCGATGGCTATGTTTTTCTCGAACACCCACTGCCTAATTGACCGTCTGTTGGCCGAATAGAAATATAGTAAACCTGCGGCAAACATCATTACTTCCAGAAGGAATGCCCAGCCAAACCACACAAGAGGAGCATTCATAAGAATGAAACACACTCGGACAGCGCTTGCGCTCAGTAGCGCCAATGTGCTTGCAAACACAACACTCCGGCTTTTCACAATGCTCTGGAAATAGAAATCCATCACGTAAAAAGCATGGAAGAACACAACCGCTCCCATAATGAGCAGCAATTCCTTCGCCTCACGAGGTGCAGCAAATACTGAATAAGCGACTAGCAGGAGGTACAAACAAGCGGCAGCAACTAACTTAAGAGCGAACGCCGTTCCAACTAGGTGCTCGTGTTTTTCCCTTGCAAATACAAGCTTTCGGACGACGACAGCATCCAAACCTAAAGTCGCTACTGCTGCAAACATCCCAACCAAACTCATCACATAGCTGTAGGTTCCGAATTGTTCACTGCCGAGGTAGCGAGCTATCCATACGCCAACAAGGAGACCAACAACGATACGTAAAACCTTCTCCAGCAAAAGCCATGCTGTATTTTTAAAATATCTGACAAACCCGTGATGCTTGGTCAGCTTTATAAGTTGAGCCCTTACATGTTTCGGCATTGTATAGTACTGATTTCATGAGCATCGTCCTGATCGTCTTACCAATAGACATCAAGACTACATTTATTGCATCTCTGTTTTTCAAAGTTAAAATTTACCACCAACTTAGGACCTCTTTTGGAGGCGCCAGAGTCGTTTCAATCGTCAAATTTCAACTAGGCTTTTCCAGAAACTCTTTGTATGCCCGTAGCAACCCCTCGCGAAGCGGCGTTTTTGGCGTCCATCCCGTGTCGGTAAGCAACCTAGAATCCATTCGTTTCCGAGGCGTGCCATCAGGCTTGCTAGGATCCTGCTCAATGCGGCCCGTGAAGCCGGTGACCTGTTTTACCAACGCGGCCAACTCCGCGATAGTGACGTCTTCGCCACAGCCAACGTTGATGTGGGTTTGCATCGGTTTTGTCAGGCCGGCCAAAGTAGCGCGATCAAGTTCCATAACATGGAGACTCGCTTCTGCCATATCGTCGACGTAAAGGAATTCGCGTCGCGGCGTGCCGGTGCCCCAAATGACGACTGCATCAGCATTATCCTGTTTTGCCTCATGAAAGCGGCGAATCAGTGCAGGAATGACGTGGCTGTTTTCCGGATGATAATTGTCCCCTGGGCCATATAGATTGGTCGGCATCACACTGCGATAATCGGTGCCATACTGCCGGTTGTACGATTCGCACAGTTTTATCCCTGCAATTTTGGCAATGGCATAGGGCTCGTTGGTCGGCTCCAGGGGGCCGGTTAGCAAGGCATTCTCCGCCATCGGCTGCGGGGCGAGCTTGGGGTAGATACAACTGGAGCCTAGAAAGAGCAGCTTTTGGACACCCGTTCGCCATGCTTCATGAATGACGTTGGCCTCGATCATCACGTTCTGGTAGATGAAGTCGGCCGGATAGGTGTTATTGGCATGAATACCGCCAACTTTGGCTGCGGCCAGATAGACCTGGTCCGGACGTTCATCCTCAAAAAAGGCGCGTACCGCCTGTTGGTTCGTGAGATCGAGTTCCGCATGCGTGCGGGTAATGATATTTGCCTCGCCTCGTTCTTCCAGTGCCCGGACAATAGCTGACCCGACCATTCCACGATGGCCTGCGACATAGATTTTGCTGCCACCACTACTCATTCGTGATAAGCCATGGTTTTGTAGCCGTTGCGTTTCACCAGTTCGTCGCACTCGGCGGCTTTGAGGTCTTCCTGTGCCATTTCGGCGACCAACTCCTCGAAGCTGATCTTGGGGCTCCAGCCTAATTTCTCTTTAGCTTTGCTGGGGTCGCCTAGAAGGGTTTCCACTTCGGTGGGGCGGAAGTAGCGGGGGTCTACCTGGACAATGGGGCTCTGGGTAGTGGGTAGTGGGGAATGGGAAATGGGGTTCCCACTGCCTACTTCCGACTTCCCACTTCCTTTTACCCAATAGCCCTTTTCTTCAACCCCCTCCCCTTCCCAGCGAATCTTCATATTCAGTTCGGTGGCCGCGGCGTTCACGAAGTCGCGGACGCTGTACTGTCGGCCGGTGGCTATGGCGAAATCTTCGGGCTCTTCCTGCTGGAGCATGAGCCACTGCATTTCGACGTAGTCTTTGGC
This sequence comes from Thiohalomonas denitrificans, assembly GCF_900102855.1. Lineage (NCBI taxonomy): Bacteria > Pseudomonadati > Pseudomonadota > Gammaproteobacteria > Thiohalomonadales > Thiohalomonadaceae > Thiohalomonas > Thiohalomonas denitrificans. The sequence continues at coordinate 16,322 of NZ_FMWD01000014.1, forward strand.
ATGTCCCCAATCGCGTTTAGCATCGAGATTGCCGAGATAAAGACAGTCTTGCAGACCAAGTTTGATGCGCGCGAGGGCCCGGGTGATCTTGCGGGTTACGAACGTTTCACCGCGGACCGGTGATTCGTGGTTGAAGAGGATTCCATTACAGGCGTAGATGCCATAGGCCTCGCGGTAGTTGACGGTGATCCAGTAGGCATAAAGCTTGGCAACGGCATAGGGCGATCGCGGGTAAAAAGGGGTGGTCTCCTTTTGGGGGACCTCCTGCACTTTTCCGAATAGCTCGGAGGTCGAGGCCTGATAGAAGCGGGTCTTCTTCTCCAGTCCGAGGATTCGGATGGCTTCGAGGATTCGCAACGGCCCAAGCGCATCGGAATTGGCGGTATATTCCGGTTCTTCGAAACTGACGGCGACATGAGATTGAGCAGCCAGGTTGTAGATCTCATCCGGCTGGACCTCCTGAAGAATCCGGATGAGGCTGCTGGAGTCGGTCATGTCGCCATGATGTAAATAAAGCTCCGAGTGCTGAATGTCGAGTGCGGAATCTTTCTCGATATCATGACGATCGCGGTAGAGATGGTCTATGCGATCGGTGTTGAAAAGCGAAGTCCGTCGCTTGATGCCGTGAACTTCATAGCCTTTTTCGAGCAGGAACTCGGCGAGGTAGGCCCCGTCTTGACCTGTTATGCCAGTGATGACCGCTTTTTTCTGCATAATGGATTCCTTAGCCTCAGCGATCGTAATCGTCGTCGAATCGTTCGATATCGTCTTCATCCAGATACTCGCCAACCTGTATTTCGATTAACTCAAGGGGAATCTTGCCCCGGTTTTCCAATCGGTGCTTCACGCCGATAGGGATATAGGTGCTTTCGTTTTTGGTCACGGTAAGTAGCTCATCATTCCGGGCAACTGTTGCTGTACCAGAGACGACGATCCAGTGTTCGGAGCGGTGCTGGTGGCGCTGGAGGCTAAGACAAGCGCCGGGATTGACAGTAATCCTTTTCATCTTGAAGCCCGCCTGTTCCTCAAGGACGGTGTAGCGACCCCAGGGGCGCTGAACGGTCAGGTGAAGTAGATGCTCCTGGGCGTTTGTCTGTTTGAGCTCATCGACGATTTCACGGACGCGCTGGGACTCGCCTCTTTTGGTTACCAACACGGCATCGGCCGTTTCGACGATGCATAGGTCCTGCACGCCGATGGCGGCGACCAGCCGTTTATTGCTGTGAACCAGCGAGTTTTGGCAGTCGGTGACGATGGCACGCCCCTGTACGGCGTTGCCTTTTTCGTCGTGTTCGGCAATTTCGTGTACGGCATCCCAACTACCCACATCGGACCATCCAAGTGAGCAGGGAATAAGGGCGACCTTCTGGCTTTTTTCCAGCACCCCGTAGTCGATGCTGATGTTGGGCATCCTGGCAAATCCGCGGTCGATGGCCTCCTGCAGTGACTCACTCTCTGCCCAATCGGCGCGAATGCTTTTGACAATGGCGTAGACGTCGGGGAGCTGCGCTTTAATTTCGGCCAAAATGGCCGATGTCCGCCAGACGAACATACCGGAGTTCCAGTAATAGTGATCCCGGGCGACAAACTCTTCGGCCTTGGCAAGATCAGGTTTTTCGGTAAATTCGTCGACTAGCAGTATCGGAGAAGCATCGTTGACCTTCGTTTCCGCCACCTTGATATAACCGAAACCGGTATCCGGTCGTGTCGGCTTGATCCCGAAGGTGATCAACCGACCATCGCTAGCTGCTTCGACCGCGGACTGTAGCGCCTCCTGGAACGCTTCGGACTGCTTGATGATGTGATCAGCAGGCAGAACCACCATGACCGGATCTCCACCTTCGGCCTGTTCTTGTAGCCAGGCGGCAGCAAGGGCAATGGCGGGGGCGGTATTGCGACCGACCGGTTCCAGCAGCGTCTGATACGCTCGGAGGCTGTTGTAGGCTTCTCCCCTGGCATGCTCGGCCCCGGTAACCACCAGGACGTCGCTGGGTTGGATCAGCGGGGCCAGCCGGCCAATCGTCGATTCCAGCAGGGTTTTATCGCCTTGGAGGCGCAGGAACTGCTTTGGCAGTTGTAGCCGAGAAAGGGGCCAGAGGCGTGTTCCGCTTCCACCAGCGAGTATGACTGCTTTCACGCGAGGTTCATCGCTTGTTGATTGTTCAGGCATTCGTCGCTATTAACCTGCTGAGTTGTTCTGTTCGGGCCTGCATCAGCGCTATATCGCCTCACGACTCGACGTTGAGCCGGATCACCGATTCGGTGTTGGACCCCCTTAGGATGAAGCGCCAGTCCGAAAATTCGGCGCTCATGCCGTCGGTCTCATCCAAGCGGGGGGGAGTCTGCCTCGACGGCTTTCAGGATGCAGCTTATGGTATCGGGTACTGAGGTGACTTTGAAGTTGAGCTCCCCCCGCTACACGGGTAGGCGGCTATGCGCTCGTCAACCAGCTTTGAAAACGGCCGTTTGGCTCATGGTTGATAGGTGTTACCTGAAAAGGCAGGTACGTTACCGCTGCATCGAAAGCCGGCCCGGCACAACCGTTACCGGCATTGACGACCAGGTGCAGAGGTTTGAGAACGTCCCACTCGACAGGACAAAACCTTTGCGGCGTAATCCTCCATCACGCCGACTTGGGTATCGGTGCCTCGTTTTTGCGGGGACGGTTCCGACAACGGCCCGCTGGCGACAAGGGCCTCGATATCCCTGAGGCCGGTGTTACTACTGACCGGTCGCGCCTCTTCCCGCACCAGCTTCATGCCGTTGTAGTCCATGGGATTATGACTGGCGGTGACCATGATACCGCCTCCCATTCCGCACCGGGCCGCGGCGAAGTAGACCATTTCGGTGCCGCATAGGCCAATATCGAGCGTATCCACTCCAGCATCATTGGCGCGCCGAACGAAGAGTCCCTTCTCCTTTAGGGAGACGACTGCAGGACGCAGGAGGTAAGAGTCCATGGATGGACGAGGTAGAGCGAAGCAGGAGCCAGAGCCGAGAACAATGCAGGGAGCAATTGTCGAAGGACAGGATGAGGGGGAAAGAAAACGGCCAAGGCCTATTGGATCACCCCCTCCCTGGCCCTCCCCCGCAGGGGGAGGGAATGGCATCATCGGCCCTTTTCCGTACCTCTGGCCGCGTGAAAAGAGGGGAAGTTCTTCAGGAGGACGCCTACATGGATGTAGGTGGTAGAGCGACGCAGGATGCCAAAGCCGAGCCCCAATGACGAAGTAATCTGTTGTTTCAACAGCGAGATTGCCGCGTCGCTGGGGCTCCTCATGACGGGTGTCTTCGCTGCTTCAGCGGCCGCGGCCTGCTCTACTTGGTTCCATAGGTGGCGGGGGTGTTTGAAAGAGGGCATCCGTCATGAAAATCACCGGTAACTACTCACCCCCTCCGTCATCCTCGCGTAGGCGGGGATCCAGAGAACAGAAGCATGGCTCAAAATGGAACCTCGCCTGCACGGGGACGACAGGGGATGACCGATCACCGGGCTAGCAGTTACGATCGCCGCCGGGGCGCGCCTCCTACCAGAGCCGAAGTAGCGCTACGGGCCCTGCTGCTGGTGGCGTTCGGTCACCAGCCGCGCCGCCACCCCGGGACCGAAGCAACCCGGGCAGTTGCCGTAAAACGTAAAACGTGAAACCTAAATTCCCTAAGCCTGCCTTAAGCTTTCAACCTCAGGCTTCACAATCACCCCCCGCTTCATCAATAGCGCCAATACTGCATCGACGCTGTCATCCACGGAGAGGACGGAGGAATCGATGGTCAATTCGGGGTTTTCCGGCTCCTCGTAGGGGGAGGATATCCCGGTAAATTCCTTGATTTCGCCGCGGCGGGCGCGCTGGTACATGCCTTTGACGTCACGCCGTTCGCATTCGCTGATGGGGCAGGCGCAATAGACCTCGTTGAAGTCCTCGCCAACCAACTCCCTCACCCGCTCGCGGTCGCTTCGCAGCGGCGATATAAAGGCGGTCAATACGATCACACCGGCATCTACGAACAGCTTGGCAATTTCTCCCACCCGACGAATGTTTTCCTGCCTGTCCTCAACCGAGAAGCTCAGATCGCCGCAGAGCCCGTGGCGCACATTGTCCCCGTCAAGTACGTAGGTACGACATCCCATCTCGTAAAGCCGCTCTTCAACCGCATGAGCAATGGTCGACTTCCCCGCCCCGGACAAGCCGGTAAACCAGATCACTTGTCCCTTGTGGCCGTTGAGTCCCTCCCTGCGCCCACGGTTTACCGAGCCCTGGTGCCAAACCACATTGCTGCTTTGTCCCATTATCCCAACCTTCGTTATTGGTAGTTGCCCATCCAGGTGAATACGGCTGCAACACAGGCGGGCTATTGCCTCCGCGGCCCAATGCGGGACCGTCCCGTCGCGGTATTCACAATACCTATCGCCGCGAGGGCGCGCCTCCCACCGGCAGAGGAGACCCCGTTCCCCCGCAGGAAGGCCGCCCCAGTGCAAATCGTTCCAGGCAGTTCCCGTAAAACGGAAAACGTAAAACGTAAAACGTAAAACGTAAAACGTAAAACCTAACCACTACGCCGCCTTGTCATAATAGGAGGCGATCCCCTCATAATGGCCTTCCTCTTGAACAGAGGCCGGGAAGCGCACCGGACGCGCCGTATGGCGTTGGCGCCGCAAGTAACGAACCAACCGCCAGGCGCGGCTCATACCCCAGAGATAAACCCCGAAAACACCCAAAAATCCGAAAAACAGCACCGGCTCGGGGATGAGGAGCTCGCTACCCACCACCCCGACTATCGCCAGCAGCGTGGCCAATCCCACCATAATGCTGCCCGACTGGCCTACGGAAAAACCGGCGCGCTGCAGAATATGGTGGAAATGCTCCCGTCCCGGGGAGAAGGGCGAACGTCCCTTGCGAATCCGCCGAATCATCAGGCTGACCGTATCCATCAGCGGCAGGGCAAACAGCCAAAGTGCCACACTGGGCGAAAAGGCTCGATCCGCTCCCTGCGACAAATCAATCAGGAACCACGCCAGTATCCCCCCCAGCATCAGGCTGCCGGCATCGCCCATAAAAACCTTGGCGCGTCCCAGAACCGGGCTGCGCATATTCAGCAGCAGGAAACCGGCCACCGCACCAGCAGCCAGAGTCAGGAATTCGGCATGACGAATACCAACGGCAAGGTAGCTCATGGAAAGCAGCGTCACCAATGCCAAGCCACCCGCCAGACCATCCATTCCGTCGGACATGTTAAAGGCATTCATGACGCCGACGAAGCAGAAGGCAGTGACCGGCACCGCAGCCACACCCAGGGCGATCACACCCGTCGAGACCAGGTTACCGACATCATGCAGCACGACGCCCCCCACCAGGGCCGCCACCACCGCAGCAGCCCCCTGGGCCAGAAAGCGAAACCTCGCCGAAAGCGGCTTTACGTCGTCATACAGGCCACACGCCAGGAGCACCGCCCCAAACGCGAGCAGAACCGCGTATTCCCGCCACAAACCGGCAAAAGCGGTACCCGCGGCAATCGCAAGGAAAATAGCGACACCACCCACCAGCGGAACCTCGCCACGGTGCCGTTTACGGACACACGGGCTATCCACCCAGCCGGCACCCCTGGCCATCGGCATGAGGACCACAGAGAGCGCAAACGCCGCCGAAAACGGCAGAAAAAAGCCAACAGACCAGTCCATGTATTTTTCTCCCCGGCCTAACCTATCGTGAGTGAGGAACAATCCCCACAAAAACCAAGCTGACGACCAATTTAACGAATCCAGACTGTGAACTCAATCACATTTTTACCGTTAGGGTATGGCACAAAAAAGGCAGGGTTATGACCGACAACGGCTAACGTTTACTCCCTCGCCCATCCCCGCCACCGACAGACCGCGAGCCTCGGGTACTCCTTGAGCGCCCGGGTGCTGTCCCTGGGGGACATTCGCCGGGACTTCGCGCTCCGGTAGGGATGCCGCGGCGGCGTCATTCCCGGACCTCTTCGCTCCCGGGAACCCCGGCAGGTCTCTTCCAACCCCTCATGCAGGCCGATGAAAGGGGTCCAGCCCAAAGCCGCACACGGAAAACATCCAGAGGCTTGCGGGGAGCGCCGTCGGGCCTGCTGGAATCGAATATCGTAAGCGATAAGTGAGTAGGCGTTCTGTGAAACCCGTATTGCACGGGCTTGCGGCCTAAGCCAAGCTGTCGATGTCGAGATTGAAAGGCAGCAGGGCCTCGAAATCCTCGACGGATTCGGCGGCGGGTAGCTAGCTCTTTAAAAAGATGCGCAGGTAACGGTAGGGTTTCTTGCCATTCGCTTTGGCGGTGGCGATGAGGCTGTATAGCCGTGCCGAGGAGTGGACATACCCTTCACTTCTCACCCTTCAACTTCTCACCCCGATCATGAAGCAACGCAAAATACTGCTCAGCCACCTTGGCCCAGGTATACCGGCGTTGAGCAATTTCAACCATATCCTTCCCGACCTTCTCAGACACTGCGTCGTCAAGTGTAATTATTTGGTGTCGCAACGATTCTACATCACTGAAGTACAGCGCCCTGTCTTCTGTTGTCGAACGGTTGAAGTCGCAATCAAAAGCAATTATTGGCACACCAAAGTGCATAGCCTCTACCAAAGACGGGTTGGTACCTCCTGCGGAGTGACCATGGAGATAGACAGCCGCCTTAGAACGAAGCGTTTTCAGTTTTCCCAGGTCGTAAATCGGATCAAGGAGATAGAGATTATTGAACGCCTGGTACCTATGACGAAGATCACGTCCATAATCACTATTCTCCCAGTTGCCAACAAGCACTAACGCAATCGTCTCCTGAGCACTGAACGCCTCCACAATGATATGAACATTATTCTCCGGCTCAATGCGACAAACTGAAAATGCATATTTATCAGGAAGGGAATACTCGTCCACAGGAACCGCATCGACGGCGACAGCATGATCGCCACCATAAGCGATTACATGGCTATTAACGCCATAGGTGTCTTTGACATAATCCGCGATAGCAGCGTTATCGGAAATTACTTCGTGCGAATAACGCACTGCAATACGCTCGGAAAACCGCAAGAATTTCTTGGCAAGGCCACGCCACTTCTCTCTGCGCCACTCTTTACCATCGATATTGGTGACAACGCGCGCAGAGGAGACCAACCTGACCAGTGGCAGCGCTATCGCACCTGATACACCCAGCAACAGGATCACATCATTGCGGTTCCAAACCGCAGAAACAAGCGAAAGAAAATCATAGGGGATACTCTGCACACCATTTGCTTGCAGAGGGATATACTTGAGTCGTGCAGTCAGATACTCAGGGGTGCGCTCAGGATAACTACGACTGCTACAGTAAACGGTCAGAACATCACTTGCTGCTGAATGCTCTCGATAATGAACCAGATTTTCAACAAGCGTTTCAAACCCGCCATATTGGGCTGGCAGGCCTACTGTACCCAGAATAGCGATTGATTTAGTGCTGGGCATTTGGAACGTCCTTAAAAAAATCCTGCCGGATGATCCGATATTCATTGGCTCAAGCCGTTGCACTGTCATACACCGCAGAAACTCCAGCAACATACGCAGCCACAGAGAACTTTTCTGCAGCAAGCAGCTTTCCTGCATGGCCCATCTCGTCACGGAGTGTTTTATTATCCGCCAGTGTCTCTATCGCATCGGCCAAGCTGCGCGGATTATTGGGTTCAAATAACAGGCCCGTTTTATCCGGCACCACGATCTCGGCCAAACCGCCATGATTCGCCGCAACTACAGGCCTGCCGGAAGCCATCGCCTCCAGGGCGACCATGCCAAAAGGCTCCGGCTCCGTGGAGGGCACCACAGCAATATCGCAGGCATCCCAGACAGTCCAGATATCGGAGGTAAAAGAGAGCAACGATATTTTTTCTCGCGCAGGAGACTGGACGATACGCGCTTCCAGTGTACGCAAAAAATGCACCTGCCCGTCTGGTGGGCTGCCAACCGCCACATAATACAGATGGTGGCGTGCCCGTTTTTCCAACTGCTCGGCAGCCTCTACCAGCAGGCCCTGCCCTTTCCAACGATTGATCCGGCCAAGCAACGCTACAAGCACGTCATCATCTGTCAGCCCAAGCTCCTGACGAAAGGCAGCGGTTTTGGTCGCGTCAGCAGGCTGCTCCCGATCAATCCCATTCCAAACCACCACTGTTTTTTTCTGTAAAGCAGGCTGGTCTTGCAATAGAAGTTGCATCGTTGCATGCGAGTTGCAGATCACCTTGTGTGTAAAAAGCCTCAGAAGCCATGCAAACCCTTTACGCACCACCAAAGGCCGCTCAATAATTTCATGCACATGCCAGACATGCGGCACACGCTTCAGCCATGCCCAGACAGTACCGGAAAGAACTGCCAGGGTATTGGAATGTACAATATCGATCCGCTCACCCCGGAGGACGCGACTGATAGCCCGCACGCTCCTCCATGCCTCCACGGGCAACGAGAGCAGCCCTTTAATGCTGAAGAGAGTACGCCCAGCTCGCACCAAAGGCACAAGATGACACCGAATCCCATTCTCTTCCAAGGCAATAAGCAAAGGCCCCTTACAGGGCAAAACGACAATGGGTGTGAACCTGCTTCGATCCAGCCCTGCCACCAGAGACAACAGCACCTTATCCGAGCCGTACATATCCGCTGACTGATGAACAAACAGGATATTACGCATCACGATACCTTTGACGAGACTTGATGACCTTTGCAGGCACACCGACTGCAACCGAATAAGGCGGGATGCTTCCACGGACCACCGCACCAGCAGCAATCACCGAGCCCCTCCCTATATGGCAGCCATCCAGAAATGTCACCTTCGCCCCAATCCAACAATCATCCTCAATCACGATCCCTTGACGTGTTACACCCTGCATACGTATCGGCCGTTCGGTATCTTCAAAGCAATGATTCTCGGAGTGAAAACTCACGTACTGACCCATAATGACATTATTTCCGATATCCACCCCTCCAGCCGCGCCGATAAACGAAAAAGCACCAATACCAGAGTTAACCCCTATCCGGCAGCCAACACCGAGATTGCTAATGACACCTGTTGCCTCAATGATGGTATAGGCACCAATATTCACCCCATCGCCAATCACCACGCCATTGCGTGAAAGGCCGTCTATCAGCACAAAGTTGCCGATGGTTGCTCCGCGTCCAAAACGAATAAAGCTCCGATTCCGAAGCACCACAGAGGTCCCAACAAAAAACCACTTACCTGGCTTAAGAGCAAGTCCCCGTAGTATGCAGCGCAAAAGCGAAATAGCACGACGTATGGTAAAACCCATCAGTGCTGTTACAGTCACATTCGTATCAAGTTTATACGAAGGCCCCCGAAATATTTTCGCTGCCCGCTGTGCCATATTTCTGATTAGAGCCTGCATTATTCCTACCGTCGCAATGCTTTAAGGCAAAGCACTGCGCGGCTCTTTGCTTGCTTGTCATTAATTGATCGCAACATGTAAACAAACGCTCGCGTGAGCAGCCCTACGTCAAGAATTATATTAGCAAGTACTCTCTTAACCCAATTTGAGTGGGTTCTATGGTAACGACGAAAACCAGCAAAAAGCATACCGATACGACTCTGTCCATATCCACCGAAGTGCATATAAGAAATCTCTGGAAAATAGAGAACACTTTTCCCCGAATCAGCAACCCGTTTCGCATAATCGACATCTTCTACATACATGAAATAGGCTTCATCTAACCCGCCCAAATCACGCCATAAGCTAGCAGGCGTAAGCAAAAAGGATCCCTCGACCCAATCAACCTGCCGTGCAGAAATATTGTTCGAAAAAACGCCATTTCCAAACTCGTTATCTTTCCTATATAACGATGATAACTTAGCCAGTCGCCAAGGTTCCGGAAAATAGCCCGCCGAACAACGGTACTCATTATTTTTCCCCAGCATACGAGCACCCAAGATACCAACAGAAGGATCGCTCTCCATAAACGCAAGCGCTCTAGCCAGGTCGTTCAAAAGTATCGTGTCATTATTTAGCAGCAGCAAAAAGTTTCCCTTTGCATAACTGGCAGCAAGATTATTCCCTCCCGCGAAACCACGATTACTCTGACTTTCTATCAATGTCACTTCAGGATGTGTGCTGCGCAGGTATTCGACGCTGCCGTCGGATGATGCGTTATCAACAACGATAACCTCATGCTCAAATGGCACATGTTCAGCGATTGATCGCAGGCAGGCATCAAAAAAATGTCCGCCGTTGTAATTCACAATGATTATTGAGAGCTTCATGACATTCCCTTCTTCGTCCATTCGCCACTATCAATCATTAGTTCCATACAAACAAATCAATAGCTTAAAAAAACTTCCCAGCTTCCTGCTGTGATCGGCGAAATGGAAATCGAGAATTTTAAGTATTTAACATCATCGCACTTTTTTCCCAAAGCGGATTGTATATTTAGCATTGATCTCTTTAACGGACGACGCGCACATCTAAGAATGACAGAGAGCCACTCAAAGAGCGGGGGTTGACCCATACTTAAGTGCGCCTGCTAAAATCAGATCCGGATTCATTTACCTGTCCACACTAACGATTTACCAATCAATTGTTCCAGCTGCTCAGTGTCTTGCTTGAAATATTCGCGAAGATATTCCAATGAACGACTATCAATTTCTTTTTTCTCTGCCGTATTAGAGTCCATTATTTTCAATCGAAGCGCGATACGCCATGCATCCGGCGTAATTGTTTTTACAAACGACTTAATGAGATTGGGTCTATTCAAAAAATTTGCGACTACTATTGATCGAGCCTTGCCGGTCCGATTGTAGGTTTTCTCCGTATCGATTGGCACATCTTTATCTATATTTAAAAATTCGAAAAGTGACACCATGACCGACTGTGAATCGTTAATGAACTCGTCGAAAATAATGACGTGTACGTTTTCATATCCAAAACAGTCCATATATGCCTGCAAGCGATCTGCGTAAAGAGAACTTTCCGCATATCGCCAAATATCTGACCATCTTTGTTCTATGCGTGACTCCTCTGCCAGCAACGCTTCATAGAAGGGAAGTGTTTCACGCTGATCGCGCACCAGGTGCATATATTGTGAATATGCTTTATCTATCGGATTACGAAGCATGACTACAATCTTTACTGCTCCTAATTCCCGTCGAATGTTCTCCTGCACTCCGTAATACAGATAAGATGGTGATATATCGCCAATCGACTGCTCACTACCCACAGCAGCGTAGTGTTTATTGTACTCATCCGAACTAGCACATAATGAGCTCAATATTTGCTCGTCTCCTGGACCATTCGCGTTTTCTCTGAGATTGGCGAAAGAAAAATAATGCAGCTCCTTTTGCACAGGCAAATAAACATCAGGGTGCTGCCTGAGATAGTAGTAGAGCGATGTCGTTCCGCACTTGGGTGCGCCAATCACCAGAAAGTTCGGAGTCATTTCGCTGAATCCCCATACCCAAATCGTTTCAACAGATCGCCGGCTTTAGATTCCAATGCGGCAATATGCTCATCCTTAAAAACTTCACGCCATCCATTTATCTGCGGTTTTCGAAACGTGATGGCTGTCGGAGAATAGACTGCACCGCATATTTTCCTAGCGTTATCATTTGATATTTCTATCCCAATAAAATCAGCAATTTGATTAACTACCTCAAACTGTCTTTCGTCACTTCCGCCTCCCTTTGACCCAATGATATCTTCAAATCGAACAACCATTGCATCCGAATTCAACCAACCAGAAAACCTTCTCAATGTCTCGGAAGCTGGTGACACAACTCCCTCAACGCCATTGATTGCAGCTAACAATCGAGCATGATCGTCCGGGAGTTTTACGAAATAGGGATGCGCTGGATGAGTTAGATCGATCTTCGTTACATATTTCACATACGAAACAAGCATATCTCTTGGATCACGAACCATTAGCAACGTTCTAATGTCATTTTCATCAATAGCCGCCATCAATTCCTGATGCGCCGGCAAGTGTCCAAGTTTTACCCCTCCGCGCTCAAGACGCCTAAGTTTTTCTAAAGTATAAGAGCTGACCGTTTCCCAGCCTCGCAGCGTGCGAAACCCGGACCGATGCAATAATGGAAACTGTCCGAGTGCCTGTTCCAAAAGGTTGGTTCCGGCTTTAGGGATACTGTTCACCAGCACCTTCGGGCCAACGAAGCGTCCTTTGATGGCTGTAGGGCGAAAATTTCTCAACTGGGTACTTATATGTTTACTGATTAACGCCCTCGTTCGATCAAAAGTCCCCTTGTTCATCTTTTCTCCAAACAGCCATAATAGCTTTCAATCCAATGAGATACGTCTATATCTGCTATCATTCGTAGCTTATAAAGGTCGTTGATAAGTTTTTCATAAACAAAATAGGGGCACTGGGCAGCTTCTGATTGACTTTTATCAGCCGGTTTCATATTTACCCTATCAATAAACTTCATCATCCTTATCTTTAAATCCCTTGATGGGATGAACTTACCAACAAGCTTTTTGACTTTACCTTGACCATAAACCAGATCTCTCAAACCATTGAATCTCGGAACGGCAGCTTTATTATGCTTAAGAGTCACGTCAACGGTAATCCCATTACTACTGATGCCAATGAAATCACAGATCGTATTTAGCGTCTTCACCGCAGAGTCTTGAGAAGTGTATAAATCATCAAACTTCAGTACCAATAACTCGGAATCTGGAAGCTGAGACGTAATCCTTTCGATTTGTTCTGCATACAACCCCCTGCCAATATAGCTATGATGTATTTGTGAAAATCTATCACCTCCTTCCAATCGCGCTGACTCTTCAACAAGGGCATCATAGAATGTAAGTGGCTCATAGCCTCGGCGTTGGCTCATACGGTAATGCGATAGCGCCCTTGAGATGGGCTCCCTCAAAACTATAATTAGTTTTGGAGTATCACAGATAGATCCAATTCTTTCTATGCATTCCGGGAAATACATATATTCAGGATCTATTTCACCGTATACCTTTACATTTCCCTGTACATCTTTAAACTGCTTTCGATACCATTCGACACCTTTCAAAAACTTCTCTTCGTCACGAAAAAAGTGAGTTTCCTTTGTCCATGGTAAAGCGACTTCTGAACTTTGTGCCAGCAACTCATGCAAGGTACTCGTGCCGGCCTTTTGTGCACCCAAGACGATAAAATCAAGCATATTAATCAATAAATTTTTAGGTAGTTTATCAGGTCCCTATAACGGGGTGTTCTATCAATGCATTTTTAACCAGGATCGCACGATATTCCATGAGCAGCGAAATGAGCCCCGTCGATGTTCGTGAACGCCTCAGAGACCGAAAGTTTGCCTTCCGAATTGGTAGTTGAGCGGGAAAATCTTTCGTTCCGACATTCAGACACACCATGCCTCTGGGCGGTGCGTCGGCGCAGGTTGTGGACGTGTTCATCCAACGGGGGATTAGCGCCTTTCGTCGCCAATTTGGATTGTCTCGCAGCCGTCCGGCGTCCCGCCTTTTTAATCACTTCATTCTCATCCCGGAACTTGCGCGGGCGCGGCGCACAAGATAATTTACTTCATCGTTTTTCAACATCCATCTACTCTTCATCGAACTTTTTTAATACTTAACTCTATTAAAGACATACTTTCCGTCACCTTTCAATGTCGCCTGTAATACCACATAGAAAACCATTAACAACAAAAGCGACAATACAGGCTGACTGAGTACGGTTTGAAGTGTTCCTCTCGTAACAAGCCCAACAAACACAAATGTCAAATACAAATAAAATACGCCAAACAACGGACTAACTCGATACTTAAATGCCAAAAAATACACATACTGCAGCAAAAAGCCAAGTGTAATAGCAGCCAGTAGAACACCTGCTTTTCCAAGATAAACCAACAAAGCTCCGACTATTGTTATTGTAATGCCCATGGAGTGCACCGCCATATTATCGTCTTTGCCAAACTTCCACTCAGCGAGAAACCGATTTATATTAGAATCACCAATACTTAAAAAGCTGAGCTGCGGATATAACTCATAAAAAACCATATTGTAACCATAAGCGGCAATTTGCGTTGATCTCATTAATAGCAAGTCCATTGACTCACTAGCATCAGATGAATGCATAAAAGACGTAGCAACAACACCCGACAACAATCCAACGACAGCCAGCATCAATGCGTATTTAAAGACATCATCGGAATAAACATTCATTAACATAATGATAAAAACCACATACCAAAGCACATAACCTTTAAATCCAAGCGACAGCAATAGCAGTGCCGTAACACAAAAGAAAACGACAAAAAGGTTCCGATCTGTTTTATTGTTATATATTTTATACCTTACGTATAACATAGCCGAACTTATTGGTATGAAATACAAAAAAATTCTATAAAAAAGATGGGCATCTTTTTGAACATCTCTTCGCGCATACTTCAAGTCTTCAAAAAATAATGGCATACCATATGACGCGTAAAAATATATTGCGGCAACAAAAAATAATAACAATGCATACATAATGACTTTAGCATTCAATTCATTATACGCAGAATTGGCTGATCTCATTTCAAAATTCATCGCTTTTCGTAATCTTTTATTAATCAACAGATTTTGAAGAAAAGCGCCCGCGCTTAATAAAAAGCCGAAAGCCACTATGTAAGTAGATGCTTCATGCGTGTCATATTTTTCAATTTCGTTAATAATACTTCCAATTAAATTCAACAGTAAAATGGAATTACATAGAACCAGATAAGAAAAACTCTTTTTAGTTACACGATACGCAATATAGATATTGCCTATTTGAGCAACAATTAAAAACCAAATAACCATACACTTATCACATTTAATAAAACCGCATTATTTCGCCATTAATTTTCTACTTAACCTACCAGTTATCAATTCTGCAACACACATCTGCTTCTTCGATAAACCATCAACCCATGCCATATCCGATCTAATATCGCAGCTCGGACTTTCCCTAAGTTTAAAATTACCAGAAAACGTATGGTGTTCTTTTTTACACCAATCTGTTTCCAAGCTCATCGGTTCAACTCCTATAAACTCATGGAGACTCTGCAGAACTTCAATTGGGCTCGAGACCAACTCTGAATAAGTTAACTTTTTTACCGGCATATTCATCTTATTAAAGCGCACATAGCGTTCAAAGGCCTTATTTCTTATATACCAGCTGATTGATGCACGTATAACCGACGGCTTACTCGCACCCCGATTATAACCTCGAACGGAGGCTGAATAAATAACAGCACGTGAATCTCTAACAAGAAACAATACTTTTATATTATATTCGCTACTTAACGGACTATTAACTAACTGCTTTAATCGCTTTAAGTTACCTGTTGAATCAACAAGTACATCGGAACCCTCTTTGTGAGAAAAAATCTTTCGAAGCAGCAAAGAGTTCCATTTCTCAAAAGTCATTGCTTTATATTCGTAAATCTTTTCTTCATAAGAAAAAAATTCTTTCCAGACCTCACACTCATCGATATATTCTCCGCATCCGCAATATCGTGGCCTAGTAGTGCGATCATACAGAGCAACTGGTAACCTGCCAATTTCGCCTGAACTTACAATACTTGGATGACTACCAAGCAACCAATCGAGCAAGGTTGAACCGCTACGGCCATATGCTAAAATATAAAGTATTGTTCTTTTATTCATACCTCACCTGTCTTGACTGGCAAAGCATATATGGAGTTTGTATAATCACAGGTATTGCTTTACTCATCATTTTCATCTTCTTTCACTTAAAAAGCATCTGCACACTAGGAATTGTGACAAGCCCGAGTTTTCTATATACGGCATATACCGACAGTAGATTTTTTGCTGCCAGTGCCGAGGCTGAGGCGACAGCAGCCCCAACACCGCCGATAAGTGGTGCCAGGGTAAGCATCAATGCCAGCTGAAGCAGGACCGATGCAATCGTAATAATTTTCATGGTTTTTTCATTACCGCTCATCATTAGCAAAAAGCTTACCGAACCGGTGACGACATTGACCAGTTGCCCCCCTAGCAGAATCGCAAGTATCGTGCCGCCTGCCGTAAACTCAGGTCCGAAAAGACCCATCGTCTCTTCACTGTAAATGAACAGCAGCAGAAACAGCGGGCTGACCAGCAATGTGAGCATCGCCGCCGACCTTCTCGCAAGCTGCGCCATCGCCTGCAACTCACCTTTGGCGTAAAATTCGGCAAACTTGGGGGCGACCACGTTGTTCAGCGTGATCAACAGAAAGCTGACCAGCAGTGCCAGCCGAGTGGCGGCACCGAAAATACCCACCTCGGCGGCACTCACCCACATTCCCAGTAAAAGCAGCGGCATCCAGGTTAACGATGTATTCATCAGTGAAATGATAAATAGCGGTTTGGCACTCACCCATAGATCGGCAAAGGGGTAATGCGAAATTCCCTCCGCGCCACCTGCAGCCGCATTGCGCCAGGCCCAGATGCCAATCAATGCCACCAGCGTCGTAGCGGCCAGATAACCCCAACTTACCCCCTCCACCCCGGCGGCATTCGCCAGCGGCCAGATCAACAGCAGCCCGATCAGCGGTACGCCGATGCTTTGCAACAGCATCGCATCGCGAATTCGCTTCAACCCTTTCAGGCTTTGCGCCTGCAGATTGAGGATGGCAAAGGGGAGAATGGAGAGGCTCATCCAGCGCAACGGCTCGGTAAGCTCCGGCTTATGGAATAGTGCCTCCGCCATCCAACCCGCAGCAAAGAAGCCAATCAACGACACTGCGCCGGAGACAATTACCGCCAGCCGCATGCCCAGCGCATGCACCGCCTGCACCTTGTCCCATTCGCCATGGGTGGCATGGGTTGCCACGAACCTCAGCAAGGAGTTATCCAACCCCACGCGGCCGATCACCGAACCGATGGCCGTGACCGAAAGCGCCAGAAAATAGAGACCGGCTCCTTCCGCCCCCAGCAGGCGGGCGACCGCTACATTGAAGCCGAAGGCCAGGCCGGAACCGGCAACCTTTAGCACAAAGGCGAGCATAGTGCCGCGCGCGACCTCCTGCATATGCGGATCAGCACGCAATATGCTGGCCTTGTTTTTAATGCGTTGAATCATCGCGGAGGCCACTTCCCTACCCCGCCGCCGCTGAATGGCCGAATTGTTCAATCAAAGCACTCCGCCCGGCGAAAGGTCCTGGCCTGCCCGTCCTTGGCCGAGACCAGCGGTGCGCCGGCGAGCGGCCAGTCGATTCCCAGATCCGCATCATCCCAGCGGATGCTGGCCTCGCAGTCGGGGGCATAGAAATCCGTGCACTTATACTGGAACTCGGCTATTTCGCTGGTCACATAGAAGCCATGGGCGAAGCCGGGCGGGATCCAGAGCTGGCGACGGTTGTCGGCAGAGAGATACTCGCCCACCCACTGGCCGAAAGTGGGCGAACTTTTGCGGATGTCCACGGCCACATCGAAGACCTCACCCAACGTTACGCGCACCAGCTTGCCCTGCGGGTGCGGCGGCAACTGGTAGTGCAAGCCGCGCAGGGTGCCCTTTACGGAGCGGCTGTGGTTATCCTGCACAAAATCAACGTCGATGCCGGCCTCGGCAAACTTGCGTCGCTCCCAGACCTCCATAAAGAATCCGCGCTCATCGCCGAAAACGGCGGGCTCGATGAGCTTGACGTCAGGAATTTTGGTTGGCGTGACTTTCATGAATTAACTCCTGCTTCTGCCAGCTGCTTCAGATAGGTGCCGTAGCTGTTCTTCCGCAGCTCATCCGCCTGGGCAAGGAGTTGCTCGTTGTTGATGTAGCCCATGCGGTACGCCACTTCTTCCAGACAGGCGACTTTGAGGCCCTGGCGTTTTTCCAGGGTCTCTATGAAACCGGACGCTTCGTGGAGCGAGTCATAGGTGCCGGTATCGAGCCAGGCGTAGCCACGGCCCAGTAGTTCCACGTTAAGGTCGCCTCTTTCCAGATAGACCTGGTTGATGGTGGTGATCTCCAGCTCGCCGCGCGGGGACGGTTCGGCGGCTTTGGCGATTTCTATGACGTCGTTGTCATAGAAATAGAGGCCGGTGACGGCGTAGTTGGATTTGGGATTAACGGGCTTTTCCTCGATGGAGATGGCGCGGTGGTTCTCATCGAATGCCACGACGCCAAAACGCTCCGGGTCGGTGACGCGGTAGCCGAAGACGGTGGCGCCGCTTTCTCTGGCGCTGGCCGATTGAAGCAGGGTGCTGAAACCCTGGCCGTAATAGATGTTGTCGCCGAGTACCAGGCAGACGCTGTCGTTACCAATGAACTCCTCGCCAATAATAAAGGCCTGACCCAGCCCGTCGGGACTGGGCTGCACCGCGTAACTGAGACTGATGCCGAACTGACTGCCGTCGCCCAGCAGGCGCGTGAAGGCTGCCTGGTCTTCCGGGGTGGTGATGATGAGAATATCCCGAATCCCAGCCAGCATAAGGACCGAGAGCGGGTAGTAGATCATCGGCTTGTCATAGACCGGCAGCAGCTGTTTGGAGATGCCTTTGGTGATGGGGTACAGGCGAGTGCCGGAGCCGCCGGCGAGGATGATGCCTTTGCGGCTGGACTGGGTAGTGGGATCTGGATAGTGGGTAGTGGGTATCATACCGTGCTCCATTTTTTATGGGGTCTTGTAAGCAATCTGCCGGCGCGATCAGCTAATTCAAAAGCAGCAGCGAAACCAAGGTAGTGGGAGCTGGATAGTGGGTAGTGGGTAGTGGGTGTCATATCGTGCTCCATTTTTTGTGGAGTCCTGTCAGCAATCTGCCGGCGCGATCAGCTAATTCAAAAGCAGCATACGTTGGTTGAGCGAAACCGAGCATTACCGCTATTTGAAGCTGGGTCTCCAGCTCTGCCAGCGATCCACGCGAGATGGCCAGGAACTGCAGGTATTCCTTGGAATGGTTCCTTCCCGAACCTTCTGCGATGTTACTGGGTATCGACACGGCAGCGCGTCGCATTTGCTGCGAAAGCCCATATCGTTCTTCTGGCGGAAACTTCGCAGTCAAGTCATAGACGGACTTTACAAGATTCATACTGACCTTCCACGCCTCCAATTGCTCATGTGGCTTCGTCATACCCCCTCCCTCACTCCCATTTCCCATTTCCCATTTCCCATTTCCCATTTCCCATTTCCC
>NZ_FMWD01000014.1:35501-57380 GCF_900102855.1 Thiohalomonas denitrificans
TTTCCCGTTTCCCGTTTCCCGTTTCCCGTTTCCCGTTTCCCATTTCCCATTTTCTATTTCCCACTTCCCGTTTCCCATTTTCCCACTACCCATCTTTTTCCCACTACCCACTACCAGTCCCCATCCCCATCTCATCAACCACCCTCTCCACTCCGTGCCGCCAGTGGGGCATGGTGAGGTCGAAAGCCGTTTCGAGCTTTTCGAGGGACAGCCGGGAGTTGTGGGGGCGGCGGGCGGCGGTGGGAAAGGCGTCGGTGGTCACCGGTGCTATGGCTTCATCGGCGACTTTGAGCGGCCATCCTTTCTGGCGGGCTGCTTCGATGAGGAAGCGGGCGTAGCCGTGCCAGCTGGTTTCGCCTGCGGCGGTGAGGTTGTATGTGCCGGCGAGTTCGGGCTGATGAACGGCTTTTCGGATCGCGTGGGCGGTGGTGTCGGCGATGAGTTCGGCGCCGGTGGGTGCGCCTGTCTGGTCGTCGATCACCTTCAGGGCATCGCGCTCTGCGGCGAGACGCAGCATGGTGCGGATGAAGTTTTTACCGCGAGCCGCGTAGACCCATTGGGTGCGGAAGATGAGGTGGCGGGCCCCGGTGTTGCGAATGGCCTGTTCGCCGCGCCACTTGCTGGCACCGTAGACATTGAGCGGCGCCGGCTTGTCGTCCTCCCGCCAAGGGGTATTGCCGCTGCCATCGAACACGTAATCGGTGGAGTAGTGGACCAGCAGTGCGCCTTGCTGCAAGGCTTCCTCTGCAAGAACACCGGGGGCCTCGGCATTGATCTGCTCGACGCGCTCCGGTTCGGATTCGGCTTGATCCACCGCGGTATAGGCGGCGGCGTTGACGATGATATCCGGGCGCACGGCGCGGACGGTTTCGCGGAGCTCATCAAGACGCTCCAGATCACCACAAAGTCCGTTTTGGCCTTTGCGGCCCAAGGCAATCAGCTCACCAAGCGGGGCCAGGGCGCGTTGCAGCTCCCAGCCGACCTGGCCATTGGCACCCAACAGCAACAACTTCATGAAACCGCCTCGCGACTGGCGTAATTGGCCTCGATCCACTCGCGGTAGGCGCCGGAGCGGACCCGGTTCACCCATTCGGGATTATCCAGATACCACTGGACCGTCTTTCGGAGTCCGCTATCGAAGTTCTCCTGCGGCTGCCAGTCCAGTTCCTGACTGATGCGGGTGTCGTCGATGGCGTAGCGGCGATCGTGACCGGGGCGGTCGGAGACGAAGGTGATGAGATCACGGTGCGTGGTTAGTCGGGAGTGGGTAGTGGGTAGTGGGTAGTGGGTGTCCAGCAGGTCACAAATCGCCTCGACCACTTGCAGGTTGGTCTTTTCGGCGCGGCCGCCGATGTTGTAGGTACGGCCGGGTTCTCCCTGCGCGAGGACGGTTCTCAGGGCGCGGGCGTGGTCTTCCACGTGGAGCCAGTCGCGGATGTTGTCGCCTTTGCCATAGATGGGCAGCGGTTTGCCTTCGAGCGCATTGAGGATCACCAAAGGGATGAGCTTTTCCGGGAACTGGTAGGGGCCGTAGTTGTTGGAGCAGTTGGTGATCAGTGTCGGCAAACCGTAGGTGCGCTGCCAGGCTCGCACGAGATGATCGCTTGAGGCTTTACTGGCGGAGTACGGGGAACTCGGGGCGTAGGGGGTCTCTTCCGTGAAGGCCGGGTCCTCCGGGCCGAGGTCGCCATAGACTTCGTCGGTCGAGATGTGGTGAAAGCGGAAGCGTTGCTTCTGCTCGCTGGGCAGCTCGCTCCAGTAGCCGCGGGCCACATCGAGCAGTGTGCTTGTCCCCACCACATTGGTCTCGATGAATGCGGCCGGCCCTGTAATGGAGCGATCCACATGCGATTCGGCCGCCAAGTGCATTACGGCATCGGGACGGTGCTGTTGGAAAACACGTTCGACTTCGGCCCGGTCGCAAATGTCCACCCGCTCGAAGATATGGCGCGGGTGATCATAGGAATCGCCGAGCGAGTCGAGATTGCCGGCGTAGGTCAGCTTGTCCAGGTTGATGACCGTGTCGTCCGTCTCGGCGAGGAATTGCCTTACAACCGCTGAGCCGATAAAGCCGGCGCCGCCTGTTACGAGTAGTTTCATCATGTCGTGCTTGCCTCCATTAATCGCTGCGAAGCCGCTTTTGGCTACACGCGGTAGTAGTCTGTGTACCACTCTACAAACCGGGCCACACCCTCCTCCACCGTGGTTTCCGGCTTGAAGCCGACGTCGGTCATGAGGGCTTGGACATCGGCATAGGTGTCGGGTACGTCGCCCGGCTGGAGCGGGAGCAGGTTCTTTTCGGCCTTTTTGCCCAGGTTCTGCTCCAATACCTCGATGTAGTGCATGAGCTCCACCGGCTGGTTGTTGCCGATGTTGTAGATACGGTACGGCGCCCGGCTGGTGGCGGAGTCGGGGCTTGCGCCGGTCCAGTCGGGATTGGGCTCGGCGGTGTGGTCCAGGGTACGGATGACGCCTTCGACGATGTCGTCGATGTAGGTGAAATCGCGCCGGTGATTGCCGTAGTTGTACAGGTCGATCGGCTCGCCGGCCACGATCGCCTTGGCAAACTTTTGCAGTGCCATGTCCGGGCGATCCCAGGGTCCGTAGACGGTGAAGAAGCGCAGTCCCGTGGTCGGCAGGTGGTAGAGATGGCTGTAGGTATGCGCCATCAGCTCGTTGGCCTTCTTGGTGGCGGCATAGAGACTGAGCGGATGGTCGACATTGTGGTGCACCGAAAAGGGCATTTCGGTGTTGGCGCCGTACACCGAACTGGATGAGGCGTAGACCAGGTGCTCTACGGCGTTGTTGCGGCACCCTTCCAGCACGTTGACGAAGCCGAGCAGATTGCTGTCGGCATAGGCCAGGGGGTTTTCCAGGGAGTAACGGACACCGGCCTGGGCCGCCAGATTGACCACCCGATTGGGTTTGTGGGTGGCGAAGATCTCTGCCATCGCATCCCGGTCGGCGATGTCGATCCGCAGGTGGGTGTAGTTGGGGTGGTCGGCGTGACGGGCCAGGCGCGCTTCTTTGAGGGCCGGGTCGTAGTAGGCGTTATGGCTGTCGATGCCGACGACTTCGTCGCCTCGGTCGAGGAGGCGTAGGGTGAGGGCGGAGCCGATGAAGCCTGCGGAGCCTGTTACTAGGACTTTCATTCGTTTTAGGTTTTTACGTTTTAGGTTTTATGGGGTTACGTTTTACGTTCGGGCTATGCTTTGACGATGTTTTCCGCTGGCGTTCTGTAGACGCCTCGGGTGTCGACGATTAGTCGGGCGTGAGTGTTAATCGCTTCGTAGTCGAATGCGCGGTGGTTGGTGGCGATTAGGATGCAGTCGTACGAGGCCAGATTTTCCGGGGTCAGTTCGACGCTGGAGAGCTCGAAGTGGTATTTCCGCATTTTTGGGAAGTCCGGGACGTGGGGGTCGGAGTAACTGATTAGCGCCCCTTTCTCCTGGAGCCGTTTCATCAGTTCCACGGAGGGGGACTCGCGCATGTCGTCTACGTTGGGTTTGTAGGCGATGCCCAGTATCAGGATCCTGGAGCCTTTGATGGATTTTTCCTGTTCGTTCAGGGCATCCGCTACTTTATGGACGACCCACTCGGGCATGCCGGTGTTGATTTCGCCGGCCAGTTCGATGAAGCGGGTATTGAGGCCGTATTCCCGTGCCTTCCAGGTGAGATAGAAGGGGTCGATGGGGATGCAGTGGCCGCCCAGGCCGGGGCCGGGATAGTAGGGCACGAAGCCGAAGGGCTTGGTGGCGGCGGCGTCGATGACTTCGAAGATGTCGATGCCCATCCGGTCAGCAACGATTTTCATTTCGTTGACCAGTCCGATGTTGACGGCGCGGTGGATGTTTTCCAGCAGCTTGGTCATTTCCGCGGCGCGCGTAGAGCTGACCGGGACGACCTGGTCGATAATCTGTGAATAGAGGGCGATGCCCACTTCCCGGCAGTTTGGCGTGATCCCGCCACACACCTTGGGGATGGTCTGGGTGGTGAAGTCGGGATTGCCGGGGTCTTCGCGCTCCGGGGAGTAAACCAGGTATATGTCCTTGCCGACTTCGAAGCCGCGCTTTTCGATGCGTGGTTTGAGCTCTTCGTCGGTGGTACCGGGATAGGTGGTGCTCTCCAGAGAGACGACGTGGCCCTCGCGCAGGTACGGCACCAGGGTGTCCATGGTGTCGGTGACGAAACTGAGGTCGGGCTCCTGGTGATCATCAAGTGGCGTGGGAACGCAAATGATCAGGGCGTCGGCTTCGGCGGCCCGGGAAAAATCGTCAGTGGCCTCGAAACCGCGAGCTACCGAGGCGGCGATGGCCTTCGAGGGGATATGCTCTAGGTAGCTCTCGCCCGTATTCAGCTTCTCGACCTTTTCGGCAACCACATCAAAACCGAGCACTTTGTAGCCGACTTCGGCATAGCGGATCATCAGGGGGAGGCCGACGTAGCCGAGGCCGATGATGCCGATGGTGGCGGTTTTGTTGGAGAGGTTGTGGAGTAAGGGCATTGTTTTACGTTCTTATGTTTTAGGTTTTACGTGGACTTTTGCGGTTAGGTTTTGGAGCATTGCGGCGATGTGTTTGGTTTCTTCTACCAGTTCTTGGGCGCGGGGGGCTGGGATTACTCCTAGCCGGGTTGCGATGTAGAGCTGTGTTCTTAGTTCGGCCGCTGATCCTTTGGCGATATGCATAAATCTGGCGAATTCGGCTTTTGAGTCGCGTTCTGCGCCTTCGGCTATGTTGGAGGCGACGGAGACGGCGGCTCTTGTCATTTGGTCTTTTAGGCCGTAGTCGCGGCACTCTTTTAGGGCGGTGTAGGTGTCGGTGGCTAGGCGACAGGCCTTTTTCCAGACGTCCAAGTCTTCGAAGGAGTGGTACATTTTTTTAATTCCGTTTTAGGTTTTTACGTACTTACGTTTTACGTGCTTAGGTTTTACGTGTTACGGGCTTACGCTTCGTTGTTTACTCGAAGGTTGCCAGGTTGTTGGCGGCTACTTTTAGGTGGTTTTCCTTGCCTAGTAGTTCCAGGAGGATGATGACTCGTTCCTGGTCGCTCTGTTTCTGGAAGATGCCGCTGAGGCCGGCGAAGGGGCCTTCGAGTACTTGTAGTCTGTCGCCCTTTTTCCAGGGGAGTTTGTTTGGGTCGTTCTCTTCGAGTTGCTGCTCTTGCTGCCGTATCGCTTCTATGGCCTGCTGGCTGAGGCTGGCGGGTTTACCGCCGAAGCGGAGCATTGTGCTTACGCCGAAGGTGGAGCGTATGGGCGTGAAGTCGTCTTTGCCTTCGGTGAGCTGTACGAACAGATAGCGGGGGAAGAGCGGCTCGATCACTTTGCGCCAGTTGCCGCGGCGGCGGCGGGACTGGGCGATTCTGGGGCAATAGCTAGGATAGCCCTGGCGCTGGAGATTCTCCTGCGCGGTGGACTCCTGGCGCGCTTTGGTCTGTACTACATACCAACGGGGCATGATGTTAGTCGGCCTCCCTGCTGGTACACGCCCCCAGTTGCGCGGCCTCTTCGCGCAGGGTCTTCAACTGCTCCTTGAGGGTGTCGTACTCGCGCTGTTTGCGCTTTAGGAAAGACAGGGTCACCCGCGCCTTCTCTTCCAGACCCGTGGGGGTGAGCAGGTAGGCATAGCCCAGCTTGTTCGTGCTGCGGCGGAAGTTGCCGGCCTTGATCCAACCCTTCTCGACGAGTGCCTGGAGGCAGTAATTGACCTTGCCGAGACTGATACCCATCTCCTCGGCCAGCTTGCGCTGCGTCATGCCGGGGTTGTGTTCCAGCTTTTTCAACAGCTGATAGCGGAGTTCGTCGTTCATGGTCGGGGTTGCCTATCTGACGGATTGTTCGATACGAACGGGCACGGTATCGATTGGCGACCTGACCGCGAGAAATCGGTTTTTGTAGGGAAACCGGGCACGCTACCGCCCTGTCGTGTCACTGGATGAAACAACATAAGGTCTTGTTTTAATTGTTTTTAACGTGCAAATGTTCAAGAACTGAACTGAAATTTTACGGAAAAGGCGGTTAGGGGTAAAGGGGAGGGGCCCGTTTTACGTTTTAGGTGTTAGGTTTTACGATTTGGGCTGTTCGCCCCTTCAGAAAATGCTAATCTAGCTTCCCCCGAAGAAATGGAAGATCCTGCGGTAAATACAATGAGTTACACCAAGTAATGCGGATCCGGAACCTCGACTCCTCCTTTGTCTGGCTGCACCGGGTCCTCGATATCGCGGTTCCCTTTGCCCTGCTCTACCTGATCGCCATGACCTACGGTATTTTCTGGCATGATCGTTATATCGTCATGGGTCTTATCGGCGGTCTTTCCCTCATCTTTTTCAACCAGGCCACCGGCGTCTATACCGGCTGGCGGGGTCGTTCGCTGTTCGCCGGCTTCAAATTGATCCTTCAGGCCTGGGGCCTGACCTGGATGTTTCTCATCGTCTTTGCCTTCATGCTCAAGGACGGCGCTAGCTTCTCCCGCGTTACCGTCACCGCATGGGCCCTGATTACCCCCATCGGCCTGTTGGCCTACCGGATTGTCATCCGCGCCATCCTTGGCCGCCTCCGAGCCCAAGGCTGGAGCACCCGGCGCGTCGCGATCGTAGGCGCCGGCCAGCTGGGTCAGCGTATTGCCAAAACACTTAATGAGTCCAAAATGCTCGGCTATAACCCCGTCGCCTTCTACGACGATAGGTCGGGGCTCACCGGCACAAAGGTGGAGGGAATCCCGGTGGTCGGTACGATAGACCACCTGCTGGCATGCAGGCTGCTCGAAGAACAGTACGACGAAATCCATATCGCCCTGCCGATGCGGGCGGAGGCACGCATCAAGACCATCCTCAATGC
This sequence comes from Thiohalomonas denitrificans, assembly GCF_900102855.1. Classification (NCBI taxonomy): domain Bacteria; kingdom Pseudomonadati; phylum Pseudomonadota; class Gammaproteobacteria; order Thiohalomonadales; family Thiohalomonadaceae; genus Thiohalomonas; species Thiohalomonas denitrificans. Next base: position 42,340 of record NZ_FMWD01000014.1, read on the forward strand.
CCTCGCCGACTCCTCGATCACTGTAAAATTCATCCCGGACTTTTTCAGTTTCGACCTGCTGCACTCGCGACTTTCCGATATCGGCGGCATTCCCATCATCAGCGTCTATGACAGTCCACTAAACAGTCCCGGTAATGCCTTGGTCAAGCGTCTGGAAGACATCATTCTGTCTACCATTATTCTTGTGTTGATTTCACCGCTCCTCATTTTCCTCGCCCTGGGCGTCAAACTATCCTCACCCGGCCCTGTTTTCTATAAACAAGTCCGTGTCGGCTGGAACGGAAAGAATTTCAACATGCTAAAGTTCCGTTCTATGCCGGTTGATGCGGAAAAGGAAGGCGTACAATGGGGCGGATCAAAGAGTAAAACGACCTCGAAATTCGGTGCATTCATCAGGAAAACCAGCCTTGATGAACTACCTCAATTCTTTAATGTTTTGAAAGGGGATATGTCGATTGTTGGGCCACGCCCCGAGCGGGACGTGTTTGTTGTGGAATTCAGGAAAAAAATACCTCGCTACATGCAGAAACATATGGTTAAAGCGGGCATCACAGGGTGGGCGCAGATCCACGGTTGGCGCGGGGATACATCTCTGAAAAGACGAATAAAGTTCGATCTGCACTACATCGATAACTGGTCGCTATGGCTGGACCTTAGAATCATCGCCCTGACGTTCATCAAGGGGTTCATCAATAAGAACGCCTATTGAGCTGCACGCAACGTGCGGGGATGCTCACTATCCGGGAAACTACAACGTTCAGCCACCAGACGCAGTAAAACGAATGCGGCAGTTAGAGGCCATCTTATGCATGAGTTCCTTCCCAGTACCGCCAGTGCATACTCAATCTCTTCTTCAGTCCGGTCGGCAACTTACTTTCCGCAAAACCCAGCTTATACCCCACCAACTTCAATGCGTTCCTGAGCAGCGAAGATGGCCACAAGTGCAACCGACGCAACCCGAGAAACCGGAGCTCGGACTGCACGTATCGTAGCCCCTCACCCCCAGCCTGACCAAATTGTTCACGAATCCAGGGCTCACGGGCATGGAAAACCCCCGTATCAAAGTACCGACGAAACTCCTCCATCATCGTGTAATTGTGCGAGTGCCGCGCAGAAGCATTTCCCGCGTAAGCTACTTTCCATCCCTTCAACAGCATCCTGGCTGCCACATACATGTCTTCGGAAAGAATGGCATGCTTTGGAAAGCCGCCTACATCCAATAGCGCCTCACGGCGGTAGGCGGCAAACGAATTCGAGATAAATGGGGTTTTGATCCCGAATTCCACTGCATCGCCCATCGATTTGACGCGCGATTCAGGAGGATAATTGAACAACCGCGCATGTTCTGCCCAGGGATTGGCATCAATATGCGGAAGTTGGCGGCCGCACACAGCTCCGACTGCCAAATCGTTAAATGGCGCAACGAGACGTTCGATGGCGACGTTATCTTCCAGATAGGCATCCTGCGTCAAAAATATAAAAACATCATACTGTTGCAAGCGGTCAACCATCATCTGGCGAGTGCCGCCGTGATTAAACTCGCTCACGGGGATCACGTGGACGTGTGCCCCGTGTTTCCTGGCGAATGACACACTACCATCTGTGGAGCTCGAATCCACAATAAACAAATCAAAAGGTATCACCTGATTGCGGATCGAAAGAAAAAGCTGGCGTAGGCTTTCGCACCCGTTGCGCGCGGGGACAACGCAGGCAATATTATTTATATTAATGGTTGCCATGACTGATCTCTAAGTAGCCCAGCACGAACACCCGCTCATTCAATTGCTTTGGCCTTCTGATTACGGCTCGTCAAAAACGCGAGATAGATGGCTGCATATAGAATTGCGATATTCGAGTTGAAAAGGTATGGGTTGAATATCCCGGCCGAAAGCGTAAGAGCACCAATGAAAATTGCCCAGCGGGCTTTTCCCTGCACCAGAACGTACCCAACCGCCAGCAGCCCGGCTAGAATAATCGTAACTCCAATCACTCCGAATTTGGGAAGAAGAGAGAGCAACTGAAGCTCGTAAGAATACGGCTCGTTATGCGAGCGTACCAGGTCCGGATTGTAAGCCCCGAGCCCATTACCTAGAAATGGGGCATCAAGCCAGGTATCCAATAAGGCGGGGGCCTGTTGTAGCCGAATCGAATCGGAAGCGACATTAAGCTCTGGCTCGAACCTCTTTTCGGCAAGCTGATAGCTGAGTAGCGCAGCCGCAGCAAGTAACAAAGTTGCCAATAAAACCTGCCAGGCTTGCTTTCGAAACGAAAGCATCCAAGCTAAAAAGCAGATTAAAAAGAGCAACCATATATAGCGAGAAAAACTAAAGAGGCTGACAAAAAAGGACAAAAATATAATCAAATATTCTATTTTTCCCGGCCGAGGCTCTACTTTCTGGCTCTGCAGCCATGCCACAATTGCCGGCGCAAATCCCGCTATGATGTCAGTCTGCACATAGATTCGATAAAGGCCATGTGGTAACGACATCGACACAAAGCCAGTTCCAAAAACCCTTGCGTACAAACCGTTTATCTGCACAAAGGACAAGTCAAAAATGAGAGATCCTGCTAATAACAGAAATTTTACGCCAGCAAGAATAGCCACAACAGAAAAAAAGAGGGCCCGAAAAAACCACAGTGAATTCGTTGACTGAATCCAGAGTACTAGCAGAAGTGACACTACCGCCGGGGTAAGCATCATTCCAAATTCACGTACTGCAAGCGGCCCCCACTGCGACAACCCAAGAGCCATGTAGGAGAATAAGAACAGAAAAAGCCCCAGCCAGAAAACTATCCCGCCCAACCCGTCCCGCTGCCATCTGCGAAGCCAAATCGTGGCAATGTAGGCTCCTGAAACCAGCAGTGCAGCATGCTTAATCGGATACCCCATCAGATACCCCGTTGGTAGTCCGATAATCAATGCAAAAAGGACAGTCGTCACATAATCAAAAGAACCCGAGCTGGACCTGTCATCATTCACATTAAGCATTTTGACGCCATTATTCGTGAGATGTGCTACTAATCATCGACCGCCCAATCTCTTTCGTTTTCTGCAAAACATATTCACCGGGATTGTCATAGGCCCCGACTTGCTTCGCCATTAGATATCCACCAACTACTTCTCTATACATTTGAATTGGGCGTGCAGCTTTACCCATGAAACGACGAAACCCATGGTTTTGTGCTCCCACTGCATTGCTCGAGTGCTGCCTGTATAAAACCGTTGATCGACCGATTGGACGCAATACCCCCTGACATTTCAATATCGTCAAGGCAATCCACCAATCATGCATTACTGCAACATCTGGAATGGGTAGTGCGTTATCCAATGCGGCCCGGTTTATCATCATCGTACACCCAGTAACGCAGTTTCGAATCGACAAGCGCCTGAACGATTTCGCTAACCCCGGGCTCGTTGCCTGATGCTGCCATAAGGAAGGTGCAACAGGTTCGAGTTCAGCATCAACAACCTTTGCATCGGTAAATACCGCAATGGGCACATCCTTTCCCCATCTCGCTTCAGACTCGGTCAGAGCCGCAATCGAACACTCCAGCTTGTTCGGAAGCCAGATATCATCCTGATCACAAAAGGAAACATAGTCCGCCGTTGCCAAAGACATTAAATGCGCAAAGTTATTCTTTGCACCACCTGCTCTATACCGATCATCTACCAGTGTGATTTTTCCCGGTTCCCGGGAAGCATAACGCCGCACAATTTCCAAGGTATCATCTACAGAACCGTCATCATGGACCAAAAGCTTCCAGTTCTTGTACGTCTGAGCGAACAAAGAATCCAACTGTTCGCTTAGGTACTGACCGCCGTTGTACGTAGCCAACAGTATTTCGACGAGTGGTTCGGCCGATCGATTTACTAGCGTCATACCATGCTCCAACGATGACCCGCACGATCCATCTTAAGTGAAGATTTCCGGGGACAAAGTTATCCCTGACCAGTCTTTTGGCTTGTCTGCCTCATCAGCGCAATAAGATCCTTTGCTGCGCTCCGCCAGCCGCTTGAATATTTCCGATATCTACCGAAAGCGACCTCGCTGAAATAAACAAACCCGCCTTTCCCCAAACCACGGTATAGTTGCTGTCGGGCTTCCAGGTGAGCTATTTTCCCGCCAAGCCCAAGTGCAACTTTTGGAGCCAGGTTACCCAGCTGACGCAGCCGTTCCATAGCATTGACAAACCTCTCTTTTTCCTCACCATAAAAGTCCGAACCGGTACTCTTCGCGATTTGTAGCTGCTTCGTAAGTCCGATTCGACGGCCACCAATCAGCTGCTCCGAGTGTTGCCGATACTTCACGAGACAATCGTCAATCAATCGTCCGCCTCCACCAGCCGCAGAGGCAATCAGCGCAATCCACCCATCATGCACCCAGTTTTCGGGAATCGGGCAAAACAGAGCCGTCCGATCGGAGCGGAACGCCATGGCGGTCCCGGTCACCACATTGTGCTTGGTAAGAACCTCCAGTTGCCGCCCCCGCGAAAACAATTCCCGCTGCAATCGGGTAAACTTTTCGCGGTCCCACATCGTATAGCCAAGTGGTTGTAAAAGATCATCAACCACCAGCGCATCAGAAAAGACATAGCCGGCTTCGGGATGATTCGCAAACTCTCGTGCAACCCGTTCAATCTTTTCTGCGACCCATACGTCATCCTGGTCCGACAGGAAAACGATATCGCCAGTGCACAACTGTATGGCTTTCTCGAAATTTTTCGTGCTTCCGAGGCTTTTATTGTTTCTGCACACCTCTACAGAAAAAGGGGCTTTTCTCCTAAAGGCTTCCAGAATCTGCATCGAGTCATCAGAAGAGCCGTCATCGCACACCACCAACTCATCGGGAAATCTGGTTTGCGCAAGAAAACTATTGAGCTGATCTTCGAGATACCTTTCGCCGTTATACGTGGCCATTGCGATCGAGACCTTCATAGACTCCACCGTATATTTGCTTTCGGCATGACGACTCTACGCCCCATAGATCAGACTCGACTTCCTTTTTGAGCCAGTGTCAGTCACAAGCCGTAATCCCAGACATTCAATCGTTCCTGTCGCTCTTTTGCAAAGTGAACCAGCTCGGCTTGATCGCGAAAAGAATATGCACGGCTGGGATTTATCGAAGCTGTTATCTCGCGGGCCCTGCTATCCGTAACTGGCAATGCGCAAAATTCGGCAACCTCCTTTACGACCGCCAACGGTCTATCCAGTAGCTCCTCATAGCGCACGCGAAACAGTTGGTTACCGGACAGAGTCGCAAGATGGCGACGGGCCGATACTTGATACGTCTCCCACAAGGAAAATCCACCCTCCAGTGACAGGCAACGGGGTGATTCACAAAATACCCCACGCTTCTGCCGCAACCATGCGATTGATTTTTTTCTCTCGTACCTCCGCCTCGCTGTTTCAATGGTCCGGCTTGAGCGAACGCGTAGACTTTCCGCGACGTCGACGCCATGCCGTTCGATAAATATCACTCGAGCATCAGGGAACAATTCCAACCAAAAGGGAAGAGTGAGCGTATTTCTGGGATCTTTCCAACCCCAAGGATCTGTGAACCTGAAAATCGACCGATGCTTAAGGTAACGTTCAATCCCGAGATGACGCGCAGAACGCGGGGAGCTCATCAGGTCGCTGGCGTATTTCAGCGATGCATCGAGTACTGGTCTAGCCTCGTCACTCCATAGGTCGGCGACTGGTTCAGGGTTATCCCAGCGCGTGCCACATTGCACCATTAACCAGGTGTTCAATTCCTGGAAAAAAAGCGACTCGTTGTTTTCATCTTTTTCCTTGCCAACAAACAAGCCCAGTTGTTCCAGTAGCTGTCCGAGCAGACTTGTCCCTGATCGATGCATACCGACAAAAATAATTGGAGTACTCTGTTTTATGTCCATGGTAATTGCATTCAATCTCATACTAATCCGGGACGAATATCGAGACGACTCATGACCAAAAAGGCCAAAACCACATTCCACATAACCAACCCAAGCGCTGCAGCAAAGGCCGCGCCGGCAACGCCATAGATCGGGATGAGCACCATTGCAGCAATGACATTGATCACAAGGGCGAACACCTGCCCGCGCAATGTGTCCCGCTCAAAACCGCTCATTGTGAGAAGCATGCCAATCGAGCCGAAAGCCACATTGATGAGTTGGGCGATCGCCAGGATCGCCAATGGCAGGGTCGCAATCTCGGCATACTCCGCGCCGAATACCGTGTTCAGGATGGGGGCTCCAAAAAAGATCAACGGCAGCGCAATCGGCAACGCCACTAACAAAGCCATCCGTGCCGAGTGGCGACTGAGAGCCTGTAGTTGTGCGCTGTCCCCAGAACGATGAACCCGGGTAATGTGAGGACCAATCACGAGGTTTACCACCGTCAGGGAGAGCACAACCAGCATTCCCCCACGGTCGGCGACCTGCATCGCGGCCACCTCCTCATTACTGCCCAGCCAACCCAACAGGAGAATGCCGACCTGGCTGTTCAGCGTGCTGGCCGCCATCAGTAACGTGAAAGGCATCCAGGCCCGTATCCACTGTCTGTTCTGTTCGGGCTGGATCGGCTCAGACGCTGCCCCACCCTCCGGGAAGGTGCGCCGCAGAAGCACGACACTTACGACGAACGCCAACGCCACCCCGGCTATGAACGCGGCCATAGCCGTCGCCGGATTCAGCACACCGACCAGCAACAGCACGCCGGTAACGATCAACAGCACCAGCGGCCGGACGAACAGGTCGGGCAACTGCCCCAATACCACGCGTCGCAGACCCGCCAGTATGCCGGAGCGTACCGCACTGAACCCGAGCAACGGCAAGGCAACAAGGCCCAGCAACAGAAGGGCCCAGCGGTCGTCCACCCGCCAATCGGTCATCCAGACGGCAATCCCCCCCACCGTCGCAACGATGAGCATGCTGCCAATCCAGACATGGCGATTGGCCCAATGGAGGAGTGAGCGAATTCGATCCTCTTCACCGGCCTGATGCATTCCGGCCGTTTCCCGGGTAGTGAGTTGCATCAGCGCCGGGCCGAGGGGAATGGACAGAGTCGTGATCAGGGCAATCACAAAGGCATACTGGCCGAACCCTTCCGGGCCGAGGCCGCGTGCCAGCAGAATGGTGGCCAGGAGCATCAGTGGCAGCGAGAGCATCTTTAGCAGACCTACGCCCATTCCACCGCGCAGGAGCTGGGCGCGAAGCCCGTCACCCCGCCCCGAGGCGAGCAGGTGGTTCAGCCATTCTCTGTTCAATCGAAATATTCCGCGTTGCGCAAAGATACTGCCTGTTCGTCCTTGGCCGAAACCAGGGGTGCGCCAGCGATGGGCCAGTCGATTCCCAGATCCGCGTCATCCCAGCGGATGCTGGCCTCACAGTCGGGGGCATAGAAATCGGTGCACTTATACTGGAACTCGGCTGTTTCGCTGGTCACGTAGAAGCCATGGGCGAAGCCTGGCGGGATCCAGAGCTGGCGACGGTTATCGGCAGAGAGATACTCGCCCACCCACTGACCGAAAGTGGGAGAGCTTCTCCGGATGTCCACGGCCACATCAAAGACTTCGCCATGCGTCACCCGGACCAACTTTCCCTGGGCATGGGGCGTCATTTGGTAATGAAGACCGCGCAGGGTAGCCTTTACGGAGCGGCTGTGGTTGTCCTGCACGAAGTCAACATCGATGCCGGCCTCGGCAAACTTGCGTCGCTCCCAGACCTCCATAAAGAAGCCGCGCTCATCGCCGAAAACGGCGGGATCGATGAGTTTGACTTCGGGGATTCGGGTGTCCGTGACTTTCATGAGTTGACTCCAGCTTCTGCCAGCTGCTTCAAATAATGCCGTAGCTGTTCTTCCACAGCTCATCTTCTTTGCTTGAACCGCGGTGCCTGCCGACCTCCAACCGCGGTACGGCTCCACACTTTCCGATGCGGTCAGGTTTTTTTGTGATTGCAGCCGCTTGTTGCACTTCCGATTGGAGGCGGGCAATTTCCTACTGGATGTTCATCGCTCAGCTAGGAGCCTGTCCGGGAACACCTTTTTTGTAGATTGGGGTGAGTTATGCGAACCCCAACACTGATTTTGTTGGGCTTCGTTTCTCAGCGCCAACCTACATTTTGGACCCCATTGCTATTCTCGGACAGGCTCCTAGGCGTATTCGCCGGGCGGGGGCGAGGCATTTTGCGCCGAATCTTCACGACTATTCACCGCTCCGGCGAGTAACACAACCAAACCGGTCACATAAGTGTTAACGAGGGGGTTTCTGGCCCACAAGCCCTCACTGAAACCGAAAACGGCGAAAGCAGCTATCAGCATCACTCCGCCAATGGCGTAAAAGCGTGACCATGGCTGCCTTGACCGGCGTAACTCGCGTGCGAAAATCACAAACGGGAACACCAGGAGCACAGAGACGGTAGTGAGCAGGCCCAATATCCCGCCTCTTGCCAGGGCATCGAAATAGATGCTGTGTGCATGACTGAATAGCACGACGTGACGGCTCCAGGATCGCTCCTCTTCCACCAACCGCTCCATGTCTACTCGAAAGTCTCCAACGCCGCTTCCCAAAATGGGGGTTTCCTGCAGCAGCAGCAGCGAGTTGCGCCACAAATTCAGGCGCGTACCCCAGGAGCTGAGTTCCCCGGGGTTATTCTCAAAGGATTGAAGCTCTTCCACGCCCCGTTCGATCCCGCCCATGACTTTCTGTGACTGAAAAGCGGCCCCGCCTCCGATTACCATGAGGGCGGCGACACCGGCGACAATCCAGTTGCGGCTATTTTTGAGCATGTGCCACTGCGACCAAAGCAGAATGGCGGGGATCAGGGGGATAAATAACCAGGCACCACGGGTTTGCGACAAAACACTGGCATAGAGCGCCACAGAAATGGCCACGGCGATCACGGCACGCGCCCATCCGTTCTTGACGACTGTGGTAGCCAGTACCGCAACCACGGCGGCCCACCATACGGCCAGGTCACCAAAGACAATCTTGTGATAATACCCTTCTGCGTGACTTTCGCCCTGCCACATCACCTCGTAGATCGCCTGAGCACCCATGGCGAAGCAGGCGACCAGGGCGCCCGCTGCCAATTCCCGCCCCATGCAGAAACGAAAGCGTCGAAACATGAGGTAGATGGGAACAATCAGGGCAAGTCGCAAAAACCGCTCGAGCATCTGCCCGCTTTCCTTGAAGTCTTGCGCATTGACCATGCTCAATACCATCACCGCAAAGACCAGGACATAGCCCAGCATCAGGCGCTGCTCCCAGGTGGACAGGGTGTTCCAGCCGCGTCCGTAATAGAGTGCAGGTAGTAGCAGCAAGACGAATATTGAACTCCCCCAACCTACCGTGGCGACGGTGATCGGAAAAAGAAACACGAGGGCGCGAACCAAAGAAAACAGCCATTGAGAGCTGGTTGCGCTGGCAGATTGCTGCGGGGAAGCAATTTCGTTATGCATGTAAAAGGTTTCGAATTTTACTGCGTTCAAAAACTGACCGGATGGTATTTATTGGTAGTAATTAGGTCAATCGAACGGGCCAGGGGCCAAGTCTCTTTCGGCCGGTCTGGATTGATAATCCCTGTTCAGCTTTTTGGATTGGCAAGCCCGCCAAAATGCTTTTCCCACTCCCAGGCATGGGCGACGATTTGCGCCAGATCCGCGTGGTGCGGTTCCCATCCGAGCAATTCTCTGGCCTTGCGCGAATCAGCGACCAGACGGGCCGGGTCACCGGAGCGCCGTTCGGCTGCGATCACGGGGATTTCCCGGCCGCTCACCTTTTCAGCGGTATCAATCACTTCCTGAACCGAAAACCCGTTGCCGTTTCCCAGATTGAAGGCCTCGGACTTGCCATGGGTTATCAGCTTTTCCAGAGCGAGGAGATGGGCGTCGCAAAGGTCCATCACATGAATATAGTCCCGAATACAGGTCCCGTCAGGTGTCGGGTAGTCCTGGCCGAAGACCTTGATAGCATCCCGGCGCCCGGATGCCGCCTGCAGGACCAGTGGAATCAGGTGGGTTTCCGGATCGTGGCGCTCGCCCAGCAGCCCCTCCGGATGCGCCCCGGCGGCATTGAAATATCGCAGACAGACCGATTTTAACCCATAGGCCGTGTCGTAGTCCTTGAGGATCTGTTCCACCATTAATTTGGTCCGCCCGTAAGGATTTACCGGGTTCTTCGGGTGAAGCTCATCAAGCGGGATGTAATCCGGCTCACCGAAAACAGCGGCGGTGGAGGAAAAGATGAAGTTTCTGATGCCGTATTCGACCATGGCATCAAGCAGGTTCAGGGTATTCGCCACATTGTTCTGATAATACTTGGCCGGTGCGGTCACCGATTCACCTACCTGGATATAGGAGGCAAAATGCATTACGCCGTCAAACGAACCACTGCCCAGCACCGTATCGAGACTCGCACGATCAGCCAAATCGGCCTGGATAAAATCACCCGCAATCACCGCATCGCGATAGCCCGCCGTGAGATTGTCCACCACGACCACATCGTGACCGGCATCAGCCAGCAGCTTGACCATGTGGGAACCGATATAACCGGCCCCACCGACGACGAGAATACGCATCGGTGCTCCTTGCAAAAGGCTCTAAAATAACCGCTCATTAAAACACATAGCCCGCATCCCGCGCACTCTTGTTGCGTCGGCTTTGTTACTCCGGTGTGACGGTATTCGAAAAAATGTATCCCGTGCGGTTATCAGCTATCCCGGCCTGAATTTATGGTGTGGTCGGAACCTTGCGCCACAAACGAAAGAGATACCACTCCTCGCTCTGCACATGCACCGGTACCAGCAGAAAGGCCAAACCGGTCGCGGAACCCGCCTCCTGCATAATCAATGCTCCATCCTGCGCCTTATGTAGGGAAATGCGGTTTCGAGTGATACCCACCACGGGATTGTCAGGTGCCCGTTGCTTATCGGGCATGTTATCCGGATTAACGATCAAGGCACCGTCCTCGCATCGAAAGAACCCATCACCAATGCGGTAGCTGCGTTCGGCTAAAACGGCACCATCCTCAGCCAGGGCATGAACGGCAACGCGCTCATGGTTTTTCACTTGGAGCGAAACGCTACGTACTTGCTTGAGGTATTCACCCGGCGGCAACAGGGTAAGCGCCAACAGCACATCCTGGCGGGGATGGCGATGCGTCTGCAGTTCCGCCGCGCTGTCATAGACGCCGCTAATTGCACTGCAGTCGGTAACCGTTAAATCAATGGCGGGCCAATCCTGTGGATAGGTCGATTTCTCAATCGCTGTGCAGGCGCTCAACAGCATCGAAATCAGCAATGCGATTACGGCTTTCTTTTTCTGAATCACTGGTGCACCCCATTCGGTTAAAAGCGCTTCCTGGCGAGTATCAGCTTTCGTTTCCGCTTGCGCTGTTGCTACAGCCGTATGCGATGGATATCTGTTCCCCGCTCCACACGGAGTATGCATTCGACGTGTTCTAGCGCTTCGGCGTTATTCGACTAACCTATATTGTACCGTAAGAGCTGTATGAGGTTAGGCATAGCCGCATGAGCGCTTTTCGTTACATGCCTGCCTGTCATCGTTTCAAAGCCTTGGCACGACGCCTGAGTTGTGGCTCTTACTAGGGAAAATCGGCCCGTTGGCTGTTTTGTGACGCAAATTGGAAAAACGGCGATACAGAATGAACCTGCCTGACAAGAGTGCCCCGGAGAGTCTTCCTGAATTTCAACGTTATGCGGATAATGAGAACGGCCTGGTCGATCTCTGGCTGATTTTGGTGCGACGGCGGCTTTTAATCGCTGCTGTTGCGCTGTTCTTTGGTGGTTTGGGTGTTGCGTTTGCGCTTGTGAAGTCACAGGAATACAGCTATAGCACCACCATCGAAATTGGTAACCGGCTGGTCAAGGATGATGTGCGCCCCGTTGAGCCTCCGGAGGCGGTGCAAGCGAAGATTGAGACGAGTCATTTACCGATGATTCTGCAGCAGTACCGCCAGGTCGACCCAGATGCGAACACCTATGAATTTACCGCACGTATCCCCAGAAGTTCGAGAATCGTAGTACTTGAGGCAAAGGGACCTCTGGAAAAGAAAGAGACCTATCTGGCTCTGCTATCCAGCGTGGTGCAAAAGGTCCAGGAAGACCATCAGCGGATCAAAAATGAGGCTGAGAAGGAAATGGAGATCCGACGCGAGCGGATCGCAAGCACCCTGGCCTCGCTCGAAAGTGAGGAACAACTTCTCAAACGCGAAGCCAAACGCATGGAAGAGGTCAGGGCCCTGTTAGAACGGCAGGTCGGTGAAATCCATCCCACATCGGCAGAAACGAACCAAAACCGAGTCGCTGCCGTGAACCAGACGGACACCGATCTAAGCGCCATGACTATGATGCTTTTGAATAACGAAATCCGTGTGACCCGCGACCGCCTAATGGATAATTTGCGCGCTCAGTCCGAACAGCGCGACGAGATGTCCAAATTGGAGATTGAGCGAATCAACTTTGAGGAGACCCGTGCGCTGGTCCCACCGATGCAGTCGCTGGATCCGATCGGACTGGATCGCAAGGTGATTATTGTGGTGTCGCTCATTTTCGGGTTAATGGCAGGGGTATTTGCGGCATTCTTTGCGTCGTTTTTGTCACAGGTTCGAAAGATAGAACTGAATAACCAGTAACTTTCAGGATTTCGCAGCGGAAGGACACCGCCGCAAGGGCGTGCTCTTGGCCCCGACCGCCTGTCGGGCCGGGCTCCGACCATCGCCGGAAAGGTGCATTTGAAGAATGCACCCTGCGACAAGCCACAAGGACGGCCTGATTTGATCTCCCTCATCCTGGCCTTCTCCCGGGGGAGAAGGAATGGCTTCGTTCGGCGACGGGGCATTTTGGGAGCCGGAGGAGCATCATCGCCGGAACGTGCATTTGAAGAATTCACCCCACCCTACGACGAGCCACAAGGACAATCCGATTTGATCTCCCTCATCCTTTCCTCCTCCCGGCGGAAGAAGGAAAGGCTTCGTTCAGATTTGAAGAATGCATCAACCCTTGCATCGGGCACATCCTAAAATGTAGGGCTCCGCGTTATTACAGGAGCCCGGCCCGCTGGGCGAGTCACTGCTGGCTATTTGAGACCGCGGCCGATGGCGTAGTAGGCGATGCCGGCGTCTTTCATCTGGGCCGGGTCGTAAAGATTACGGCCATCGAAGATCAGGGGCGTGTTGAGGTTGCGTTTGATCTCGTCAAAATCGGGGCTGCGGAATTTTGGCCATTCGGTGACCACCACGAGGGCGTCGGCACCTTTCAGGGCGGACATGGGGTCGTCGACCAGTTCGAGATCGGGACGTTCGCTGTAGAGGCGTCTGGCTTCGCCCATGGCTTCGGGGTCATAGGCCTGTACGCTGGCGCCGGCTTTCCAGAGGGCTTCCATAAGCGTTCGGCTGGGGGCTTCACGCATATCATCGGTGTTGGGTTTGAAGGCGAGCCCCCAGACGGCGAAGGTCAGCCCCTTCAGTTTTCCTTCGAAATGGTTGTGAATCTTGTCCACGAGGACTTGCTTCTGGCGGTAGTTGACCGCTTCCACGGCATTGAGGAGCCGGGCGTCGTAGTCGACCTCACGGGCAGTACGCTCCAGTGCCTGGACGTCTTTGGGGAAGCAGGAGCCGCCGTAGCCGCAACCGGGATAGATGAAGTGGTAACCGATGCGCGGGTCGGAGCCCATGCCAATTCGGACCTTTTCGATATCCGCATCCAGCCGTTCGGCGAGGTTGGCCAGCTCGTTCATGAAGCTGATCTTCGTGGCCAGCATGGCGTTGGAAGCGTACTTGGTAAGCTCGGCGGAGCGGATATCCATGGCGATGAGCCGGTCGTGGCTCCGATTGAAGGGGCTATAGAGGGCACGGATCAGTTCGGTGGTGCGGGGGTTATCGGTGCCGACGATGATGCGTTCAGGCTTCATGAAGTCATCGATGGCGGCCCCTTCCTTGAGGAATTCAGGATTGGAGACCACATCGAATTCGAGGCTGGATGTCAGGGCTCGCTTTTCCAGTTCCTCGTTGATGGCACTTTTGACCCTGTCGGCCGTGCCCACCGGGACCGTCGATTTGTCGATGACCACCGTGTAGTCATCCATGTGCTCGCCGATAGAGCGGGCCACCGAGAGGACATATTGAAGGTCTGCGGAACCGTCCTCGTCCGGAGGCGTACCGACGGCGATGAACTGGAACAGGCCATGGCCCACGCCCTCGGCGATATCCGTGGTGAACCGCAAGCGACCTTCGGCCTTGTTGCGCGCAATCAGATCATCGAGTCCCGGCTCATAGATGGGACTCTCGCCGTTGTTGAGCATATTAATCTTGCGCTCATCAACATCGACGCAGAGGACGTCATTGCCGACTTCGGCGAGACAGGTGCCGGTGACCAGACCGACATAGCCGGAACCGAAAATTGTGACCTTCATGGGTGCTCCCGTTTTTTATTTCCGTCGTACAGCGTGAACATCCCTGTTACGGAATTCACGTGTCCCGACAATCAGCTTAGTATCGTACCGGTTATTCGGCACACAACCCGGAAGGAGGTGCGCCTCGCGGCGACGGGATTAACGTTTTACGTCTTTAGGTTTTACGTGTTTACGTTTTACGGCAACTGCCTCTATGAGTTCGCACCGGGGGCGGCCCTCCCACCTCCCGGATGGGGATACATTCCCGGTAGGAGGCGCGCCCTCGCGGCGATTTTCATTGAACCTATCGCGCCGGGGGCGGCCCTCCTACCTCCCGGGTGGGGACACATTCCCGGTAGTAGGCGCGCCCTCGCGGCGATTTTCATTGAATCTATCGCGCCGGGGGCGGCCCTCCTACCTCCCGGGTGGGGATACATTCCCGGTAGGAGGCGCGCCCTCGCGGCGATTTGTTGAACCTATCGCGCCGGGGGCGGCCCTCCTACCTCCCGGATGGGGATACATTCCCGGTAGGAGGCGCACCTCGCGGCGATTTATTGAACCTATCGCGCCGGGGGCGGCCCTCCTACCTCCCGGGTGGGGACGCATTCCCGGTAGGAGGCGCGCCTCGCGGCGATTTGTTGAACCTATC
>NZ_FMWD01000015.1 GCF_900102855.1 Thiohalomonas denitrificans
CGCTTGTATGTTTGTTCCCGGCAAGTCACAAAGGGGCTTGTCGGGGTGGAGGGACGAACGCCGCATCTGGCCAAAGGCACAGACCGTAGGAGATATCGTCCCGCCCCTCACCTAATCGCCAATATGGAATCTATCGGCTATGGACCGACGATTAATGGCAAGCCAGCGCTAGGGTGAGCCCCGACAAGCATGTTCACATTAGTCGGGGGAGCATCTCATGGCAATGCCTGTACGGCCGTATCTGGTGGGGGTGGATGTCAGTAAGGCGGAGCTGGCTATCTGCGAACATCCTGAAGCTCCGGTAATCCTTCTGGAGAATGACCCGGGGTCGATAGCCGGGTGGCTAAAACAGTTGCAGGCTCCGGCCTGCCTGGCCGTCGAGGCCACCAATACCTACCACATGGAACTTGTGGACCAAGCGCACCGCCTTGGCCATACGGTGTACGTGGTCGATGGCTTTCGCCTGAACCGCTATCGCCAGAGCATCGGCGGCCGCGCGAAGACCGACAGTTCCGATGCCCGCCTGCTATGGCGGTACCTGGACCGGGAACGGGCTGACCTAAGGCCCTGGACACCGCCCTCGAAGGGCTATCGCACCCTCCAGCAGCTACTCAGACGCCGCGCCGTGCTCGTCCGGGCCAAATCAGCTCTGGAGCAGAGCCTGCGGGAGGTACCTGAGCTCAAGCGAGAAGCCCAAGGGCTCACCAAACAGTTCAAGATGCTCGACAGCGCCATCCTGCGCCGGATTCGAGAATGTATTCGCCACCACCAATGGCAGGCGGATATGGAGCGCTGCCAAGGCATTGAGGGGGTGGGACCACTGAGCGCCGCCGCGCTAACCATGGCCTTCCAGCGAGGTCACTTCCGCAGCAACGACGCCTTCGTCGCGTTCCTGGGGCTTGATGTGCGGGTCCGGGACTCCGGCAAGACCCGGGGGCAACGGAAACTGACCAAGCAAGGCGACCCGGAGCTGCGCCGACTTCTCTACCTAGCCGCTATGACCGCGAGCCGAAGCGCCACTTGGCGCGGCTTCTATCAGCGCCACTTGGACCGCGGTCTATCCCCAACGCAGGCGTTCATCATCCTCGCAAGGAAAATCGCAAGAATCGCCTTCTCGCTCCTTAAGAACCAAACCACCTATCAGCCCAAACCTCACATCGAGGCTTGCGCCGTGACATAGAATCTCCTACGGAGAATCGGGTCTGCCGCCAGAGCGGAGGAAATTCTGGCGGGTGCCATTCATTCCTGCTGCCGGGTATGATGGGGAGGATTGCCTCACACGGAGTCCGCATGCGAGAAAAACCCCGCATCCTTGATATACGGACACTGGCCCGGACGCGCCTGTTTCACGTCCAGCAGCTGGAGCTTCGGTTCGCCAACGGCGTCGAGACCACCTATGAGCGACTGCTGGGTTCCCCCCAGGGCGCCGTGCTGGTGGTCCCCCTCCTTGAAGACCGTCAGGTACTGCTGATCCGGGAGTATGCCGCAGGCACGGACCGCTACGAACTGGCGCTGCCCAAGGGGCGTATCGAAACGGGTGAAGGGGCGATTGAGGCAGCCAACCGCGAGATTCAGGAGGAAATTGGCTACGGAGCCAACCACCTGCGCCAGATCACCTCGTTGACGGTCGCACCGGGCTATCTGGGGCACTCCACCCATGTGGTGCTCGCCACCGATCTCTATCCCCAACGCATGCCCGGCGACGAGCCCGAACCCATTGATGTCATCCCCTGGTCACTGGACAACCTGGTCGAGTTGACCGCGCGCGAGGATTTCACCGAGGCGCGCAGTATCGCCGCCCTCTACATGGTCCGGGAGCTGCTGGATGGTTAGCCACCGGGACCACCACCGGATCGATCCCTGCGAACTGCTGACGCCCGCGCTGGAGGTCGCTATCGATGCGGGCCGCCGGATACTGGAAATCTACGAGGCGGGTTTCAAGATCGAGCAAAAAGAAGACGAGACACCGCTCACCGAGGCGGATACGGCGGCCAGCGATATCATCGAGAAGGGTTTGAGCGAACTGACGCCGGAGCTGCCCGTCCTCACCGAGGAGTCGGTGAAAATCCCCTACAGCGTACGACGGCGATGGAGCCGCTACTGGCTGGTGGATCCGCTCGATGGCACCCGCGAGTTCATCCAGCGCACTGGCGAGTTTACCGTCAACATCGCCCTGATCCACGATCAGGAGCCGGTGCTCGGTATCGTCTACGCACCGGCGATGGGGGTTTATTACTATGCGTGCCGCGGCCAGGGGGCCTACAAGCGAAATGACTGCTGCAACCCGGAGAGGATTCGGACGCGGCGGCTGGAACCGGGACGGCCGGTGGTGGTAGCCGGCAGCCGCTCACATCGGGGGGATGCGATGGAGGCGTTTCTCAAGCAGCTCCGAGAGTACGAGTTTGTCCCGCTGGGCAGCGCCCTGAAATCCTGTCTGGTGGCGGAGGGTACGGCGGATATCTACGCCCGGCTGGGTCCGACTTCGGAATGGGACACCGCTGCTACCCAATGCATCGTCGAAGAGGCGGGCGGCCTGATCACCGATACCCGAATGCGTCCCCTGCGCTACAACACCAAGGAAGACCTGCTGAATCCCCACTTTTTCACCTTCGGCGACCGGGAGGTCGACTGGTCTCGTTACTTGGGCGCACAGCTCCGGCCGTAGACGGCCATTACATTCTTCAATTCATCGAGTACAGCCCAGTGCTCGATCGCCTCCAGATGGGCGGTTTCCGGTAATGGCTCGCCCTGCTCCATCGCATCGATAGCCCCCCATACCGCCCGGCATCCTTTTTGACAGAGGACTTCAACGCAGGCATCAATCCGCGCGGCATCTGGGCTGATTAGGGGCTTTGCCATATCGAATTAGTCATTTCCGAAAAACGAGAGGACCAGTATAACGGTCTCTCCAATCCCATGGGAATCTACCAAAAGGATAGGACATCAGCGGCAAACCGCCGGTTTCATGCACCTGGGAGCCTCCAAAATGTAGGTTGGTGCTGCGGAACGAAGCCCAACAAAATCAGCGTTGGGGTTCGCATAACTCACCCCAACCTGCAAAAACGATGTCCTCGAACCGGCTACGACCCAAATCCGCCCGCTGATACTTCCGGTCAGAGAGCAAACGCCTCGTCGTAGGGCTGATCGCCCTCGACTACCGGCAGGGTGAGCTCATTACCCCAGTGGGACCAGCCGCCGTTGTAGAGCTTCACGTCCTCGTAACCGAGGCTCTTGAGCTGCATGTAGGCCAACCCCATGCGGAAGCCGTCATGGCAGTAGACATAGATGCGCTTGTCTTTGGGGATGTCCGCATACATCGCCGCGAGCTTTTCCGGCGAATGCCATTTCTGCGACTGGCCGTCGGTACCTTCCAGGCTGACGATATTGATAGCACCGGGAATGTGGCCGCCCTGGATGGCATGCTGGATGACCTTGCCCGTGTACATGTCGCGCGGCCGGGCGTCGAGCAGCACCACCTCCGGGTCGCGGCGCGACAGTACATCGTCATAGACATCGGTCCACTCCACGTACAGTGCCGGGTCGGCCTCTTTCAGGACCACACTGCCCGGCTCGGGCGCCACCGCCTCTTTCGACAGGTCGTTGAAAGCGGTCCATTCGATAGTGCTGCCGTTGAGCAGCTTCACCCGGTCCATGTCGAACCCGTACAGTTCCAGCAGGTAGTAGACCCTTGAGGTGAGGGCGGTGCGTGAGTCGTCGTAGAGCACAATGGTGGAATCGTCATTGACTCCCCACCCGCGCAGCGTCGCCTGGAAGTCCTCGCGGGAGGGAAAGCGCATGATCGGAGCGGCGAAATTGTCACCCAGGTCCTTGAAGCGCTGCACCTGGACGGCTCCCGGGATGTGCCCGACGGTGTAATAGCGGTGCGGATGGTAACGGACCTCCAGGAGCACCAGATCCGGATCGTCGATGTGCTCCTCCAGCCAGTCGGAGTTGACCAGGAAGGCCGGCGGCTGCGCGGCCGATGCAAGAACGGCGAACAGGAAGCCGATGGCCATCAGGAAGGTCTGAAGCATACGTCTGTGCATGGATCTCTCCGCTATTGTATGAGTTGCCGGCCAGGCAAACCGGAATGGTAGAGTACGCAGCCATGATACGGCTCAAGCCCCTGCTAATCCCCGCCGTGCCGCGCCAGTTCCCCGGCGAGCGCTGGATCAATATTGCCTTGCGTTGCCTGCACCTGGTAGGAATCGCCGGGATCAGCGGCGGCTTTCTGTTCACCCTCGCCGAGGCGCAGTGGCTGCCGTTCTGGTACCTCACTTTGAGCAGCGGCGTGGCGCTGTCCCTGCTCTATGTCTGGTCGACCGCGCTGTGGCTGGTGCAACTGAAGGGGATAGCCATCCTCCTGAAGGTGGCGCTGCTTGCAGCCGCCACCCTGTTCCCGGAGTGGCGCGCCGGGCTGTTCGTGTCGATCATCCTGATTTCGGGACTCATCGCTCACGCGCCCGGCGCAGTGCGTGGCTACCGCCTTATCTGAATCCGGTGAATGCTGCCCATCGGTGGATTCAGCACACTACCCGCCACAGGCGCCGCCGGAGCAGCAGCCGCCGCCGCTATTGCCGCCCAGCCAGCTGTCGATGGTCTCGCGGGAGGGTACGCCGCCGGCATGCACCAGTTTTTCATCGACCACCACGCCGGGCGTGGACATGACGCCATAGCGCATGATCTCGGCCACGTCGTCGACCTTCTCGAGCTGAACCTGGACACCCTTGCCCTTGGCCTGCTCCTCGATAAGCTGGAGCGTGGTATTGCAATTGGCACACCCGGTGCCGAGTACCTTGATGGTCTTCATTGGGTCGATTCCTCTGGTTTGACGGCCTCGATGGAGGCCGATGCTATATACGCCTCGACGCCGCGTCCCGGCGCCCAGTCACGGATGAATGCGCGGCTCTCGTCTTTCGGCGCGATGCGAATGGCCTCAAAGCCGGCATCGCGCAGCATCACCTCCAGCTCCCCGACAGGGGATGCTCCGGCGATGCAGCCGGTATAAAGGGCCAGATCCTGCCGCGCCTGTTCGGGTAGTTCGGCGGTCGCCACCACATCACTCACCGCCAGCCGCCCACCGGGCTTGAGGACCCGGAAGGCCTCACGGAAGACCTGCGGCTTGTCGGGTGAGAGATTGATGACGCAGTTGGAGATGATCACGTCGACATCGGAATCGGCCAGTGGCAGATGCTCGATCTCGCCGAGACGGAATTCTACGTTGCGGTAGTCGCCCTTGCGAGCATTCTCGCGCGCCTTGGCGAGCATTTCCGGGGTCATGTCCACACCGATCACCCGTCCGGAATCACCCACGGCGCGGGCGGCGAGGAAGCAGTCAAAGCCGGCCCCGCTACCCAGATCCAGCACGCTCTCGTCCGGTTTCAGCGCGGCAATGGCCTGGGGATTGCCGCACCCGAGGCCCAGGTCGGCCCCCTCGGGAACGGCACCGAGTTCCTCGTCGGAATAGCCGAGGCGTTGGGAGGCGATGGTCTCGGGTTGCGACCCACAGCCGCTGGTGTCGCTGCAGCAGCCACCACCGCCCTGCGCCACGCTGCCGTAGCTTGCGCGCACCGCAGTGCGGATCTCGTCGTCATTGTTGTCGTGCATAGCGTCGCCTCTTTTTCAGCAGCAGGACTGGCCGCTGCTCGTGGTGCTGCAGCCGCAGCCCTCTTCCGGTTCGGCAGCGATGGTGGCTTGCGCCTCGGCGGACTGCTCGTCGAAGACGGCGTCGAGCTTCTGTGCCGCCTCGTCGCGGATGTGACGGGCAATCTCGATCACCGTATCGATCTGGTGCTCGGGGATGCCGGCATCCCGCAGTCGCTGAAGCTGGCACTGGCCCATGGCCGGGTGATTGGCGGCGATGCCCGAAGCCAGCGAGATCATCGCGACAATGGAGGAGTGCAGTTGCGGTTGATCGGTCATTATCTATTCCTTTAACTCAACAGGTTGAAGCCCCAGCCCACCAGGGTGAAGGCAACGGCCAGTACCGCGGCATAGAGCCCCAGTGCCGGCCACCGGATCACCTTGCGCAGGATGATCATCTCGGGAAGGGAGAGGGCGGCGATACTCATCATGAAGGCCAGCGTGGTACCGATGGCGACGCCCTTGCCGAGCATCGCCTCCGCGACCGGAATGACTCCGGTGGCGTTGGAGTATAGCGGCACACCCAGTAATACCGCACCGGGTACCGCCAGCCAGTTGTCCCTGCCGCCCAGGTGCTCGGAGACCCAGCCCTCGGGCACATAACCGTGGAACAGGGCACCGACAGCGATGCCGGCAACCACCCATTTCCAGAGTCGACCGACAATCTCCTTCACCTCACACCAGGCGTAGCGATGGCGGCCGGCGAGCGAAGTATCGGGTTGCGGGAGAGTTGCCTGGCCCATGTGGATCTTCCATACATACTCCTCCACCCAGCGCTCCGGCCTGAAACGCTCCATGACCATGCCGCCCACATAAGCGACGGTAAGCCCCGCCGCGACATACATCAGCGTCAGCTCCCAGCCGAGAATGCCGAGAAGGATCACCACCGCCACTTCGTTGATCATCGGCGAGGCGATGAGAAACGAGAAAGTGACCCCGAGCGGGATCCCCGCCTCGACAAAGCCGATGAACAGCGGCACCGAAGAACAGGAGCAAAACGGCGTCACCGCACCCAGCCCGACCGCTGTGCTGCGCGCCATCCACCGAGGCTTGCCGCGCACGTATTCGCGCACCTTCTCCGGCGAAAGCAGAGCACGCAGCAGGCCCATCACATAGATGATGGCCACCAGCAGCACGAAGATCTTCACCGTATCCATGACGAAGAAATGCAGCGCAGCGCCCGCCTGGCTCTCGGCCGTCAGGCCCAGCCATCGATAGACGATCAAATAGGCGAGTGCATCAAACATTCGGAACCAAAACTCCTATTGCCTGGCAGCCTCTCAAAGAACAGCAATGGCTCCCAAAATGTAGGTTGGTGCTGAGGAACGAAGCCCAACAAAATCAGCGTTGGGGTTCGCATAACTCACCCCAACCTGCTATTCAGCCACAGCAGGCAGAACCCGGCCGGTTGGGCATACTGGCCAGGGCTGCACGATCCTCGTTATAAGGTGCCTGCCCGGCCAGGCCCTTAGCCGTGGCGGCCAGGACCTGTCGCGACCACTTCGGTAAATCAGCCGCCAGGCAGTAGTAGACCCACAGACCCTGGCGCCGGTCACTGACCAGCCCCCCTTGTCGCAAGTGGCCAAGGTGACGGGAAATCATTGGCTGCGACACCCCCAGCGCATAGGTCAATTCACAGACGCAAAGCTCTCCCTCCTGGTGCAGGAGCAGCAACGCCCGCAGTCGCAACGGATGCGCCAGGGCGGCAAAAAAGGTATCCGCATCGATATTCATGTGCATAATATATGCACAAGCGTATATACTGTCAACCATATATTTCAGAAAGCAGATATTCTTCTGCGTGGTAGCGGATCTTGAACAATCAACAACCGGAGGAAAAACAATGAAACCGAAGCTGCTATTTCTCTGCACTGGCAACTCCTGCCGCTCGCAGATGGCCGAAGGCTGGGCCCGTCACTTAGCGGGCGAACGAATCGAGGTGCAATCGGCCGGCATCGAGGCCCATGGCAAGAATCCGCGGGCGATAGCGGTGATGAGAGAGGTGGGTATCGATATCTCCGGCCAGGAGTCGACCCGGCTGACCGACGAGATGCTTGAGGGGACGGACCTGGTGGTCAGCGTCTGCGGCCACGCGGACGAAAACTGCCCGCTGCTACCGCCGGGGGCGCGCAAGGTCCACTGGCCCCTGGAGGACCCGGCCCGCGCAACCGGCACGGAAGAAGAGATTATGGATGTGTTCCGGGCCGCCCGTGACGACATCCGGGGCCGAGTCGCCGCGCTGGTGGATGAATTGGGAAAGTAACCGCTACGTAAAGTTCACTGGTTTGTAGGGGCACCGGAAGCCGGCAGGTCAATCGACCCGATTAACAGCGTCCCTTTTTCCTCTGTCCGGGAGGGCAATGGTAACCCTGTGAAGGGGGCGCCGATTGCTCTATCCGGACACCCGTCGTGCCGGTGGCACGTGCACTGGACTTTCCATCGGCGGTGGCTGCAGCCCCGACCGCTCCACCTATCGCACCCCCGAGGATGGCGCCATCGCGACCACCTACGTCATGGCCAATCGCAGCCCCTGCAGCGCCACCGATCCCACCACCGATGGCAGCATCGAGACTCGAATCCGCGCTGGCATCAACGGCGACAAGCACAATCGGAAGAATCAGAAATCGTAGTTTCATAGCAGGCCCGGGAAATAGAGGAATCTTCCTTAGAGTCGCCGATTGCCTGCGGAATGTACGTGATGTTAGTCACATCACACGAAGCTTTGAAATCTAACGCTAGTGATCAGCCGAGGAAGGCCCGTTGCGGCCTGACCGTCGGCTGGAACGTATTGTTCGGCTAATATGCTTGCTGTTCAATTGTTTTCCGAGCTTCGGGATAACAGACTTCAACAATGTTCTTGATCGGCGTGCGAAAGAGGATGGTTCTCCCGCCTCTTTGCTCCTTGGGTCCTGCGATGACTGGCAAATCGGATTCGTAAATCTTCTTCACCCAACCATCAAACTCCGACGCTGGCACGCTGAACCAGCGTAATCGGGATTCCCTATCAGACCAATCACCGCTCCCTCTTTCGGGCCGACATACGCCTATCGAGGCGACTCCATTGCTGAAGAAGTTGCAGCCCAAGAAATCCAACGAAAAACTGGGTCTCTTTTTCAAGAGAAACGGCATTAAGCGCTACGTGATCGATATTCATGAAAATTACTCTTCGGCCGAACGTCCAATCTCAGCTGTGGAAGGCCGCGTAGCGGCCTGACGTCGGCTGGAGCACCGAGTTAGAACGCTCTCCTTGACCTTGGTCGAGTTCCATAAATGCTATCGCCCCTATTAGCAGACTGGTGATCACTAGGGAGCGAACCAACCTGCGCTCTGGTTTCTGCACGAGGAAAAAAACATATGCGATCATGGCAAAAAACCATGACAGAAAATCACCACTCCAGAAGAAGGGGAAGGCAAGAATCATGGCGATAGGGTAACCAATCCAAAAGCGCCAAGTCCTAACGGCTTCGACTGCGCGTTCGTTAGCTGATGCGTTCCACCTCGAAAGAGTGTCCATAGTTTTCTTCATTACGAGTTCTAACGCCACCAATAAGCCGCGCCGCTACAAATGCTCGGAATGGCTGCTGCCCTTTCCGGCGTCGGCTTCATTGGATTGTTCGACTTTCCTAATTTTCAGCATCTGATTACCGCCCCGCTGGAATTCATACGGGACTCGGACCTGCGTCACTTCGTACCCCTGAGCCGAAAAATGTTCCGCCACCGGTTCTACATGGGGAGAGGGTGTGGCACCCAGTTGAAGCAGCGGAAAAATTCTTGTTTCTCCGCACACGCGGCACAACTCGGAGATCGTATCGATGTGGAACTTGAGATCTAGATGGTCGCTATAGAGAAACAAGAAGTGCGAGGACAGGGCAAGACTGAAACTGTCATCAGCGAAACTCAAGCGCGGAGCGGAGCTTGGGAGGTATCTCCCCTCAGCCCTGCCTTGTGGGTAGTCCGAAAGGAATTCCTGCATCGCCGCCATTCGGACTTTGCCCAGTTCATTAACGGAGCGGATGTGGTCCCAAACGAACTCATTTTCGTTCTGACGTGTTTGCCGCATGACGGCATCAAACGTCTCGTCGATCCGTTGGCTGATCTCATCTGCACGGAATGCGTAGAGTGGATCCACTGAGACAGCCGCGCCCCCACGCCTTGTCAATTCCGCGTTGAAGCTGGCTGGACCGTCACCACACCCAAGAATCGGTTTGGTGAGGTCCTCTTCCGAAAGTGCAAACATGCCCACATATTCTTGAAACGATCGGCCCCAAGGCACAATCTCCTTCAGTTCAAATGCCATCCCTTTCTCCTGTCGTCGAACGCTTCACATCAGCCGACCAAAATGGGGTGAGCGTTTGTGGCAAGCTGACAGCGCCACAAACGTGCAGCGCATTTTGGGTCGGACTGGATGTAATTGTTATACCTAATTGTACATATCTCCAAATATTTCTATCGCCTCGATAGCTGAAGAAATGTTGCCATTTAATGTTTCTTGAGACTTGTCGCCATATTCGCTTCCGGCCTCAGATATAGCCTTTTCTAGTGATTCCTTTAATTGTTCAGAAGAGTACTCAAAACTCTTCTCACTTGTTTGAAAGCAAAACCCATTGTCGACAAGCAGCTTTCCCAGTTCGTACTGTTTATACAATTTGGACTTGCAGGCATCAAGAGCGTAATTCATTTCAGCGAGTCTATTGCAACCTGAGAAGTATCTTGCTCTTTCTTCAAATACATTAATCGTCATAAACACTCTCAACGCAGGAGTAGCAGCTCTTAAAGCTTGCTTTGTTTTTTCGTCACCTTCTTCCGCGACTATTTCCTCACCCCATGAAGTAAGGATTTCGTCTATTAGCGAGCTTTTTCTATCTTCTATCGATTTATCCATAGGACCTCCTTACGGGTATAACGGCTAAGCTCACCCGACGCGGGCCGCGTAGCGGTACAAGGTTCAGGTCGGACTTGAGCCGCTAGTTATGCTGTGCACTGCACTCCAATAAGCGTCAAAACCGCGCCGGCCATAAAAGCGACGCCGGAACCCCACTGCAGAAAAAGATAAGCTCGCTTCAAAACCAAGAATGTTTTGTCTCTGACGCTTTTGAAAATCTGGTCACTGTCTTCATTGGCATCAAAACGTGACTTCGCATCTTGAAATCGATATCGGTCACGTGAAGCATTCGCGGAGGATCCGTATTTCAGTACCACAAGCGCGAGAATTCCAAAGACAAATGCCCAAGCGCCCAGGTACTGCCAAACCGAAACCGCGCCCTTAGCCTGTATGAAGCCAATAGCCGCAGTCGCTGCGGCACCATTCGCAAGCCAGAGATGCTTTTCCAGGTCAACTACGGTTTCCGTTTCTAGCTGCACTGACTTGGATGCGTACTCCCCCAGAACAGCTTCGAGCTTGTCGAGCTCTTCCTTAGAGTAGGCAGTTCGCTTTTTGTCCTGAAGATTTATCATCACCCTAAGCCAGCAGCATAACTTCCAAGCTCACCCGACGCGGGCCGCGTAGCGGCATGCGGTCGAGTGGAGCGCTGAGTTAGAGCTAATAGAACTCATTCTTCACCGGCGAAAAGTACGCAAGGGCTAAAACCACACCATCGGCCATGTTGGCGATGCTGATGAGCGTGGCTCCGCCTGCCGTTTCGACTGATAGCCCGTACAGAGGCGATAGTGCCATCGTAGTCACAACAAGGATTAGGAATAGCGACCGTGCGAGCTTTCGGAAAAGCAGGAGCCCAACCGCAGCAACCAGCCAAGCAACAAAAATTACGTTGTGGAATAGCTCTGGGCCCACGAAGACAGCATCATGACCTCCATAAGACAGCAAAGAGCCCGTGAAAGTATCCAAATACCCGTAGGTGTATGGGAGAAACCAATAGGCCACGTATGTTACTGCCCCGGCTATCACTGCAATCCTGAATAGCATTTTGGCGTTCATTCGCATTTTCTTGCTCTAACTACGTGTCGGCGGCAGCCCGCCGCATAACAGCCCGAATTCGGACCACCAATCTCGACCATCCCTTGAAAAAACAGCCACTTTCGCGCTCACTCCACGCTCGCCAAACCGCCGCTACGCGGCCAAGAACCTTATAGCGCCCTGCGCCAGCCGCGTAACGGCCGAGCCATTCGGGGGAAAACCTCGCAAGAACAGAGGCTTGTGTTTTTACGCGGTGATATCCGGGTCGGCAATTGCGGCATGGTCCGGGGGAGGCAACGACGTGAGACACGACACCGGAGCGGTGGCACAGGCGGGTGCAGCGGAAACAGGCGGACCCGGCCGCGTGGCCGTGCCGGGGCAGTCCTTGGGTGTTCGCGTGGTTCCATGCGGAGTCCACCGTTTCGCGTCGGGCGCGGTGCG
Organism: Thiohalomonas denitrificans; assembly: GCF_900102855.1. Classification (NCBI taxonomy): domain Bacteria; kingdom Pseudomonadati; phylum Pseudomonadota; class Gammaproteobacteria; order Thiohalomonadales; family Thiohalomonadaceae; genus Thiohalomonas; species Thiohalomonas denitrificans. The sequence continues at coordinate 11,999 of NZ_FMWD01000015.1, forward strand.
GGATGGAAGGCCGTCCTGCCGACGCAATAGTCCGTGATGCCTGCGCCTTCTGGGGCGGGTCTGCGCGTTCAAAGGGGCTTCGTTTTCGCTATGTAGGCTAGGCTATCCCAGCCCTAACGACCTTTGCAATGACAGGGATAAATCAGTGGGGTAGGAAACGGCTGGCGGTCGCGGCAGGCAGCACCCGCCGCAACGCGCCGGTTTCCTTCATTCTCCCGACTTGCCCTTATTCAGACTCTCACGGAGTAAGTGGCCGAAGGAACCCACGGCCTCGTCGGCCTTGGGCTGCGCACTGGGCCGGTACGCTTCGAGGTTCGCGGCTTCCTCGTGGGCCGAGGCATCCAGCGACAGGCTCAGTCGGCGACGGGTGCTGTCGACGCTGAGGACGATGGCCTCGACGGCGTCGCCGGGGTTGACCACTTCCTTCGGGTGGCTCACCCGCTGGCCGCTCCCCAGTTCACTGATGGGCACCAGCGCTTCGAGGCCCGACTCGACCTCGACGAAGGCGCCGAAGGGCTGAAGCCGGGTGACCGTCCCCTTGACGGGTGTCCCCACGGGATAGCGCTGCTCGGCCCCCTGCCACGGGTCGGCGGCCAGGGCGCGGATGGAGAGGGCGATGCGCTCGCCCCGGCCCGGTTTTTCGCTCTTCTCGATCTTCAGCACGGAGACTTCCACCGCCTGGCCGGGACTGACCACGTCCCGGGGATGGGAGACCCGGCCGTAGGCGAGTTCACTGACATGGACCATGCCCTCGATCCCGCCGAGGTCTACAAAGGCGCCGTACTCCTTGACCGCGGTGACCGTGCCCGGAAGTACCAGTCCCACCGCCAGCCGGCCCCGAAGTTCCTCCGCATCCCGGCGCGCCGCCTCTTCCAATAGCGCCCGGCGCGAGAGCACGAGGTTGGGCCGGCGTCCGCCCTCGAAGCGGGTGATGCGAAAGCTCAGCCGCTGGCCGACGAACGCCTCGAGGTCATCGACGAAACGGATGTCCGCCTGCGAGGCGGGGCAGAACCCCCGCATCCCGGCAACCTGCACCTCGAGGCCGCCCTTGGTGACACCCGAGACCAACCCCTCCACCGGTAGCTGGTTGGCATAGGCGTTTTCCAGTTCAGCGCTGTCATGAACGGCCCGGCCGCTGCCGCGCCCCAGCAGCAGGGTGCCGCTGCGGTCGTCCCGGCTGAGCACCATGCTCTCGATGGTGTCGCCGACCTCCGCGTTGCGCTGCCCCTCGGCATCGGTCAGCTCGGCCACGTCGATCACGGCCTCGGCCTTGGCACCGACATCGACGAAGGCCTGCTCCTGACCAATGGAGACGATCCGGCCGCGAATGCGCTCGCCCACCTGGGGCGCCTTGCTGCTTTGAAGTGGGGTCTGCTGCTCAAACTCGCTGAGGAGGGCGCTGAAGTCTTCGTGTTCTGCCATGGGATACCCATTTGCCGGGGATGGTGAATGGATGCGCAGGAGTGCCGGCTCGACCTGCGTATTGGAAACGTTCACGGCCCCGAGGGCCGGATGGCCCATGGTAACCCGACAGGCTGCCGCAGGTCCGTTCCCTGATTTGACTTTGCCGTCGACAGAGAGGTTCGGGGCATCCGGCGATACATGCGGTGCACCCAGTTGCAAGGGAATGGCTTCCTGGGAACGGGGTGCCTTCACGTACCACAACAGATTTCATCGCGGCTCTCGCCTCGTCCTATCGCCAACCGCTTTGAGCAGTCCAGGTCCGGGTGAATGCCGCCCCATGGGCAAGGGCGCTCAACGGCGGTTCTAAAAAGGTTCGCAGGTCGGCGATTACCTTTTTGAAGCGAGCTGGTCGGCTATATTTGGCACGACTTCCCAAATGGTTTTCCCAATGTGCGCCTGCACGGAAAGGCCGTGTATATCGGCAAGCTGCTGATTGATGCGGAGGTAACGTAAGCTGGGGTCGAGAATGGCCAGGCCGACCGGGACACTGCGGTAGATTAGCTCCAACTCGACCGCCTTTTGCCGAAAGCGTGTCTCTGCGGCGGCAAGCCGTGTCTTGCCCGCGTTCAGCGCCTCTTGAGCCCGCACGTGCTCTGTCACCTCCCAGGTGATGACCAGCAGAGACGGCTCCTCGGTCGCTGGGAGTGCCGCGGGCAACGCTGACTCGGCTGGTTCGTCGCGGGCGGTGCAGGTTTTCTATCATTTGATAGCAAACGCGCTGGAGCACAATGACAAGCCTGAAGGTCACGTGTGGATCTCGGGGCGAGACGTTGGAGCGTTCCATGAGTTTTCCGTAGCCGACAACGGCCCCGGCATTTCGAAAGAGTATCAGGAGCGCGTATTCGAGATCTTTCAACGCCTCGACCCTTCCAAAGGAGCGGGCATAGGCATCGGACTGGCCATCACAAAAAAGCTGGCAGAGGGCGCTGGCGGGCAAATCGAAGTCGATTCAAAGTCGGGCAAAGGGGCCACTTTCCGTTTCACCTGGCCAAAGCAAATGGAAACAACAATGCTCTGAATGATTTCCCTCTCGTTCACCGACTCGTCAACGAAGTCGTAAGGTGACAACCGTCGTCTTTGAAAAGATCTTTTTGGGGCATCGAGCCGCCGTCTAGTTACATCCCCTCGAATGGCTGTTCTTGCCCGGTTTCGGACCCGGTCCGCTGTCGACCCAGAGCGGACAATCAGGTACTCCTGACTTGTGTGATTCCCCTTTTCCCGCAATTGGGCTCCTCTGAATTCCCGGTGTCGTTAGGTGCCTGGAATATCCGGTGACCAACCTTATCAACGAGAACCTTGAAAGGTGAACCGAATCCGGATGCAGCGTGACTACTGACACAAACGAGGAAGGAACTCCTACGTTAAGTTATACCCGTACTTCTCTCCAGACTGGGTGCTATCAACTAATTCGACCGACCTCGAGCGTAACAACCCACTGGAACGCCTGCACGTGAAGTCTAAAGAGACTTCCTCCTAGAAACCTGCCAAAGAGAGTTGTAAAGCATGAAGACTTTCAAACACACCGTTGCTCTAACACTCGCCGGTTTGCTAGCCGTACCCGCCGCCGCGTTCGCCGATAACGCTGCCTCTGCTTACACCGAGGATGGTACCGCCATAATTGGCTACGCTGCTGCTGTTGCTGGCGAAACGAATAGCTTGGGCTTCACCAAGGTCCTTAGCACCACGCTGAAAAACAGCGGCTCCCCCAAGGACCTATTTATAGGCCTTACCTTTGAAACCGGGTTAATGACCGAGACGGAGGTCAAGACTAATACGAAAAACGGCAAAGCCGAAGAAAGTTCGGCCACGGCATCTGCCGAAATCGAAATGTATGTGCTGGTTGACGGTCAAGAGGCAAAACCAGGTACGGTCACTTTCGATAAGCGTGAGCAGGCGATGTGGGCGACCCTTGGTCAGGGTCTGGTCTGCTCTGACGCCAACGGTGATGACATCATCACCTTCGACGAATGCAGCTTAACCGATCAGGAGGTCGGTCTTCTCCTTGAGACTAAAGCTGCTCATGGATTTAATTTCCTCTCGTACAACATCGGCTCGGGTTCTCACACCATAGAGGCCTTTGCACGCCTGAAAGCCCAAGGTGAAGTCGCCGATGCTTCATCCAATGCAAAGGCAAGCGCTTATCTGGGAAAAGGAACCCTTAGCGTTTTTGAGGTTCACGACTCAGTCACCCACTAAATAGAATCCAGCCAGCATCGGCCCCAAATACCGCAAGGTGTCTGGGGCCGTCGGCTTGGTTCAGTCGGTAGAGAACGTTCAGCTCGGCTGTCCAGAACGGCCGGACGGACTCTGAAAACGGTTTGCCGCTGCCGTATCAAAGAAGTGAGGTACAGTTCCGTATGCAAGTAAAGCACAGTGTTCCGGTGCATCCACATGGCGGTCGCGGTGTGCTTTTTTTGCCTGACGTGCCCGCCGCCACCCGAGGGGCACCGTTTCCACTATGCTCGTGGGGAGAGTACCCGAGTATTACGGGGACAGTTTCCCTGTTTCTTCAAGGACTTCCTTTCAGCTATCCGAATAGCCGCTAATGGCCGCTACACTATCTGGTCTGGACTCGACCGAAAACGTGGTGGCGCGCCCTCCTCCTCAAATGTCGGCTAAGCAGTGATCAGCGAACCAGGGCAAACGGTGCTCGGCTAATACCCCGTAACTATTCCCTACCAAGCCGGTCCGCCTGTCACCCCGCTATGCTCTAAGCAATGCGTTACCAGGCAGAATGGAGGGGCCGGCGTGAGCGACCTGACTGCGGATGAGATGAAGGCGCTCAAGCGGGAGGTCGAGGCGCTACGGGCAGAGCGCGATGCGTGCCGTAAGAGCAGCGAGCGCTACCGCGCGCTGTTCGAATCGATGATCGAGGGCTTTGGCCTGGCCGAAATCATCCTGGATGAGCAGGGCCGGCCCTACGACTATCGGTTGCTGGAGGTCAATGAGGCGTTTGGTCGACTGACCGGTTTTCCTCCGCATGTCGCCGAAGGCAAAACAGCCCGCGAACTGGTACCCGGTGTCGAACCACTCTGGATTGAGGCCTACGGTCGGGTGGCGCTGACTGGTGAGCCAGCGCGATTCGAGGCCTACGCCGAGGGGCTGGGCAAGTGGTTCGAGGTCTTCGCCTACCGCACCGCGCCGGGGCAGTTTGCTCACCTTTTTACCAATATTACCGAGCGCAAGTTGGCCGAGCAGACCCTGCGTGAGAGCGAGGCGCGTTATCGCCAGCAAGCCATCGAACTGGAGACCATCTATGGACAAGCGCCCGTCGGCCTGTGCGTGTTCGACACTGGTCTGCGTTTTCAACGAGTCAACCAGCGACTGGCCGAAATCAACGGCGTTCCAATCGAATCCCACTTGGGGAGAACCGTGCGCGAGGTTGTACCTGCGCTCGCCGAACAGGTGGAGCAAGTCGCCGGGAAAATACTTGAAACGGGCGAGCCGGTGCTGAACGTCGAAATCAGCGGGGAAACCGCCGCCCACCCCGGGGTCGAGCGATTCTGGATTGAGAACTGGCTGCCGCTCAAGGACGAGGCCGGGAATATTTGGGGGATTAATGTGCTGGCCGAGGAGATCACCGAGCGCAAGCGCCTGGAAGAGAGTCGCCGGCGTGAGACAGAATTCCGGACCTTGGCCGAGCACACCCCCGATAACGTCGTCCGGCTCGATAGGTCGCTACGCTATCTCTATGTTAATCCGGCCACGGTGGCAAGCACCGGCATCCCAAGGGAAACCTTCCTGGGCAAAACCGACCGTGAGCTGGGTATTCCGGAGGCGCTGGTGGCGGACTGGCAACCCCGTACACGCAGGGTCTTCGATACCGGCCAGGAGGAGAAAGTTGAGTTTACCTTTCTCACCCCCCAAGGCGAGCGCTACTTCGAGTCACACCTGGTACCGGAATTCGGCCGCGATGGACGAGTCGAGACAGTGCTGGCGGTGACCCGTGACCTGACTGAGCGAAAGCGTGCCGCAGAGGCCCTTGAGCGCACCGCACACAAGCTTGGCGAGCGCAACAAGGAGCTGCGCTGCCTGTACTCGGTCGCCTCCCTCACCCACCGGCGGGACCGTCCACTGGACGAAATATTACGCGGCACGGTCAATGCGCTGGTCCCTGCCTACCAATATCCGGAGATTACCTGTGCACGGATCACGGTGGAGGGTGCGAGCTATCACACCGAACCATTTGCCCAAACAGTATGGCGTCAGGCAGAAGTGATCGGAGTGGATGGCCAAAGCGTGGGAGAGTTGGAGGTGTTCTACCGGGAGGAGCGCCCACCCGCGCAGGAGGGGCCATTTCTCACCGAGGAGCGGGCGATATTGCGGGCCGTCGCCGATTTGCTCGACCGTGCCCTGCTGGAGCGGCGCGAGTGGGCCGCCCGCTTGCAGGCCGAGAGCGGATTCAAGGAGGCCCAGCGCCTGGCCCACGTCGGCAGCTGGGAGTGGGACCGATTAAACGACCGCTCCCACTGGTCGGACGAGATGTTCCGCATCGCCGGACACGCCCCGCAAGCCTTTCCCGTGACTCCCCAGTCGGCCCTTGAAGTGGTCCACCCGGGGGATCGGGAACGGGTACGGGCCTTGGCGCAGCGGGCCATCGAAACCGGCGAGGGGTTTGTGGATGAGCTCCGAATCGTGCAGCCCGACGGCGGGGTGCGCGTGATAGTAAGCCGGGGCGAGGCCGTGAAAAGCTCTGGTGGCGAGGTGGTGGCTCTGCGAGGAACCTGGTTGGATGTCAGCGAACGTAAACAGTCTGAGGAGGCGCTGCGCGCAAGCGAGGCCCGTTTTCGCGAAGTGGTCGAACTCGTCCCCGACATCCTCTATCGCGTGGCTCTCCCGGGTTATCACGCCCAATTCATCAGCCCTGCCGTTAAGAACCTCCTTGGCTTCAAACCGGAGCAGTGGCAGCAAGACCCGACGATTTGGGTCCGTCAGTTGCATGAGGATGACCGCGATCGGGTCCTCTCCGGCTTGCAGGCGGCGCTCCGCGATGCGCGGCACTGCACGCAGCAATACCGGATGTGGCATAGCAACGGCCGTACCCTGCGCTGGTTCGAAGATCGAAAGCGCATTGAGCGCGATACTGACGGTAAGCCTGTGGCCCTGTTCGGCGTCATGAACGACGTCACCAGCCTCAAGCAGGCCCAACAGGCCCTGGAACGCGAGACCCTGCATGACCCACTGACCGGTGTGGCCAATCGCCGCTACCTCAAACAGTTCATCGAGCGGGAATGGCGGCGCGAAACCCGCCACGGCCATACGGTGTCGATCATCATGGTCGATATCGACCATTTCAAAGCTTACAACGACCACTATGGGCACCAGCGGGGCGACGATTGCCTAAAGAAGGTGACTCGGGCCTTGAGGGCGAATTTGCGTCGGCCCACCGACCTGCTGGTGCGTTATGGTGGCGAAGAATTCGTAGTGGTGCTGCTGGAGACCGAATTAGAACCGGCGCTCCAGTTGGCCGAAACGATGCGAAAGGTCGTCGAGGAACTGCGCCTGCCTCATGTCACTTCCCCGGTAAGCGAATCAGTGACCATCAGCGCCGGTGTAGCGGCAAAACCAGCGAGGAACAGCACTTTTCGGGCGCTGCTCGCTGCGGCCGACGAGGCCCTCTATCGCGCCAAGGACGGGGGTCGCAACCGGGTGGAGGCGAATGCTTAGTGCCTCGGCTTCCAGCTTGATAGACGGACCGCTTTTCAGCACAAACCGGTAGTTGATTCGGGTCGGAACGACCGGCGGCTATTGGCCAGTTTTCGTCCGTTCACCAAGCGCCGATCAGGTGAGACCACTTCCTGGCCCACCTCGCCCACATCGCGAACAAAGAGTGTTTGGCCTAAATTGGGGGCTATGAATGGCAAAGGTCCTAGTCCGGGCAGCGATTCACTCGATGGGTCGGCACGCCATCCCGTTGGGTGGGTCGCAAATCCTTGCAAGGAGCTGGAGTGAACCAGGAAACCGGCGGCCAATCAGCGAATCCGGAGCGAGAGATTCAGGAATTGCGTGATGAACTGCAGACCTTGCGGAGGAATCAGGCACGCTTTGAAAACCTGTTCGATTTTATGCTGGAAGGCTTCGGCCTGGCCGAAATCCTTTTCGACGAGCAAGGGCGGCCCCATGATTATCGTCTGCTGGAGGTCAACCCCGCCTTCGGGCAGCTGACTGGAATTAATCCGGAAGAGGCCAAAGCCCGAACGGCGCGGGAACTGCTACCGAATCTTGAGCCGTTCTGGATAGAGACCTTCGGTGAGGTGGTACTGACGGGCGAGCCGACTCAGTTCGAAGGTTATGTCCGAGAACTGGATCGCTGGTTCGATGTGCGCGCCTACCGTGCCGGCCCACGCAAGTTCATCCATCTGTTCAATGACATCACCCGGCGAAAGCGAGCGGAACAGGCCTCCCACGAGCGAGAAACACAACTCACCGAAGCCCAGCGCCTGGCCAACCTCGGCAGTTGGGAGTGGGAAGCTGCGACCGATACCGTAACCTGGTCCGAAGAGATGTACCGTATTGCCGGTATAGATTCTTCCTTTCCGGCACCCGGCTACTTCACCGAGCACCCACGCCTCTACACACCCGAGAGCTTGAAACAGCTCGACTCCGCCGTGAAGGCGGCTCTGCAAACCGGCCTCCCGTATGAACTCGACCTGGAATTGGTACGGCCGAATGGTGATACCCGATGGGTCCTGGCCCGGGGTGAGGCAAGGCGCGACGACAGGGGCACCATCATTGGGCTGCGCGGGACCGTACTGGATTTCACCGAGCGTAAGCGAACAGAGGAGGCCCTGTGGCGCAGAGAGAGGCAACTGCGCCTGATTACCGACAACCTGCCGGTACTGATTGCCTATGTCGACGCCGAGGAGCGCTACCGGTTCGCCAACCGGACGTATGAGCGATGGCTGAACACTTCTACGGCACGCATCGTTGGCAGCAAAATGGAGGACATCCTGGGTCGAGCCGCGTATGACGCTATCAAACCCTATTTCGATCGCGCCCTTGGCGGTGAGATGGTTCGGTTTAACGCTTTGATACCTTACGCTGGCGGGTCGCGCGAGGTGGAATCGGTCCTTGTCCCGGAAACCGGTCCGCAGGGGCAGGTCCAAGGTGTTTTCGGCCTGATTCAGGATCTCAGTGAGATGGAGGAGTATAAGCGCAGTATGCGATACCTGCGCGAGAGCGAAGAGCGCTACCGACGGCAGGCCACCGAACTGGAAACCATCTACTGGAACGCCCCAATCGGCCTGATCGTCTTCGACTGCGAACTGCATTTTCAGCGAATCAACGATCGAATGGCCGCGATCAACGGTGTGCCGGCCGAAGCGCACATCGGCAAGACACCCCGGGAGGTGGTGCCCGAGCTTGCCGGGGTGGCCGACAAGTTGGCCCAGCGAATCTTGTCCACGGGGCAGCCGGTACTGAACTTCGAGATCAAGGGCGAAACGCCCGCCCACCCTGGCGTCGAGCGCTTCTGGATTGAACACTGGCTGCCGCTCAAGGATGAGGCGGGGAAGGTCTGGGGCATCAATGTGGTGGTGGAGGAGATCACCGATCGCAAACGCAATGAGGAAGCGCTTCGGCGGGCCAATGCAGAGTTGCAACAGTTTGCCTACGTCGCATCTCACGATCTGCGTGCACCACTGCGAGCGGTATCCAACCTGTCGAGCTGGCTTGAAGAGGACCTATCCTCCCAGCTCTCTGGTGAGAGCCGGCAGCAGTTGCAACTGCTACGTGAACGGGTGGCTCTCATGGACGCCCTGATCACCGGACTGCTCGCCTACGCCCGCGCGGGCGGGCAGACCCGCCACATCGAAACGGTCGATTGCGGGCAGTTGGTACGGGATGTAATCAAGACGCTGGACGTTCCCGAAGGCCTTCACATCCGAATTGCCGGGAAGATGCCTCGGCTGATCACCGACCGCACCAAGCTGCAGCAGGTGTTTGCCAACCTGATAGGAAATGCCATCAAGTACCACGACCGCCCCGCAGGTCATGTCTGGATATCGACCGCCGAGACGGGTGAATGGCAGGAGTTTACAATCGCCGACGATGGGCCCGGCATTCCCCCCGAATATCACGAACGGATCTTTGAAGTTTTTCAGCGCGGGCCGGGGACCGAAACACATGAAGGGACGGGCATCGGCTTGGCGGTGACGAAAAAGCTTGTGGAGGGAGTGGGAGGACACCTTAGCGTGGAATCGGCACCACACCAGGGGGCAACGTTCCGTTTTACCTGGCCTAAGGTCATGGAGGCGGAAATCGCCCAAAGTGCCCTAATTGGGGACGCAGGAATTGGCGGTTTTGCACCTCCTCGCCAACCCGTGCTCCGAAAATAGACAGTCGATGGAAGGTTGGTCTTTCCGGTTATGGTGCCGCTGGCGCCGGACGTCTTGCACGCTGCAGACTGCGGAGAACGCATAGCACCAAAGAAGACCGGCTTCCGGCTGGCTTCAACGCCGGAATCGGGAATATGCACTCCCGACGCCGGCTAGACGGTGATCAACGGACCTTCGACTTCATCGGAGGATTGGCTATACGAACCTCTGTTCTTCTCCGGTTCGGCTATCCATTAGCGTGGTCGCCTCTAAAGTGTTGTCTAAAGAGGTGCTAGCCTTTTCTGCGGAGAGAAAGCATGTCGGAGCGACCGTCGCGTATGGAGGAAGTTCGCCAGATCCAACAGGACTTCCGCACCCTGTCTGAGCACTCAACCGATATCATCTCCCGCTTCGATCGGGCCATGCGTTACCTGTACGTCAATCCAGTGATCGAGCGCTACAGCGGGTGGCCACGGGAGGCCTTCATCGGCAAAAGTAATGCCGAATTGGGTATGCCGAGGGCACTGGTGACGCTGTGGAACGAGCGGATCCAGAGTGTATTCGCTTCCGGTCGTACAGAGACGTTTGAGTTCAGCTTCCCGGCCCCCCAGGGGGAGTGCCACTTCGAGGCGCGCCTGGTGCCGGAGTTCGGAGAGGACGGCCGGGTGGCCACCGTTCTTGGCGTCGCGCACGACATCACCGATCGCACCCGGTTCGAGGAGACATTGCGCCGAACCGCCCACGACCTTGACGAACGTGTCAAGGAGGTGAGCTGCCTGTACACGGTCGCCTCGCTCACGCAACAGCGCTCCCGTGCCCTGGCAGAGGTACTGCAAGGCACCGCGGAGGCGTTGGCCGCCGCCTACCAGTACCCGGAGATCACCTGCGCCCGGATAACTGTTGACGGGCACACGGAATGGTCCGAGCCGTTCGAACAAACCCCTTGGCGACAGGCGGTGACGTTTGGGGCGAACAACCGGCCCTCCGGTGTCATCGAGGTGTTCTATCGAGAGGAACGCCCGCCGGCCCAGGAGGGGCCATTCCTCGCCGAAGAGCGGGCTATACTCAACGCCGTTGCCGAACTACTCAGCCGCAGCCTGCAGGAACGGCAGGAGTGGGCCGCCCGTGAGAAAGCCGAAGCGGTGCTGGTACGTAAAACCAAGGAGCTAGAGCGCCTGAACGCGGAGTTGGAGGAGTTCGCCTACGTGGTCTCCCATGACCTGAAAGCGCCTTTACGGGCCGTGGCCAACCTCGCCTATGTTATCGACGAGGATGTGGCAGAGGGACTCGATGAGGAGAACCGGCTGCGGCTGCGGCTTCTGCGCAAGCGAGTTATGGGGATGGACACGCTCATCGATAGGCTGCTCGGCTACGCCCGTCTGGACCGTTCAACGCAAGAGCGCGAAGCCGTTGCGCTTGGCCCCCTGCTGGACGACTTGCTCGCCCGCCTGACCATTCCACCTGGCTTTCGGATCGAGTTGCAAGAACCGTTACCGACTATTTTCGCCAACCCACTGCACCTGCGTCAGGTCTTCCAGAACCTCATCACCAATGCGATCGATCACCACGACAGCTCCAAAGGGTCGGTTTGGATCCGAGCACATGATGACGGGAAGCACTGGCGCGTGGAGGTAGTAGATGATGGCCCCGGTATTCCAGCGTGGGCGAAGGAGAGGATCTTTCGCATGTTCAGTAGCGGTGGCAAGCCGGGCCACACCGGTATCGGCCTGGCGGTGGCACGTAAAATCGTCCTAAGTCACGGCGGACAGATCGAAGTGGCCGATAATAGCCCACGGGGAACGATTTTTCGGACCTTCTGGCCGAAATGAACAGCGGCTGTCGAGAGCACCACAAGTCCAGCTTTCGACCCCGCAACGGGGCAAGCTGGCCGGGCGCATGGGCCGTTTGGCGAGGCGACCGGCAAAAGGGATGAGCATGTGTTTGGCTGCCGGCCCGCTTGTTGTCGCTTCGGCGATTCAGTCGAGTGGCAGCGACACGTCAGCGGTGCCCCAGACCCGATTGAATTCACGCTGTACCGCAGCGGCCTTTTCCGCTTGGCCTTGGGCGTTAAGCGCCTCGGTGAGGCCGTAGAGCGACCAGCCGTTATCGCGGAAACGTTCGAGGTCTTTGCGGAAAGCCCGTTCCGCCTCCGCCGAGCGGCCGGCTAGCAGCAGAACGCGGCCGAGGTCCTGGCGGGCCGGGACGGACCACTCCGGCGGCTCTCCGTAGAGCAGCGCGTCTTCACTGCGGACGGCTGCCTGCATCTCGGCCACGGCTTGTTCGAGGTCATCGGCCGCAACCTCGACGTAACCGGCCAGCACGTGGGTAGCGACAGCCAGCAGGTCTCGCGACTTGTTGAATTCCATGCGCATGCCGACGATCGCCGAATCCCCGGCGATCCGACGCAGCGCCTGCAGCTGGTCACGTGCCGCCGCCACTTCGCCGCTGGCGACGAGCGCACGGCCGCGGGAATAGTGCCAGAGAGCGCGCGCATGCGGCATCGATGCGGCAGGTGGGTCGGTCGCGAGGATCTCGTCCCAGCGACCGAAGCGGACCAGCATCTGCAACGGCCGGGTGGACCAGTGCTGCAGGAAGTCCATCCCCGGCGTGCCGTACATCTCCGGCGGTATGAGGTCGGCAACCTTGCGTGCGGACGCGATCGCCTGCTCGCTCCGACCGATCATCGAGGCCGCGAATGCCAGGAAATCGTAGTTGTGGGGGTAGTAACCCACCGTATACATGCCGTAGCCCGGCCGCTGGTCCGCTATCCAGGTTTCGTCTTCGTGCACGGCGTGCTCGTTCTGCTCGATGGCATCAAGATAGCGCCCGACCCGGATATAGATGTGGCTCGGCATGTGGACGATATGCCCGGCCCCCGGCATCAGGTCCGCCAGCCGCTCCGCGCAGGGAACTGCGCGCTCGGGGTAAAGCTTCTCGACCGCGTGGATGTAGAAGTGGCATGCTCCCGGGTGATTCGGATCCTGGTCGACGACCCGCTGGAAACCCGCCAGCGCCTCTTCCATGCCGGGCTTTGGCCGGCCGTCTTCGGTCCAGTAATCCCATGGCTGCAGATCCATGATCGCCTCGCCGTAGAGTACGACCGCCTCGGGATCGTCCGGCCAGCGCGCCGCGACGCGCCCCATCGCCTCGGCGTACGCCTTGTCCAAGTCGGAGCGGTCTTCCTGCGGCTCGGGCGCATAACGTTCGGCGAGCGCATCGATGAAGGCACGCTCTCGCTCCGACGCATACTCACGCCGTTCCAGTGCACCCTGCAGCGCGTCGTACGCCGCCACCGCAGCATCCGCATCCATGGGCAGGTTGATGTTGGGACCCCAGGCGAGGGCCTCACCCCACCAACACATAGCGCATCGCGGGTCCAGCCGCTGTGCCTCGCGGAAGGCCCGGATGCTCTCGGCGTGGTTGAAGGCGTAGTAGAGCCTGAGGCCCTGATCGAAGTATGCCTGCGCTTTGGGAACGTCGGTCGTGATCGCGTAGTGATGGTCACCCAGGTCATCATAAAGTGGGGCTTCGTCACCTTGGCCAGCCGCGGCGTGTTGCTGGGCGGCAGACGGCTGCGATACCGCGATCCCCAGACCCAACAAGCCCAGAGCAAGAAATATGATCATGCGCATGGGAACTCCCCTCCCTGCTCTTTAGTTCAGACTTTTCCCTGTTTCTAGAGATTAGGCATGATTGGTCTCTTTGGCCTGGGTCGCCTTTTTGTCTGCCCGAAGGAGGCCTCAAGAAGACAGGACCAATATGCCCCGTCCCGAAAATGCCGGTGGAGCTCCGCTATCGACCCGAAGCGGCCAGTCGGCCTGCGGCTTTCGAACGTCCGCTGGTTCAGCAGAAGAGGACATTCAACGGCACTTGAGCCGCGGCTTGCCTTGGAGCGCAGCGGAAGGGTAAGCCGTCGGTCTCAAAGTGGCTGTTAGGCATTTTTAGGCAACCTGAATTCAAGCCCAAGTTCATCACTGAGCTGATAGCAGAGCTCTTCCGCAGGCCCCCATCCTCCGCAGCACTCCGGGCTCAAACAGATCGTCAGACATGATATTCGACCAGAGCGCAGGGCATCCTTAACCGCAGCGAAAGCTGCCGATATGTAGCTTTCACTATGAATCCTTGCGATTCCCTCAGGCTGGCGCGAAAAAAAGTAATCAAGGTCGATATTAACGAGCCATCCCGAACCACCGTAGGCATCCAAGAACTCACCGAACATTTCGGGAAGTTTGCTCATATGTATTTCTTCCCAATGAATGGTTTCAGCCGGAGGAGTTCCGATCTCGTGAGTTGCGACAAAGTACTCCGCTATAGTATCTCGATAGACAATCTCGAAAAGATACAGGTAATTGTCCCAGCGAATAAGCGAAACAGGTTTTCCATCCCAGCCTGGGATACTAATTTTCAAGTAGTCATCAAATGCAACTGAACTCAGGTCTGGCAGTTTATCGATTTCGATATCGCTGATTGTAGCCGCAGCATCATAGTGTGCGTCAATGTGGAAAATGCCGTGCTTCGCCCCAGGTTGTAGATGGTGAAGCCAGCACCAAAGAGCCGCTCTGTGATTATCCATAATGTAGACGTTGCCATCGTTCCACAGGAAGTTCTGGTCAACAGCGAGTGACCGATTACGGCCTTTGAATGGGTGTATCCACTTGCTCAATCGTGTTCCCCTGATGTTTAACGTCGTGGTAAGCCGTTAGTTTGAGCGGTAGCGAAAACCCAATCGGTTTAACTAAGTGTTATGGGGTAGCTTAATAAAGCCCGATTTAACCTGATACTCAAAACTCTCCAGAAAAAACATACAGATCGTGTGTACGGAGTTCACCGCCAGCTTTGCATGATGTTCGGCTGGCCTATAAGTTCGCGCGTGTGAATCGCTCATCTTGTTTCGCAGCGGAGCAATACCGCCTACGATACTAATGATCCCCGTCAATATCTGCTTCAAACTATCCGAAATATCCTTCCGACTTGGCTCTAGGTTCAGGTGCTTCTGAACACGTTTATATAGTTGGTTAAGATCGCCGTTATAGGATGTGGCTGCTCCTGTCATGGTCTCTTCAAGCTCTAGAAGTACAGCTTCAAGCAATGACCTGGCATTTGTTATCGCGCCATCGTGGTCTCCAGACGCGACCTTGCTCTTGCACTTGTAAATCTGCTCCCTGATGAAATCGATGTTTGGCGCATTGTTCTCCAGAATGGCATGCTCAAAATTGATTGTGCCCTCGCCAATTGGAGAGAGGGAATAAGCCTTACCATTCTTCAGCAACTTATAACCGTCAAATTCTAGATACTGGTTCAGGTAATCAGCGGCGTCATCCGCAGGAAAGTCGCTCCCGAAAAAGTGCCTAGGGTCGACACAATGCTCAATCACACTCTTAAATTTAGGTTTTCCATTGAGTTCTGAAAGCTTTCCCTCGGCATAAACCCACCTCGACGGGAATCCCTGGCTGTACTCCTCATTGGCTCCAAACTGGTTGAAGAAATCGATTAGGTCCGGTCCCGATCGGTAAGGGGACAGTGCACCAGAGCTACTAATTGGATCGCCGGTTATAACTTTCTGCAGTGCCCGAATGGTTGGTTGATCGACCTTAACGGATTTCACGGGTCAGTCCTTTGTTCGGCATAACCGCAGCCGAAAGCGGAGCGACGAAGGAACGTAGCTTTTGGTCGTCCGCGTTGATGGCGTGGTTAGCCATGACGAGCAACGAAGGCCTGATATTCTGCAGAGGCACGCGGAGCAAAATACACCGCATGGGGAAACGTGTGGTTTGCATGCTGCGTTTCTGTGTATACCCACCAATCGTCATCACCGGTTACCAGCCTGTACAACTGCATCCCCAAGACTTGCTCGCGCCGGAACTCCGGAAATTGCTCGCTGAACTGTCGTTGAAAGTTGTGCTTTGCCCCGAGTTCCGTTAGTACGCGGTTTATCGCTTGTTGCGCGTCAAGGTATGGCCTATCCATAGACTTCGCGGCGTCTATTTCTCTTCTAAGCGCTCTCTCCGAGATGAGGTGTAGACCGCGCGTGTCGGACGAAAAGACAAAGAATTCATTCCAGTAATCGGCCAGATTTTGACGCCGCAATTCAGGTCCTATCTCTGATCGGAAGTTTGTATCTGTAATCACGGATTCTCCCTGGTCTTTTCTTGTGGCTAACATCTAAGCATTTATCCGCCGTGCGAAGCATGGAGGATAAATGTCTGTTGGATCAAGCCGCCTCTCGGAAGGGACCGATAGATAGGGGAAAGTGTTTCGGTGGGAAATGGCGAGGAGTCGCCGCAGGGCGAAAGCGGTGTGTGCGCCCGTTTCCTTTCAGCCATCATTGACCCTATGCACAGTCCCGGTGGCATCCTGATGCCCCAATCTAACGCCATCCATCGGGGTTTTCCAGCGCGAGGGCGAGCGAGGCTCCAGCCTCCCCAGGGACGCCGTACCCCGGACATCCACTCCAAGCCATTGCCATCCTCGCCCAGTTCTGAGAGTCTGTAAACTCGCACTGCCATCAAGGAATAGATGCCATGCCCAAACCAAGGAAAGCCCTCGTCTCGCTCGAGGCCACCCCCTACTACCTGCCCAAGGGCTTGCCCTTTCGCCTCACCGATTACCTGGACCTGGTGGACTTTACCGGCACGGCTCATCCGCGAGGGCAAGCGCGGCGCTATTCCCGAGCACCTGCCATCCATCCTCCAGCGTTTGGAGATCAATCCCAAGCAATGGGGCTATCTGACCACCCAGTTCGAGAGCCCATTCAAAGGACTGGTCGGTGCAACCCACAACCTCAAGCAAGCCTGCAGCAACTCGGCTACCGACGAACGCCCGGGATTGGGGCCTGCCGAACACTGTTGGCATAACGCTAACGCCCTTCATTCGGGTCGCGCTATTCGCTATTTCGCAGCGGGTCGCAAAACCCGCGAATTACGCTCGCGCCGAGTTCGGCCTACTGCATTAAAAATCATCTAAGAACGCTCGATGCGCATTTTTTCCCTCGACTTCAGCCGAATTCGCATAGATCGGAGGCTGCAATGCCGTTCCAGGCAATCGGGGGAGCACTTTTCTTCGTCTTCTTACGATGGATGTCCATGTAAAATTCCCGTCGCGCACCATGTTCGTACGTGGTGCTCGGATATCCCTTCACTTCTATATGCAGCACCCTGTCGTCTTTGACCGCGCTGAGATCAATCCCAGGTTCTTTGGTCTCGATATTCGCAGCTGCGGTGATGGTCCAGTCGTCCTCTTCTAGGGCTGTGCGCAATGTGGCCTGGACATTCCCCTCCCAATGCCAAGGCCGAGTCAGCGTAGATTGTGGCACTACTGCACTCCAGTCGCTCCGCGATGAGGCCCCATTCTATCGCGATAGTACAGTTGAGGCCGAACGCGGTTTTCCTATCTAACACGTGGCAGTAATTGGCCGTTCCCGACCTGGTCTGGATTGATGACCCTGAGCGGACATTAGCTTCTGCGTTCAGGCTACGCCCGCTAGGCAGCAGCCTGAGGCAAGAAGTGGTGTTCGAACGTCTTGAGCAACGACGCATCGTTCACAGCTTTGACTACGGTGCGCAGTGTGTCGCCCTCTACAACCACGATCTCGCATTTGTTGGCATTGGCCAGTCGCGTCTTCTCGACCCGTTCGCGCGCCTGCGCGGACAACGAGCCGCTGGTCCATAGCTCAAACCGCGGTCGCGGGCCTGACCAGCCCAGGTTCTGAAGGTGATGGCGCACGCGCGTAATGCGTCTGGTCAACCACAAACCGACTTCTTCATCGTCGACCAAGGTGCCGGGGGCGATCCCCTTGCATTCGATCATCTGCGCCGTAATGCCTTCGTTTAGGTGATAGACATCCACTTCAGCATTGCCATCTGCGCCCGTACAAATCTTGTTCAACTTAACCTGCCCCGCAGCCGTTTTGCGGACGACTTCGGCCACTAGTAGTTCGAAGAAGGCGCCCCGCATGTTGCCGACCGCACCTTCTAGCTTGCCGAGCTTTGAGAAGAGTTGGTCGAACTTCTCAGGATCAACAAGGCCTTTTGCGGCCTCATTGAGCGTCTGGATCAGCTCACGAAAGCCGTCGGCTACGTCCTCGCCGAAGAGCGACTTAGGAGTGGCCGGCATGATGCCGGCCGAGCGCAACGTTTTGAATGCTTCCGCATCGTAGCCCTGTGCCAACAGGATGAACATCGTGCGTCCGATATTCTTCAACGCACCGAGTGACCGGACTTTGTGCAGGAATGGCTCGACATGCTCGAGCTGTGCGTTCTCGATCAACAGCACATCGCACACAACCCAGCCGGGCTTAACCCCTTTGTCCTTCAGCCGAGTCAATACGGACGTGAGATAGCTGGGCGCGGTCAAGTCCCAGGCAAACGTGCCCACGCGGGGCATCTCCGCTCCCCGCGTCCGAACGGTGTTGAAACTCACCATTGCCAATCGCCGCAACCATTCCCGCACGCTGTCGAGCAAAACGCTCTCCGCGATGAGACGGGATCGGGCAGCAGCGGCCAGTTCATCCAAGCTTTGCTGGTGACGCTCATACGTATTCTTGGTCATCACGCACGGCCCTAACCCAGGCAACGCCTGCTCGACTAGAACATTCGCGGCGACCATACGATCCAGCACTGTACGTGCGGAGAGTTGCTTCTTTTGGGCAATCGGCGAGCCGCAGGCGCCTAGGAAATGACCGAACGGCACGACTCCTCGCGCTTGAATAGCGCCCAGGGCCCGCGCATAGGGACCGTTGGTGGCGAAGATTGCGGCGTAAAGACCTTCCCAGTAGCGCGGAGACGCGTAGTCGTCTTGGTGATATAGAAATCGCGCCCTGCGGGCGAACGGCAAATGCGCAAGCCGCTTGATCTGGGGCGCGCCCCGGCTGACACGCTGACGTGCCGCGGCTGGCGACAATCCGTGGTGGGCCACTAGATGGTCCCTAAGGTCCGTGCTGAGGCAAGGACCGAGGGTCTTGAGGGTATCGGCCAACATGGGCTGCGCTCCAATGTCACAGAGCGCTATTTATAACATTTCACTACGTGGGGTGGCTTTCCTTTTTTGGGAAAAATAAAATAGCCAATTTAATCATGTATTTATAAAGCCCAAAACATCGACATCGAAGATTCGTGTCACAGTACCCCGTTACCCCGATGTCAAACGCCGGTCGTAAAGACGCCTGGCCCGCTCGAACCGATCACTGCAACGCAGTGGTGGAGACGCATTCAGCGCATTACCGTGGTGCTCTGCACAATAATAGGGGGACTATAGGGAACGCATCACCGTCTCGGTCAGCCTACATGGCGGTGTCCCGATTCAACCGGTCGTTCACCGATACTGACCTGAATGACGGCTCCTGGCCGATTCTGTTGAAAAACCAGGGTCAAATTTGCCGTCAGGCAGTATCAAAAGGAAGAGCGCGAGGGGTGTTTTTCTTGTTTTTGCCACCAGCCGACCTGGATGGTGGGTTGGGATGGTGGTTTTTGGGTGGATTCGTCTCAAGTAGGCGCACCTATCCTATGGGTAGGCGGAGGTTGCCCCAACATTTTGGCTAGCTTCCGAAGATTCTGTGCCGTGGCTGCGAGGAGAAATTCGTCTTGCGCCCCGCTTAATCCTCGCAGTCGTAGCCGGTCGAGCTTCATAATGCGTTTGAGGTGCGCAAATAGCATCTCGACCTTTTTACGTTCGTTCCGGGATGCATGG
>NZ_FMWD01000016.1 GCF_900102855.1 Thiohalomonas denitrificans
ACCGGCAACCGCCGGCCCAACAGCCGTGGCGCCGGTTGGGAGTATGTTCACATCGCTATCGATGACCATTCCCGAGTGGCCTTTGGCACAATCCACCCGGATGAGACGGGTCGCAGCGCCTGCCGCGCCCTGTTGCAGACGGTGCGCTACTACGCCGGGCTGGGTATTCGCTTCAAGCGCGTGCTGACCGACAACGGGGCCTGTTACCGCTCAGAGCGCTTCGAGCGCCTGTGCCGGCGACTGGGACTGAAGCATCGGCTGACCAAGCCGTACAGCCCCCGGACCAATGGCAAGGCCGAACGGCTTATTCAAACCGCCCTGCACGAGTGGGCCTATGCCCGCTCGTACAAGAACTCAATGCAGAGAGCCGGGCAGTTTCCGGTTTGGCTACATGAATACAACTGGCACCGCCCCCATGCCAGTCTGGATTACAAGCCTCCGGTCAGCCGGTTGGGACTTTCCGTGAACAACCTTATGGGTTTACACAACTAGGCCTGAATTTGTTACAAAAAAAACGGTTCGCCAGATGAACGAATCCCCGGGCGAGAAGCGGCCGGAAGGCGAGGCGGTGCATTGACGCGGCGGATAGACCACAGTAAAAATTGAGAGAGTAAGCAACCAGAGGTCATTGAACCCTCCTAACTGAAGACCATTAGTTAGAGCTTGGCCGCAAGCTTATAGCGCCGTGGTGACGCACCAAGAAGGAGTGCGCTGTGTTTTCTGCAAAGCGTAGGACTGTTATTCCTACCATTTTCATCGCATCTGCCGCAGTTTTTTTGTCCGGATGCGGCAAACATCAAGCGGTGGGAAAATGGGGAGAACCGTTTGGCGACGGTTATATTTCCATCTACTCCGAAGGAGAAGCGAAGTTTCACAACCACGCATGCGGCTGGAGAGCTATCGACAGCCGCTCTGTTTATCTAACTTGCGGCTCTTCTCGATACGAACTTCGCTTGAGCGAACGCAATCTTGCGATTTTCGACAGCGGCTTTGGGCAAGATAAGGTAGTTAGATGCGATGGCAAGAGTGGCGGCTGCTTGCCTGCTATCTCGCCAGATAGATGAATCAGCTGGCGAGAAGCGGCCGGGGATGAGGCGAAGCACTAGCTAGTTCTTACTTAAAAAATAGCGCCATACGGCCGCCCACGGATGGGGCAACTATTGCCAAATCACTGGACGGCGTGAACAAGGACGGAGGCGGCTCAATTCGTCTTCCGTCTACCAAGCGGTAGTAATGGAGGATAAGCAGAAACAGGCCGCCCATCGCATTTAGTACGTTCTGCAAATTTGCCAGCTGGAAGTGCTCCCCGCGCTGGTGTTTCACCTTGTTATGGTCGCGCCACCAATCAGGGGTCTCATCTCTCTGCCAATTGCTCCACGGCTCAAGGCTCAATCCATACCGAGGAATCGTGACTGGCGAATTTTCGAGTTCTTGCAAGTGTTGGCGCAGAATAGTGCGATATTGCTCTATATTGCTAGGATTCGCTTCCGGGCCAACCAGAGAGCAAAGCAGCTTGGCCACGACATCGACCTCTGAGGCCGCCGCTAAAAAGAGGTGGGCCATTTCGATTGAGTACGCTCCAAAGTTGTTGCCAGAGAATTCCACGAATCGCGCCATCCGTTCCACGTCTGTCTCTAGGGCCAAGAAGTAATTCCAATGAAGAAGGCTTGTTTCTTCGTGAATGGCCATAAAGTCCTCCCGTTAACAGCTTTTGTCTGTACCCCATCCCCTTATTCAATTGCCCCAAGGCTACTTCGGGGAATCCTCTATTCTTCTTTCCATTGGGTCGTGATACATGTTAAAAAAATTAATGGACAGTATGGCACGGCCGGTAGTTAGCCAGTGCAAATAATAGGGGACGCACCACGGTTTCGGTCGGCCTGAATGGACGGTGTCTCGACCCAACCGGTCATTCACCGACTCCGCCCGGAATGACGGCTCTTGGCCGAAAAAAGCCATGAGGTCCACAGCCAGGCTTCGTTAATGCGACTTCAAACAATCGTCTTGCGCTCGTTTTCAATGCGCAACCGCGGCAGAATGACTTACAGGGCCTTTCGGTGAAATGCGCAGACGCTTAGTTTCCCGCCAGGATTGCACCATCCGGACTTTCAGTAATCCCCGGTTCGGGTTCAATATCGTCGTAGTCCGCTTTTTCCTTGAGTTCTTCGGTCTTGGTTTTCGGGGGTGGTGCGACCCACTTGGTCAGGTTTTGACCGGCGTCGCGGTAGAAAGCGGGTACCGCCGCAATGGCGGATTCAACAAAAACCTTTTGCCCTTTGAATCGACTACCTAGATCGATAACGCGAATGACTTCGAACGCTTTAGGTATTCCTTTGATCTTTGCTGGGACTAATGTGGAAGGTTCATCGATGGCCTCTGTTATCGAGCACTGTGTATCGGCTGTTTTTCCGGGCCAGATCGCCTTGATGAGTAAATCAGGGGACTCGGTGACGCTCTTGAGCTGCCGGGTCAGCCAATTAATGGCTGCGGTCGCGCGAGACCGATCTTCCGGTGCATTGACTCGCATGCTGAGAGAGAGAACTTTTCGGGTTAGATCGGCACAGATTGCAATTGGACCGGCGGCGTTGGGGACGGAAAGCGCTCCGTAGAGCGTCGAACGGGAGACAAGATCAGATATATCGGACTGTAGCAACGCTACTGGATCTTTTGCATGCGCCCTCGAAATTGCGACCTGCACGGTGCTGTTCGTGGCCATCGAGAGCTCAAGCGACATGTAACGGAGTAATTGTTGCCAGGAAACGGCGGTTGCCTCTATTTCGGGTGCACTTTTCTTCAGCACCGCGCCTTCCTGAACCTGCGTACAGACGTCTTTCCACTCCGAATTCATCGAATTCATCGGGGATACACCGGAATACGAGTGGCCAAGATAACGGACCAATTCACGAAGAATCATCGACTGTTCCCGATCATCGATACCTTTGGCCTCCGACATAATGGAAGCTTTTGAGAGTACCGAAAGCCATGAGAAGTGAAACAGATCGACGGTGCGGGTTTTGGTCTTATTGACCGATACCGGATGGTGGGTGGGGGTGGTGGCAAATTGGTTGGAGATGGTAATGACGGCATTAGCCCCTACCTCCCGAGCCAAATCGAGATAGCTTTCAATCTGCTCTTTCGTGAGATCGTTGTTGCCTATTTTTGATTCGACAAGAGCAGACCAACGGTTCGAACCACGAGTAATCACAATGAGGCCGTCGGGTCTGGCCCTGTTTTGATCTTTGTTCTTGAAAACGATTTCCGTATAGCACTTGATGTCGGAGCGTACCCCGATTTTCGCCCCGGCATCCGTGAGAACCGCTTCAGCAAGCTGTGGCACGAGCATGAAGGTGGATAGTAGGACCGAGGTGGCGCGCTCCTCTTTCTTGGAATCAGCAACCACTGGGACCAGACGGGCTTTTGAACCGGATAAGATGTTGTCTGTGATATCGGTAGCGGACATAAAAACACTCCCTTTTGTTTTGTTCCTTTCTCCTACGCAGCCATCACTATATCACCCGCATTTGCCGCGGCAAGGCGGCTGGCCGATAAACCTATTGCACAACAGAGTCGACGGTAACCGACGAACCGCTACCTAACACGTAATGTCGCAGGGGAAACCCGTGCGATTGGGCAAGCTTGGCGGATCAGATGCAGGTCATTGTTCGTTAGCTCGGTATTCGTTGACTGACCGCCGGCGCAGAGGATTCGGCTGACCCAATCGGACCACGCCTGGCGAAACATTTGGGTTTTGTCGTCATCGGCTCTGCCTGAGAGGACCTACTGGAGGTATTTTTCCACCTACGGGGTCGGTGGGACGTGGAGGGGAGGGGTCTGTTCAGTCCGATTTTTGGCCCAATCTCAGGCCCCACCTGGACAACAACACCCCCTTTAATATCGCGTACGACCATTTCCACCCACTGACTCTTATCCGATCACCGACTACAGGCTGGTTGTGGAAACGTCGTCGAAAGTAGTTGGCGATGGTGGCATCCACTGCATCATCGGGTGTGGGAAAACCGTAAAATTCAGCCACGTCGATTGATGGTGGCGAATTTTCGCTGATTCTGGCGGCACTGGGGCTGAGCCCTCAATCACCTGGAACAGGGAACGGTAGGGCTGATTACCCTGGTTGGACTGGTCACCATCAGCGCCTCCACCTACATGATTCTTTACTCGCATGCGATCTATGAGCGCATCGCGCCCTGGCTGTCGATTTTCGAACGCAAAGTGGCACATCGGGAGTTGGACAGCCCGCTGGAAGATGAGGGGCGCGTCGATACCCTTCTAATAGGATTGGGCCGTTTCGGTGCTGCCATTGCGGCGAGCCTTCGCGAGCGTGGCTGCCGATTGCTGGCCGTCGACTTCGATCCGGAGGCTGTCCGCCAGCACACCCGCTATGGCTACACTGTCCATTACGGCGATGCCGAGGACCCCGAATTTGTGGCCTCTCTCCCCTACAACGGGCCGAGTGGGTGGTCAGCATCGTTCGCGACCGCAGCATAAACCAGATGTTGCTGCACGGCCTGCAGCACAGGGTTACCCGCGAAAAGTGGCGATCTCTGCATCAAGCCGCCAGGAGGCCCGGTTGTTCGAAAAGGAGGGGGTAGACAAAGTATTAATACCCTATGCCGATGCGGCTGAAGAGGCAGCAGAGCGACTGTTTCCCGCAAAAACGTCGGTTGCCGTTCCCCAACCGGCGGGAGAGAATCCATGAAAGGTTTCAAAAACATCCTTTACGTATCCGAGAACGCGGTTGAACAGGATTCCGCCCTTGCGAGGGCGGTGTCATTGACGGAGAACAATCAGGCCGATTTAACGGTCATCGATGTGATTCCTCAGGTCACTGCGGGCATCGGACTTCCCCCTGATTTGCAGGCGAGGTTCGAGGCCGAGCGCCGGCAGGCCCTGGATTCCCTGGTGGCGCCGCACCGCGAGCGCAGGCGTATTCATTGCAAGGTGCTGACGGGCTCGATGTATCTGGAAGTGATCCGCGAGGTACTCCGGGATGGCTACGATCTGGTGATCAAGCCCGCCGCGAACCCGGATTTTCTGGAAAGGATTTTCGGCAGCGAAGACATGCACCTGTTGCGCAAATGTCCCGCGCCAGTCTGGTTGATGAAAACAGCCGAAAAAACCAACTACGAATGCATCCTGGCTGCCGTCGACTTCGACCCGTCGGAGCCCGAATCGGCGCGACAGGGGCTGAACCGTAAGCTTTTGGAACTCTCCAGTTCGCTCGCGCTCTCCGATTTCGCTCAATTGCATCTCGTGCATGTCTGGGATACCCCTGCGGAAATGCTGTTGCGCTCATGGAGCGACAACCCCGGGGAAGCCGCCTCCCGCTATGTTGAAAGCGAGCGCTCACGCCATCAGAACGGGATGGCTTCTCTGCGTGAGGGATTACGTGCGCAGATAGGCCAGGAGGCCTACGACTATATCTCTCCCCACTTTCACTTGATCCAGGGTTCGGCAGCCAGGGTAATTCCTGCGATGGCTAAACAGTTGCAGGCCGATTTGGTCGTCATGGGAACGGTAGCGCGCACCGGCATCCCCGGACTCTTTATCGGCAACACGGCGGAGACGGTTCTCGAGCAGTTGCGCTGTTCCGTGCTCGCCACTAAACCGCCAGGTTTCGCCTCACCCGTGACGTTGAGATAATCGGGCCCGGTTTCCACCTCATTTGCCGCTAGCTCGAACTCCAACCTGTTCTTTCTCCGTTTCAACCGCGGCTGCACTGGTTTTGTCCCTTCTCCCCAGGAGGATTGGGATGCGGGTAACCCGCCGGATCAGGTGCAGGTTATTTGTTCGTCAGCTCTCGCTGATCGTCGATTGGCCGCCGTCCTGGAGGATTCGGCTCACCCGGTCGGCCCAGGCTTTTCGAAATCGTTGAATAGTCTCATCATCGGCGTTGCCGGAGAGTACCTGCTGCAGGTCTCTCATCATGTGGGGGTCGGCCGGGATCGGGGAGGCGTCGTACTGCAGGGTGACCTGCTCGCCGGTGTCGTTGCGCTCGAAGGTAGCTGTGACGGGTCCCCGCTCGGCGTCGGCTTCGAAGCTGAGCAGGCCCTTGCGGACGTGCTGGCCGCCCAGGCCGGCGAAGCCGTTTTCGGCCGCGGCGCCGGTGAGGAGGGTCAGGACCTGGGTGAAGGGGCCGTTGGCGCCCTGGTCGGGCGGGGCGGCGAAGCGGATGCGGATGCCGCCGCGCAGGGGGCGCTCTTGCGGATAGAGCCGTGCCATCGCCTGTTGGGCCATCACGAAAGCACCGGCCACGGTGGGGCAGGCGTGGCCGGCCAGTTTGATGGCGTCGTCGAAGGTATAGGTGAAGACGCCGTCGCCTGCGCCGAGGAGTTGCGCCAGGGGATCGAAAAGCTCCAGTGTGGTGCTATCAGGGAATAATTTGGAAGTGTGCATGGGTGCTGCTCCGTAAGGATGAAAAATTTCGCCCCCTCCCTAACCCTCCCCCGGAGGTGGAGGGGATGGGCTGGAGATGCTTGCTGCTATGGAAAATTTCCCCCTTCCTGCCCCTCCCCGGGACGTGGAGGGGCACTGGAGAAGGCGTTTGTTCCAAGGAATGCCCCCCTTTCTGGGAGGGATGGGCGACATCTCCCTGAGGGGCTTTGCTCCTGTGAACGGTTGCCATGGTAGCAATACTTCGCCTGTGCTGAGGTTAGCGGCGATTATCGAGTGTGCCGGCCGGCAGCTGCATGGTTGCGCAGTGGATGCTGCCGTACTGGCGGATGAGGGGGAGGGCATCGATGGCGATCAACGTTTGATCGGGGAAACACTCGCCCAGCCGCTGCATGGCCACCGCATCGCTCGGGTCGTCATAGGTGGGGACCAGGACGGCATCGTTGATGATCAGAAAATTGGCATGGGTGGCCGGCAGACGGTCGCCCTGTTCGTCATATTTGGGGGCAGGAAGGGGCAGGGGGACGAGGCGGTAGGGGGCTCCGTCTTCAGTGCGGAATTCCTTCAGCTCGGCTTCCATGGCCGCCAGTTCCGGGTAGTCGGGATCGTTCGGGTCGGTGCAGGCGACATAGGCGATGGTGGCCGGATCACAGAAGCGCGCCAGGGTATCAATGTGGCCATCGGTATCGTCGCCGCTGAGCAGACCCTTTTTGAGCCAGAGTACGCGGCGGGTGCCGAATTCACGGGCAAAGGCTGCCTCCAGGTCGGCGCAGTCGTATTGGGGATTGCGCTGGGGGGAGAGCAGGCAGTAGCTGGTGGTCAGCAGGGTTCCGGCGCCGTCGCTCTCGATGCTGCCGCCCTCGAGGATGAGGCTGATGCCGTCCATGGGGGTATCGCCGAAGGCCCCGGCACGCTCGAGGTTGCGGGAGACCTGGTTGTCGAGCCGGTACTCGTATTTCCGGCCCCAGCCGTTGAAGCCAAAGTCGAGCAGGAGGGGGCTGCCATTGCGAATCACGGTAACAGGACCGTGATCGCGCACCCAGACGTCATTCGAGGGCACGGTGAACAGCGCCACTCGATCCATCGAAACCTTGCCCTTTTCCAGTAGCTGTCGAACCCGGGTGCGATGGGCCGGGTCGAAGCAGGAGATGAGCACGCGTTCGTGTTCGGCCACGGCACGGGTGATGGCCACGAAAACCGGTTCGACCTCCGCCAGCCGATCACCCCAGTCGCTATGCGCATGGGGCCAGGTCAGCAACAGGCCGTCCTGCCGCTCCCATTCGGCTGGCAGACGGACGTTGGAACCGTTCACGGCGGGTTCAGCGATTGAGAACCGAGTGAATCACGTACTGGTGCTCGAAATAGACGGTGAAATCGTCATATTTCCAGCGGGTAATGGGCGGATCACCGACCGGCGCCGCCTTTTGCTCGGGGGGGCCGAAGCGCTTTTCGACCTGGCGCATGCTCATGCCTTTAGCCGGCATTTCGATTTCGACTTCCACCCGTTCGGTGGGAGCACGATCTTTGGGGGGCATGGTAAGCGTGTCCGCCGTAGCGGGCAGGCTGAATAGCCCGATGAATATCAGCCCTGTCGCGGCGGATAGAAGACGCATCGTACGGCTCCTTGATAAACTGTTCACTTTCCGCAATATACCGCGGCTGATTGTCCCACGTAAAATGCGGTTTGGCCTGCGCGCTGCCGCACACCCTGGTTATTTACTCTTATGATCCAAGAAACTCCCGATTTGTTCTCCTATCGCCGCTTCTGGGCGGCGCGGCTGCTGCCGGCGCCGGTGCTGCCCATGAGCCGGCAGGAGATGAATGAACTCGGCTGGGACAGCTGCGATGTCATCCTGGTCACCGGGGATGCCTATGTGGATCATCCCAGTTTCGGAATGGCGCTGATTGGCCGCCTGCTGGAGGCTCAGGGCTTCCGGGTGGGGATCATCGCGCAGCCCGACTGGACCTCGGCAGAGGCCTTTTCGGTGCTCGGCCGGCCCAATCTGTTCTTCGGTGTCACGGCCGGCAACATGGATTCCATGGTGAATCGCTATACGTCGGACCGCAGACTTCGTTCCGATGACGCCTACTCGCCGGGAGGCGAAGGCGGTAAACGCCCCGACCGTTCCACGCTGGTCTACTCCCAGCGCTGCCGGGAAGCCTATAAAGACGTGCCAATCATCATCGGCGGTATCGAGGCGAGCCTGAGGCGTATCGCGCACTTCGATTACTGGTCCGACAAGGTGCGCCGGTCGATCCTGGTGGATGCCAAGGCGGATCTGCTGCTGTTCGGAAATGCCGAGCGCTCCATTGTGGAGATCGCTCACCGCCTGGCCCGGGGGGAGGCGGTCGGTACCATCCGGGACCTTCGCGGTACGGCATTTTTCGGCGGTGTGCCGGGCGAGTGGTTCGAACTCGATTCCAGTGAGGTGGATACCCCGGGGGAGCAGGTCGAACCGCCGCACGATCCGTATGCCGCAGAGCCGTGCCGAACCGTGGTTCACCAGCTGCGGGAGGTGCCGCGCGATCAGCGGGACAATGTGGTCATTCGCCTGCCGTCGTTCGAGCAGGTGCGTCGTGACGACGTTCTCTACGCCCACGCCTCGCGAGTCATGCATCTGGAGACCAACTACCACAACGCCAGGCCTCTGGTTCAGCGCCATGCCGACCGGGACGTGTGGATCAATCCGCCGCCCGTGCCGCTGTCGACCAAAGAGTTGGACGGTGTCTATGAGCTGCCGTACACGCGTCGTCCGCATCCGGCCTATGGTGATGCGAAGCTGCCCGCCTACGAGATGATCCGCTTCTCCATCAACATCATGCGGGGCTGTTTTGGCGGCTGTACGTTCTGCTCCATTACCGAGCACGAAGGGCGCATCATCCAGAACCGTTCCGAGGAGTCGATCCTCCACGAGATAGAGACCGTACGCGACACGGTGCCCGGTTTTACCGGCAATATCTCTGATCTGGGCGGGCCGTCCGCCAACATGTACCGTTTGCGCTGCCGATCCGAGGAGATCGAATCGGCCTGCCGACGACTCTCCTGCGTCTATCCGGACGTGTGCCGGAACATGTCCACCAGCCACAAGCCGCTGACTCAGCTCTACCGCAAGGCGCGGGAGCTGCCGGGTGTGAAACGGGTCTTCATCGCGTCCGGGCTTCGCTACGACCTGGCGGTGCACGATCCCGAATATGTCAAGGAGCTGGTGACCCATCATGTGGGCGGCTATCTGAAGATTGCCCCGGAGCACACCGAAACCGAACCGCTGTCACACATGATGAAGCCCGGCATGGGCACCTATGACCGCTTCAGGGAACTGTTCGAGCGCTACTCGAAAGAGGCGGGGAAGGAGCAGTACCTGATTCCCTATTTCATGTCAGCCCACCCGGGTGCCAGGGAAGAGGACATGCTAACGCTTGCCCTGTGGCTGAAGCGCAACAAATTCCGGCTGGATCAAGTGCAGAATTTTCTGCCGTCCCCGATGGCGCTGGCCACGGCCATGTGGCACACAGGGCACAATCCGCTGAAGCGGGTGCGACGTGAACCCGGTGATGTCCCGGTGCCCAAGGGTGGCCGCGCCCGCCGGCTCCAGAAGGCCTTTCTTCGCTATCACGACCCCGACAACTGGCCGCTGTTGCGCGATGCGCTGAAACGCATGGGTCGCGCCGATCTCATCGGCAACGGCAAGCGCCACCTGGTGCCTCGCTGGCAACCGGGCATGGCGCCAAAGCCGGGGCCGATGCGAGCACCGGTGCAGAAGGGCAAGCCGGTGGCGCGTTCCAAAGACCCGCGCAAGGGCCGTCGCAAGGTCGGGGGTCGTTAGTAGCATTTGTGAACGCCCCTTCTTCGTGAGGGGGCGGGTAGGAGGCGCGCCGGGGCGGCCCTCCTACCGGAGAACGAAGGCGTATTCCCGGTAGGAGGCGCGCCCCCGCGGCGATATTTTGAGCAAATCTCTGCGCACTCTGCGGTGAGAACAGCCTTCAAACCGTCTCTTCGTTCGCCTCCAAAGCGCGTTCGGTCTTGGTGTGGTCGCGGGCCAGCAGCAGGTAGAAGGCGGGCAGCACGAACAGCGTGAACAGGGTGCCGATACCGAGGCCGGTGGCGACGGTCAGGCCGATGTGGAAGCGACTGACTGCGCCGGGTCCTGCAGCGGTGAGCAGCGGCACCATGGCTACAATCAGCGCGACGCTGGTCATGATGATGGGCCGTAGCCGGATCGATGCGGCCTGCTCGACCGCCTTGCGTTTCGAGAGGCGCTCCTTGATCTGCAACTGGTTGGCGAACTCGACGATCAGGATGCCGTTCTTCGCCACCACGCCGATCAAGGTGATCAGTCCTACTTGGGTATAGATGTTGATGGTGGCAAAACCCAGGGTGATGAAGGCCATGGCCCCGGCGATGGAGAGCGGGACCGAGACCAGGATGATCGCCGGATCACGCCAGGATTCGAACTGTGCAGCCAGCACCAGGTAGATGACCATCAGCGACAGGAAGAAGGTCACCATCAACGCGCTGCTCTGCTGTGCAAACTGGCGCGAACCACCCGTATAGTCGAAACCGTAGCCCTTCGGGAAGAGCTCTTGAGCCTGCGTCTCCAGGTAGCCCAGGGCATCACCCAGGGCGACCCCCGGCATCATGACCCCCTCCACGGTGAGGGAGTTGAGCTGCTGGAACTGCGTCCGCTTGGAGGGCTCGACTCCATCCTCCAGCCGCACCAGTGTGGAAAGCGGTACCAGCTCCCCCGAGCCGGCGCGAACGTAGTAGTCCTCCAGCATGGCGGAATCGAGCCGGAATTCGCGTTCCACCTGCGGGATGACCTTGTAGCTCCGTCCGTCCATGCTGAAGCGATTCACCTCACCGCCGCCCAGCATGCGCGAGAGATTACGGCCGATCTCCGCCATGGAAATGCCCAGATCGCCGGCACGATCCCGATCGATGAGGAGATTGGTAACCGGTCGGTCGATCTCCACCGACTTGCGCAGGAACATGAAATTGCCCGACTCCATGCCGCGGCCGATGAGCGCGTCGGCAGTTCCCGCCAGCTCTTCATAGCCCCGGTCAGTGGTGATGACGAATTGAACCGGCAGCCCGCCACCGGATCCCGGCAGGGAGGGACGAGGGAAGACGGCGGTCTGGAATCCCGCTACGCCCTTCAGCGCCGCATCCACCTCGGGCTGGATCTCCATCTGGGAACGTTCCCGCTCCGTGGCGGATTCCATCTTGAAACCGCCAAAGACCGTATCGGGGCTGCGCCCGAGGATGGTGAAGCCTTCGTGGTATTCCGGGAACTCCTCAAACAGCCCCTGAATCTGCCTGGTGTAGACCTTGTGGTAGTCGAGCGTCGCCGTCCTCGGTGCTGTACCCTGGAAGAACAGAATGGCCTGGTCTTCGGTGGGGGCGAGTTCGCTTTCACTGGTGATGAACATGAAATAGATGGAAGCGAGGATCACCGCACCGAAGAATACTGCCACCGGCACCGAATCCAGTGCTCCGTGCAGCAGCTTCAGATAGCCGGCAGAGAGCCGCTCGAAACTGCGTTCGACGAACTGCTCGAAGCGGCCCTGATTGCCATGGGGCTTGAGCACCTTGGACGAGATCATCGGCGAAAGGGTCAGGGCGACAACGCCCGAGATTAATACGGCGCCGGTAAGGGTGAAGGCGAATTCCGTAAACAGCGAGCCGACCAGACCGCCCATAAAGCCGATGGGGGCGTAAACGGCCAGCAGTGTCGTGGTCATGGCGATGATCGGCACCGCCAGCTCTCGCGCTCCCGATATGGCCGCCTGGAAACGGGTCTCGCCGCGCTCGATATGCCGATGGACGTTCTCCACCACGATAATGGCGTCATCCACCACCAGACCGATGGCCAGGACCATCGACAACAGCGTGAGCAGATTCAGCGAATAGCCGAGGACGTACATCACGAATGCCGCACCGATGAGCGAGAGCGGTACCGCCACCGCAGGTACGATGGCGGCCCTGAACGAGCCCAGCGTCAGGTAGACCACCAGCAGCACAATCAGTACCGCCTCGGCGATGGTTTTATACACCTCGTCGATGGAGTCGTTGATGAACTTGCTGGCATCGTAGGGGACGCGAACGTTGAATCCGTCCGGTAGCTGCGCGCGAATCTGCGGCACCTCGTCATTGACCGCTTCCGCCACGGTCAGCGGATTGGCGCCGGGAGCCTGTTCGATGGCCAGGAACACGGCAGGGGTGCCGCTATACCAGGCGGTCGACTCGTAATCTTCGGCCCCCAGTTCCGTGCGGGCGATATCGCCAAGCCGGACCAGCGTGCCGCCTTCGCTCAACACCACCAGGTCATCGAAATCCTCAGGCGCCGAGACATCGGTGGTGGCGGTGAGATCGACGCGGACATACTTGTCCTTGGTGGAGCCCACGCCCGCCAGGTAGTTGTTGTCCTGGAGCACCTCGGCGACATCATCGGCCGTGACTCCGAGGGAGGCCATGCGCTGGGGATCGAGCCAGATACGCATGGCGAACCGCTGGCCGAACAGGCGCGCCTTGGCGACGCCCGGAAGGGCCTGCAGCTGGGGCTGCGCGACACGCAGGATATAATCTGTGAGCTGCGGACGCGGTACCGTATCGCTATAGAAAGCGATATACATCAGGGCCGTCGAATCGCCGGTGGCGGAATCGATCACCGGGTCCTCTGCGTCGGCGGGCAACTCGTTGCGTTTACTGGCGACCTTCGCCTGGATTTCGGCCACGGCGGCGTTCGGATCATAGTTGAGCTCCATGTGCGCCTCGATGACAGAGGCACCCTGGGAGCTGCTGGAGTTGATGTAATCAATGCCGTTGGCCTCGGCGATGGCCTGCTGCAGCGGTGTGGTTACAAAGCCCTTTACCAGCTCCGAACTCGCACCCGGGTAGGCGGTCGCAACCGTCACCACCGTATTCTGGATCTCGGGGTACTGGCGGACCTCCAGCAGTCCGAGCGAACGGACGCCGAGCAGCAGTATCAACAGACTGACTACCGTCGCCAGGACCGGCCGACGGATAAAGATGTCTGTGAACTTCATTCCGTAGTCACCTCGGCGTCGTCGAGCTCGACGCTGTTATCGGCGGTAATGGCTTGACCGTCACGCAGCTTCACCAGTCCGGCGCGGACCACTTGTTGCCCGGCCTGCAGACCTTCCGTTACCACCACGCGACCCTCGCGGACTTTCCCGGTGGTTACCTGTTGCCGTTTGGCTCTCAGCGTACCGTCCTCTTCTTCAGTCACGGCATACAGGAAGCTGCCGTAGGTGTTGAAGCTCACGGCCGTCCGCGGAACCGTCAGCACCTCGCGCGACTCCTTATTGAAGGTAAGTACTTCGACAAACATGCCCGGCCGCAAGCGGCCGTCGGGATTATCCAGGCTGGCGCGGAGGCGAATGGTCCGGGTTCCGACATCAATGCCGGAATCGATGGCCGTGATCCGGCCCTTGAAGACCTCGTCGGCATAGGCGTCGGCACGAACCTCGATTGGCAATCCCTTGCGCATTTCGGAGAAATTGCGCTCGGGCAGGGCGTAATCGACATAGATCGGATCGAGGGCCTGCAGGGAAACGATGCGGGCACCCGGTGAGATGTATTGGCCCAGATTGATGCGGCGGATACCGAGCACACCGGCGAAAGGAGCGCGGATACTTTTCTGCGCAATCCTCTCCTCCTGCTCGGCCACACGCGCATCGGCGGCGTCATACTTTGCCTGCGCTTCGTCGTGTTGGGATTTGGAGATCGCCTGGCGCCCCAGCAGGTCTTCGGAACGACGCAACTGCACCAGGGCGAGTCGCCGGTCCGCTTTAGCACCTTCCAGAGTGGCCCTGTCGACAGTGGCGTCCAGCTCAATCAGGGGGGTGCCGACATCGACCACGGCGCCGGATTCGAAGGTGACACGGCTTACCTTGCCTGCCACTTCCGAGGCGACATCAATGCCGCGAACGGCAGTGAGGCTGCCCACAGCGCGCAGAGAGGGGCGCCAGGTCTCCTGCCGGACCTCGGTGGTGGAGACCACCGCCGGCGGCTGCGGTTTGGCCATCTCTGCGGCCATTCCTTGCATCTGAAGGTATTTGAACCCGAAGATCCCGCCAAAGATAACCAGCAGGAACAGTGTAACGGCGACGAAGCGTTTAGCCATGGTTCGAGATTCTGATCCGTGTGTTGGAGGAAGCCGCTGGGGCTCGCTTTCGCAAGTACCAAAAAGAGGGCAATCGTCGCCGATCCGTTTATAAAGATAAACAATGCATTTATCATGGAACCCATGAATGATTTCGATTATTTGAGTCTGGACGGACGAGCATTGCGGCTCTTCATTGCCGTCCTCGAGGCCGGCTCCGTCACTGCGGCGGCGGAACGGCTCGGTGTAACCCAGTCGGCGGTAAGCCATACGCTGGAAAAACTGCGGAATATCACCGGAGACCCGCTGTTTGTGAAATCGGGGCGCGGCATCGTCGCGACGGCCTATGCCGAGACTCTTGGCGAGCGGGCACGCACGGTCCTGGAAGGGATGAAGGCGATTGCGCAGCCTCCCGATTTCGATCCCGTTACAGCACGGCGGGAATTCACGGTGGCCGCCAATGACTTCCAGCGCGACCTTCTGCTACCGCGCGTCCTTCGCTCCCTCTGTGAGGAGGCGCCGGGGATCCGTTTGCGGGTTATTCCGGCAGGCATCCCGGAGGTGGAGCTGTTGCGTGAAGATCGCTGCGACCTCATTATCACCCCTCGGCCGCCGCAGGGCAGTGATGTCCATACGGAACAGCTACTGGAAGACCGGCTGGTCTGCTTCTACGACAGGCGCCAGACCCAACCTCCGCGGGATTTGGCGGCCTATCTTGCGGCCCGACACATCGGGCTGCAGTATGAAGACAGCGAAAAGGCCGATTTTGAGAAACAGTTTCGGGCGCTCGGCATTCATCGCGACGTGGCGGTGGTGGTGGACAATGTCGCCGGGATTCCGGCCTTCATGCGCGGCACCGGCCTGCTCGCCATCCTGCCGAGTCTGCTCGATTCCGGGCTGATGCGGGAGTTCGCCTGGTGCGAACCACCGTTTGACCTGGATGCCTTGCCGCTGTTTCAGGTCTGGCATCGTCGCCATGACGAGGATGCCGCCCATCGCTGGCTGAGGTCCAAACTGACAGCGGCGGCCGGGGATGTGATCATCAACCGGTCGCCGAGAGCTCAATGGAAACCTAAGATCAAATAAGAGTCTAAATCGAAGGGCATGCCGCCCCGAGTCGCAAAAGCTTATGGTCTACGTCGAAAACCAAGTTCCTGAAACCGATACCCGAGCCGATCCGGAAGCCTGGATTGCGCGTATCGGGCACCGCCACTCCGGTAACGAACTGGAGGTCATTCGGCGCGCGGTCGGTTTGGCCCGGCGGGCCCATAAGGAGCAGATTCGGGCATCCGGAGAGCCCTACCTGACCCACGTCATCGCCGTTGCCGACATTCTTGCCGGACTCAATCTCGACCACGAGAGTCTGGGTGCGGCAATTCTCCACGATTCGGTAGAGGACAGCGACCTCACCCTGGAGGAGATTGCCGAGACCTGCGGTCCCGGTGTCGCCCATCTGGTCGATGGGGTCACCAAGATGCGCATCATCGGCGATTATCAGAAGGAGCTGGGGGACAGTAGCAAGGAATCCGCCCGGGCCGAGAGCCTGCGCAAGCTTCTGCTGGCCATGGCGGAAGATGTGCGCGTAGTGCTCATCAAGCTCGCCGATCGGCTGCACAATATGCGTACGCTCAAGCACTTGCCCGAGGAGAAGCAGCGCCGGATTGCCCGGGAGACCATGGATATCTACGCTCCGCTGGCGAACCGCCTCGGTATCTGGCAGGTGAAGTGGGAGCTGGAAGACCTCGCCTTCCGCTATCTGGACCCGATCACCTACCGGCAAATCGCGCGCTTTTTGCGGGAACGGCGCGTCGATCGCCAACGCTATATCCAGAATGTCATCGGTGTTCTCGAAGGACAGATGACCGAGGCGGGGATCAAGGCCGACATCAAGGGCCGTCCCAAGCATCTCTACAGCATCTGGAAAAAAATGCAGCGCAAGGGACTGGGATTCCACCAGCTCTATGACGTACGGGCGGTTCGTATTCTGGTCGACAGCGTTGCCGAGTGCTATCACGTGCTCGGTATTGTCCACTCACTGTGGCCGCATATTCCGCGGGAGTTTGACGACTATATCGCCACTCCCAAGGAGAACATGTATCAGTCCATCCACACGGCCGTGGTGGGGCCCGAGGGCAAGACGCTGGAGGTCCAGATCCGGACCTGGGATATGGAGCGGCATGCCGAGCTGGGCGTGGCAGCGCACTGGCGTTACAAGGAGGGCCGAAAGCAGGACCAGAATTTCGAGCAGAAGATCGCCTGGCTGCGCCAGCTCCTCGAGTGGAAAGAGGAAGAGGGCAGCGCCGGCGACTTCATTGACCGCTTCAAGTCCGAGGTCTTTCAGGATCGTGTCTATGTGCTGACCCCGGACGGCGAGGTCATCGACATGCCCCAGGGCGCCACCCCGCTGGATTTCGCCTATCACATCCATAGTGAGGTGGGTAATCGCTGTCGCGGCGCCAAGGTGGACGGCAGAATCGTACCGCTGACCTATGAACTCCATTCCGGTGAACAGGTGGAGATCCTCACCACCAGGCATGGCGGCCCCAGCCGCGACTGGCTGAATCCTCACCTGGGATACCTCAAGACCTCGCGTGCCCGTTCCAGGATTCGGGCCTGGTTCAAGCAGCAGGATCACGAGAAGAACATCGCCGATGGTAAAACAGCACTCGACCGGGAGCTGCACCGGTTGGCCGTGAGTGACCTGGATCGCTTGAAGCTTGCCAGGCATTTCGGATTGCAGCAGGTGGACGAGTTATTGATCGCCGTCGGCCGGGGTGACATCAACACGGCGCAGATCGGACATGCCGTACACCATCTGACTCGTCGCGAAGATGAAACCGATACCCTGGCCCCGGTGCAGAGGCGCAAAGGCGCAAAAGGTGGGGATATCCATATCCGGGGTGTAGGCAACCTGCTCACCAACATGGCGCGCTGTTGCACTCCGGCGGCGGGCGACCCCATCGTCGGTTTCATCACCCTCGGTCGGGGAGTCACCATTCATCGACGCGAATGCAGCAACATTCTCAATCTCCCCGAGGAGAAGCGCCGGCGCATTATCGAGGTGGACTGGAGTGCCAGTGAAAAGAACACCTATCAGGTGGATCTGGAGATCGAGGCTGTCGACCGGCAGGGCCTGCTGCGGGACATTTCAACCGTTCTGGCCAACGAGAAGATCAACGTACTAACAACCGACACCCGTTCCGACAAGCACCGGAACACGGCGAAGATGCTGGTGACCGTCGAGATCACCGATACCAACCAACTGAGCCGCATTCTCTCGCGGATCGGACAGCTGCCCAACATCCTCGAAGCACGGCGCCGAACGCGGTAGGTACGGGAGAAGGGATGGCACCAGGCACTATCCCTCGCCACTAGCCACTAGCCACTAGCCACTAGCCACTAGCCACTAATATGATTCCCGCCACCCTCATTCGCCGTTACAAGCGGTTTCTGGCCGACGTGGAGCTGCAGGACGGCACGGTGATTACCGTGCACACGCCCAATACCGGTTCGATGCTGGGCTGTTCCGATCCCGGGTGCCGCATCTGGCTGCGTGATACCGAAAATCCCAAACGAAAGTATCGCTACTCCTGGGAGATCACCGAAAACCGCGAGGGGGTGCTGGTGGGCGTTAACACGGGACTACCCAATCACCTGGTGGAAGCGGCGATTCACGATGGCACCATCACGGAGCTGCAGGGCTACGAGAGCGTCCGAAGGGAGGTGCGCTACGGCAGTGAGTCGAGCCGTATAGACCTGCTGTTGAATGGCCATCAAGACGGCCGGCCCTGCTATGTGGAGGTCAAGAATGTCACCACCTGTGACGAGGCGGGCTACGCCTTCTTTCCCGATGCCGTGAGCGCGCGGGGCAGTAAACATCTTCGCGAGTTGATGGGAGTCGTCGAGGAGGGTGGCCGAGGCGTGATACTCTTTTGCGTCCAGCGCGGAGATGCGCAGCGTGTGCGGCCCGCCGACGAAATCGATCGACTCTACGGAGAGACACTGCGGACGGCCATTGAAGCCGGCGTGGAAGCCATTGCCTACCGTGCGGCGGTCACTCCGGAACGCGTCGTGCTGGAAAGGCCACTCACCGTGCTGTGTCCTGAAGTCGCGGTGGAAACGGATAACCACTGAGAACACGGAGGGAAGCCCCGATTCCCCACTTATGGTCATTATTGAATCGTGGTTCTATACCGGACAACGGTTCTTTACCACTGCCAACCTCCGTGTTCCCAGTGGGTTATCCGTGAATAGCCGTCGCCCTACGTTTCCCCATTCACCTATGGTCTAATAGCGCCCCATGTATCGACCTCTCGAACTCTTTATCGGCCTGCGCTACACCCGCGCTAAGCGCCGCAACCATTTTATCTCGTTCATCTCCGCGACTTCGATGTTGGGAATTGCGCTCGGCGTGACGGCGCTGATCACTGTGCTTTCGGTGATGAACGGCTTCGAGACCGAGTTGCGTGAACGCATGCTGGGTATGGCGGCTCATGCCACCATCAGCACCTATGGCGGTACGCTCGATGACTGGCAAACGGTGGAGGAGGCCGTGAGCGAACATCCGAAGGTCATCGGAGCTGCACCCTATATCCAGAAGGAGGGGATGCTCATCCACGGACAGCAGGTGAACGGCAGCCTTATCCGCGGTGTACTGCCGGATGAAGAGAAAGAAGTGTCCAAAGTTGCCGAAAGCATGGTCAGCGGCACGCTTGCATCACTGGAGGCCGGTGGGTTCGGGATTATCCTGGGTTCCGATCTGGCGCGCATCCTCGGTGTGCTGCAGGGCGACAAGGTTACCCTGGTCTCTCCCTCCGCAAACGTCAGCCCCGCCGGTATGCTGCCGCGCCTGAAGCGTTTTACCGTGGTGGGCATCTTCCGGGTCGGCATGTATGAATTCGACAGCGCCCTGGGACTCATCCATATGCAGGATGCCCAGCGGCTGTTTCGGATGGATGACGGGGTTACCGGGGTTCGGCTGAAGGTTGATGATCTGTTCCGCGCTCCCTATATCAGTCGGGAACTGGCGAGTGAAATGAGCGGTATCTATCAGGTCCGGGACTGGACCCAGTATCACTCGAATTTCTTCCGCGCCATTCAGACCGAAAAGACAGTGATGTTCGTGATTCTGCTGCTGATTGTGGCAGTGGCGGCATTCAACATCGTCTCCACCCTGGTGATGGTGGTGACGGACAAGCAGACTGATATCGCCATCCTCCGCACCCTGGGCGCCACCCCAAAGAGCATCATGGGGGTCTTTATGGTGCAGGGGACGCTGATCGGCTTCGTCGGGACACTGCTGGGACTCATCGGCGGGGTGGCGCTGGCCCTCAATGTGGAAAACATCGTACCGGCCATCGAGCAGCTGTTCGGTATCCAGTTCCTGCCGGCCGATGTGTACTACATCAGCGATCTGCCATCGGAACTCCACGGAAGCGATGTGGTGAACATCACCGTGATTGCCTTCCTGCTCAGTGTGGTCGCTACCCTCTATCCGGCGTGGCGGGCATCACGCACCCAACCGGCGGAGGCACTGCGTTATGAGTGAACCTGAAAACATCGTGCTGGGCTGCCGCAATCTCTACAAGACGTTCCGTCAGGGACCGGCGGTCGTCGAGGTTCTTCGGGGAGTGGATGTCGACGTGGCGGAAGGCGAGCGGATCGCCATTGTTGGCACCTCGGGTTCAGGGAAAAGCACGCTGCTACACCTCATGGGCGGCCTGGAGGCTCCTACCGAGGGCCGCGTGTGGGTCGACGGCAATGAAATGAGCGCCCTGGGCGAGGCAGAACGGGGACGCCTGCGCAATCGGGCATTGGGTTTTGTATATCAATTCCACCATCTGTTGCCGGAATTCAGCGCACTGGAAAATGTCGCCATGCCCCTGCTCATTCGCCGGGTGGCGCCGGAGAGGGCGCGTGAACAGGCGGAAACGGTACTGGAACGGGTCGGACTCGGTCCGAGGGTCCACCATAAACCCGGAGAACTCTCCGGCGGCGAACGTCAGCGAGCCGCCATCGCAAGGGCCCTGGTAACGCAGCCCCGATGCGTTCTTGCGGATGAACCGACCGGAAATCTCGATGTGCATACCGCCAGGCAGGTCTACGAATTGATGCTGGAGTTAAACCGCGAGTTCCGGACCAGTTTTGTAGTGGTCACCCATGATGAAGAGCTGGCGGGGCGGATGGATCGCGTCCTGCGCATGAAAGACGGGGTACTGGTAGACAACGGTCGGGACTGAGGATGGGCGCGACGGAGGGAGCAAAACGCAGACTACGCGTCGCTAATTGAATTTGCTCGTGACCTCCCGGGCGGCCCGGTCCTGTTTCTTGCGGTGGTGATGACGAACCAGCCGGAGCCGCCAGAGCCCGCGAATAACACCGAAGCCGGCTACCGCGCTGAGGGTTCCAAGAATCAGACAGCCGAGCAGAAGTGGCTGCCAGATTGTCCCCATTTCGTAGAGCAGCCACTCCGGCGAAAGCGCAAAATTCACATCCCTCTCGCGCGCCCCCAGGAGCCATGTGCCCAATCGGTAAGCGCCGAAAAAGATCGGCGGCATGGTCACCGGGTTGGTGACCCAGACCAAAAGCACCGAAAGCGGTAGATTCACCCGCGCCAGGATCGCTCCGCCGGCGGCAAGCAGCATCTGAAAAGGCACGGGCACGAAGGCCATGAACAGCCCGACCGCAAAAGCCCCTGAAGCTGAACGGCGGTTCAGGTGCCAAAGGTTCGGGCTGTGGTGCAGAGTGCCGAATACCTTGAGATGTCTGTGCTTCCGGAGGGTGTCATGGTCCGGCATGTAGTGTTTTATGAGACGCTTCGGCATGCCTAACACTGCGCGAGTTGAGTAACGAGTTGCGCTAACGGGCTCCCGCCTGTCACGGTAGCCCATTATTATCCACGATTTCACAGGCTTCTGGAAACGATGCCTTCAGGGACGATTGCATTCTTGCTCGGTG
Source organism: Thiohalomonas denitrificans (assembly GCF_900102855.1). Classification (NCBI taxonomy): domain Bacteria; kingdom Pseudomonadati; phylum Pseudomonadota; class Gammaproteobacteria; order Thiohalomonadales; family Thiohalomonadaceae; genus Thiohalomonas; species Thiohalomonas denitrificans. The sequence goes on from NZ_FMWD01000016.1 coordinate 21,489, forward strand.
TGGCCGCACTACAGCTGTGCGCCGAGCTGCCGACACTCCATTGGCTGCTACTGGCCGCCGGTGCCCCGTTTGTCGCCCATCTTTTCCTTCGCTCCCGAAACTATCAGACAGCGATTTTCGCGGTGAGTGCCGGTTTTCTTTGGGCCTGGTTCCATGCCGGGGCCGTCCTTTCCAATCCCTTACCCGAATCACTGGAAGGCGAAGACCTGATGGTATGGGGCAGCGTCGAGGATCTTCCGGACAGGGACGGACGACGGATCCGCTTTCTCTTCCGACCGGACCGGCTGGAAGCGGCCGGAACGCCTGTCGTGCCGCCCGGGCGATTGCGGCTCAGCTGGTACGGACGTGATCACCCGGAAATCATCCCCGGCGAACGCTGGCGCCTGCTGATACGTCTAAAACGCCCCCGTGGATTATTCAACCCCGGCAGCTTCGACTATGAGCGCTGGCTGTTCCAGAACGGCATCCGGGCTACCGGCTACGTCCGGGATTCGGATCAAAACCGCCGCGAAGCGCCGGGAAGAGGGCTCGACGCCTGGCGTGACAGGATTTCCAAAGCGGTAGGTGAAGCGCTCGAGCACAAACCCGGCACCGATCTAATCCTCGCCCTGGCGGTAGGGGACCGGCGGGAGATTGCTCCGGAGCGCTGGCAAGTGCTGGCCGCTACCGGCACGACCCACCTGATGGCCATCTCCGGCTTGCACATCGGTTTTATTGCCGGCCTGGCCTATTTCCTCGCGCGGCTGATGTGGTCGCGATGTGCATCGTGCTGTGCGCACGTCGCGGCCCCCCGGGCCGCCGCCGTGCTCGCGGGCGCGGCGGCCCTGGCCTACGCAGGACTTGCCGGTTTTTCGGTACCCACCCAGCGCGCTCTCGTAATGGCAGCTGTGGCATTGGGAGCTGTAGCGACGGGGCGCAAAATCACTCCCGGCTTCGGCCTTTCCGCTGCGCTCCTGGCCGTCCTGCTGATTGACCCGTTGGCTGTGCTCTCCATCGGTTTCTGGCTGTCCTTTGCGGCGGTCGCGGTGATTCTGTTCGGACTTCACGGACGGCTGCGCCGGGTGAAGGGCTGGGGGGCCTGGATTCGGGTCCAGTTCCTGGTCGGACTGGGCCTGTTCCCCCTGCTAATCGCGGCCTTTGATTCGGCATCGCTGATCTCACCGCTGGCCAACCTCGCAGCCGTGCCGTGGGTCGGTTTCATCGTGGTGCCGGTGACGCTGGCCGGTGCGCTCCTGCTGCCCCTGTGGGAAACCGCTGGTGCCGGCCTGCTTGAGGTGGCACGCCTTGCCCTGGAGAAGCCGTGGCCGTTACTGGAGAGCCTCGCCGGGGCGGAACCCGTGGGCAGCAGCGTGGCGCTTTGGACGCTGATGCCGGCAGCCGCGGGGGTGTTCTGGATGATGGCCCCTCGCGGTATTCCGGCACGATGGTTGGGGGTTTTCGGGCTACTGCCAATGTTGCTGTTTCGCCCGTCCGACCTGCCGCACGGCATGGCCCGACTGGCGCTGCTCGATGTCGGTCAGGGTCTGTCGGCGGTCGTGGAGACCGCAGGACACGTCCTGGTCTACGATACGGGCCCGCGCTTTTCAGCCAGCTTTGATGCCGGTTCTGCGGTGGTTGCGCCTTACCTGCGAACTATCGGCACGGAACGGGTCGACACGCTGGTGTTGAGCCACGGCGACGGTGACCACGTCGGCGGTCTCCCGGCCCTGAAAGAGGCGCTGTCGATTGGAAGGATCCTGCAGCCCGATGTCGAACAGGGGACCCAGACCTGTCGGACGGGCGAGACCTGGAACTGGGACGGCGTCCGTTTCGAAGTGCTGCATCCGGACTTCAGAGGTGGCGACTCGGAAAACAACGCCTCCTGTGTGCTGAGGGTCACGGCCGGCGGGCACCGGCTGTTGCTGCCGGGCGATATCGAGACGCCCGGGGAGGAGCGTCTGCTCGGTAATGGTGTGCCGCTGAGAGCCGAACTGATCGTCGCTCCCCACCATGGTAGTTCGACCTCCTCAAGTGCAGCATTTGTTGAAGCCGTCCAGCCCGAATGGGTATTTTTCCCGGCCGGAGCCGGCAACCGGTGGGGATTTCCCGCTAAAACGGTGCTGAACCGCTACCGGGAGAGTGGTGCCAAGGCGTTGACTACCGGGAATTCCGGACCGATTTTGGTGGAAATGGGCGGCGAATCACTGAGGGTTCGGAGCTATCGGGAGTATGCTCGTCGCTATTGGCACCACTAGTGTACTGTTGCATGCTTGGCGGTGCTTTCAGCGAGTCGCTGGCCGGCCAGATGCAAGGCGCGTTTCGCAGGGAATGGCGCGCCCTTTTCAAGAAACGCAACGCAGCAGATGGCCGGCCAGCGGCTCGCCCGAAGGGAGCCCCCCAAAAACGCCATGACGGCGTTGCAGCGCTTGACAAGGGAATAACCATTGCCTGCGCGCTGCGCCTTGTCCTGACGTTTTTGGGGGGCTCTGAAAGTATCGCCAAGCATGCAACAGTACACTAGCGGCTCTCAGGGGTTCCGGCGGGACACCGCTAAGCCGGGGAACGCAGGGGTACAGGACGGCCACCTGAACCCCTGTATCCCCTGTGCTCCCCGTGGTTTATCCTCCGATACGAGACTGCGGCCGTTTCACCGGCCTATGCCCGGGGGCGCCGGTTTGGTAAATTGTGCGCGTTTTCTACGCCTTATCTCATGGGGAATACCTGACGTGTTGGAGATCGTAACGGCTGGCGGCTGGTTAATGCTGCCTATTCTGCTCTGTTCAGTCGTCGCGGCGGCGATCGTCGGTGAACGCTTCTGGACCCTTCAACAAAAGCGGATTACACCCAAACATCTGGTGACTCAGGCGTGGCAACTCTATCGCAACGACCAACTGGACAATCTGCAACTTCGCAAGATTCGTGACAGCTCTCCTTTGGGACGGGTACTTGCTGCGGGCCTGGTGAATATCCGTCATGACCGTGAGGTGATGAAGGAGGGTATCGAGGAGACCGGCCGGCAGGTGGTCTCTGAACTGGAGCGCTACCTGAACACCCTCGGCACCATTGCTTCCATTACGCCCCTGCTGGGGCTACTGGGCACGGTCATCGGCATGATCAAGGTCTTTTCAGCCATCACCGCCCACGGCGTCGGGGATCCGGGCGTATTGGCCGGGGGGATCTCCGAGGCGCTCATCACTACCGCTACCGGGCTCTCCGTGGCCATTCCCAGTCTGATGTTCTACCGCTATTTCCGGGGGCGGGTGGATGCCCTTGTGCTGAAGATGGAGGAAGAGGCCCTCAAGCTCGTCGAGGTCATCCACGGCGAGCGGACGAGCGAAACGGAAGGCTCCGCTGAATGAAGTTCCAGCGCGCCAATCGAGGCGAGCCCGAGGTCAACCTGACGCCGTTGATCGATGTCGTGTTTCTTCTACTGATCTTTTTCATGGTCTCCACCACCTTCGAGCGGAAGACCGAAATCAGTGTCGAACTACCCGAAGCCACCGGCGAGCAGCAGGAGTTGGAGCAAAAGGTGGTCGAAGTCACGATTGACGCAGAAGGTCACTATTACGTCGATGGCCAGGAGCTGATCAACACCCAACTCGAGACGCTCAAGCGTGCTCTGCGCAAGGCAGCGGGTGATGCCGAAGAACCCCAGCTGATCCTGAGCGCCGACCGCAAGGCCACCCATGAATCGGTGATCTCGGCCATGGATGCAGCCCGACAGGTTGGTCTTTACAATATGACTTTCGCCACCAGACAGCCGGCCGAGGAGCAGTGACCGTGGCATCACCGGGTACCGCTGCGGCTGCAAACGGCTCCGCAATCTACCGCCGTTTGCTGGGTTATGTCCGTCCCTACTGGGGGCGCTTTCTTATCGCTGTTCTGGGGATGGTCGCGGTGGCGGCATCGGAGACGGGCTTTGTGGCGTTGATGAAGCCGATGCTTGACGGGAGCTTTGTCGAACGCGACCCGACCGTCATCCTGTGGACCCCCATCGTCATCATCCTGCTGTTCCTCTTTCGAGGAGTGGCGGCGTTCTCCTCCGGCTACGTGATGGCCTGGATTGGCCGCAAGGTCATCAGCACGCTGCGGGGGCAGATCTTCCGGCACCTGCTGAAGCTGCCTGTCGCTTTTTTCGACAATACCCCCTCGGGCAGCCTGGTCTCCAAACTGATTTACGACGTCGAGCAGGTGGCGACGGCGGCCACCAAGGCAGTGACCATTCTGGTGCGCGATACGCTCACCGTGGTGGGCCTGCTTGGCTGGATGTTTTACATCAACTGGCGCCTGGCCGTGGTCCTGCTGATCGGTGCGCCGCTGGTTGCCAAGATCATCCACATCATCAACGATCGCTTCCGCCGCTACAGCCGCCGTATCCAGGGCTCGATGGGAGACGTGACGCAGATTGCCCAGGAAGTCATCGAAGGTCAACGCGAGGTAAAGGCTTTCGGGGGACACGATTATGAAGAGCGACGATTCGAAGAGGCCAACGAACACAATCGTCGCCTCAATCTGAAACTGCAGGGTACCCAGGTGGCCAGTGTACCGGTAGTGGAGTTCGTAGCAGCGAGCGCGACCGCAGCAGTGATTTATATGGCCCTGTCCGACCTGGACACCCTGACGGTCGGCGCATTCATGTCGTTCGTCGGCGCGATGATGATGATGCACTCCCCGATGAAGCGCCTGACGCAGGTGACCGCGACGCTTCAGCGGGGTATCGCAGCCGCAGACAGCGTCTTCTCCTTTATCGATCGGCCGGGTGAAAATGATCGCGGGCAGATAACCCTCGATCGGGCGAAAGGGGAGGTGAGTTACCGTGATCTCACCTTTCGCTATGCTGAAGACAAGCCTGATGTCCTGCAGGGCATTGACCTGCAGGTTGCGCCGGGAGAGACCGTAGCCCTTGTGGGACGCTCCGGAAGTGGCAAATCCACGCTGGTCGGTCTGCTGCCGCGTTTTTATGACCCGACCAGCGGCAGCATCGAACTGGATGGTCACGATATCCGCGATATCCGTCTCGACTCCCTGCGCGAACAGGTCGCGCTGGTCAGTCAGCATGTCACGCTTTTCAACGACACTATCGGCAACAACATCGCCTATGGTCACCTGGAGGGCGCCGACCGGGAAACCATCATCGAGGCGACGAAAGCCGCGCATGCCTGGGAATTCATCAAGGAGCTCCCGCAAGGCCTGGATACCATGGTCGGGGAAAACGGGGTGCTGCTCTCCGGCGGCCAGCGTCAGCGCCTGGCTATCGCCCGCGCTCTGTTGAAAAACGCCCCCATCCTGATCCTCGACGAGGCCACTTCGGCCCTGGATACCGAGTCGGAACGGCACATCCAGGCGGCTCTCGAGGTCCTGATGAAAAATCGCACCACACTGGTCATTGCACACCGCCTCTCGACCATCGAAAAGGCCGACCGCATTGTGGTCCTGGAGAACGGCCGGATTATCGAAAGTGGCCACCACGAGGCACTTCTGGACAAGGAAGGCCGGTATGCCGCCCTCTACAACATGCAGTTCCAGGACTGAAAAGGCTTGGGGGCGCGTCTGCAGGAGCTTTGGTATCGTCGACGGCTGGTGCCCGCCCTTTGGCCCTTGTTGCCGCTGGAGGGGCTTTTCTGCGGCCTATCGGCCATGCGCCGGCTCGCTTACCGGTATGGCGTGCTGCGCATTCACCGATGTGCCGTCCCCGTGATTGTGGTGGGCAATCTCACGGTCGGGGGTACCGGGAAGACGCCCCTGGTGGCACGCCTGGCCGTGCTGCTGCAGCAGGCGGGGTACCGGCCCGGCATCGTCAGCCGCGGTTATGGGGGAAGGGCCAGAGAGTGGCCGCAGGCAGTAAGCGGTGACAGTAACCCCCACCATGTAGGTGATGAACCGGTACTGCTCGCCCGAACCACCGGCTGCCCGGTCATGGCCGGTCCGGACAGGGCGGCCGCCGCCGACGCACTGGTGCAGCAGGGCGTGGATGCCATCATTAGCGATGACGGCCTGCAGCACTATCGTCTTGGCCGGTCAGTGGAGATCGCCGTGCTGGATGGCAAACGCCGCGCCGGAAACGGGCACTGCCTTCCCGCCGGGCCCCTCCGGGAGCGGACGAATCGCCTCGGTACAGTGGATTGGGTGGTGGTCAACGGCGAACCTGCGAGCGATAGCGAACAGTGCATGACCTTTGTTCCCGGTAGATTGCACCGCATCGATGGCTCCGAGAGCGAAGGCCCTCTGAAGGATTGGGCGGGGAAGAGCGTGCACGCCGTGGCCGGTATCGGTCATCCCGAACGTTTTTTTGCTATGCTCAAGCGCGCCGGACTGAAGGTGACAGCTCACCCGTTTGCCGATCACCATCCCTACGAACCATCCGATTTGGCATTCAAGGATGATCGGCCGGTGTTAATGACGGAAAAGGATGCGGTCAAATGCCGCTCCTTCGCACAACCCCACTGGTGGACGGTCCCGGTGACGGCGGAGCTCGATGCCGCTTTCGAATCGGAACTGCTACGACAAATCAATAACAAGAGGTGACCGTGGACAGGAAACTACTCGACATCCTGGTCTGCCCCCTGTGCAAGGGGCCACTCGTGTATGAGAAGCAGCGCCAGGAGCTAATCTGCAAGGCGGATCGGCTCGCCTATCCCATTCGGGACGATATCCCGGTCATGCTCGAAGACGAGGCCAGGGAACTGTCACCCGAAGAGGAGTACTGAGCCCGAATGTCTCACCGATTACGCATGCCCTCACTGGCCTATGGTCCGCACAACGAACTTTTCTCAAGTGGTCGTCTCTGCTCGGGCATTCTGCTTCGCCCTGCCAGGTCTGTCCATAGACCTGGCCGATACGCCGCCGCTCCTTCGGAAAATCCGTTGTGCAAACCGTATCCTAGCGATGACGTGCAGGACGCACTAATGCCACGAGGGCAGGATGCCCGGGAGCGGCCATTGCGCGAACCCATGAAATCTTCGTACTGAAATGTTCCGCGTCTTCATTCCGGCCCGATATGCATCCCAGCGCCTTCCGGGCAAGCCGTTGCTTCCTATCGCCGGTCGGCCGATGCTTCAGCACGTCTACGAAAGGGCGGTTGCCAGCGGCGCTGCCCAGGTCATCGTGGTGACGGATGACGAGCGCATCGCCGATGCGGTGATGGGGTTCGGGGGCGAGGTACTGATGACCGGTGCTCACCACCGCTCCGGAACCGAACGCATCGCCGAGGCGGTCAGTGCATTGGGGCTCGACAGCAGCGAGGTGGTCGTGAATCTTCAGGGAGACGAGCCGTTGATGCCCGCCGACCTGATCCGGCAGGTGGCGGAGGACCTGGAGTGTCTGCCAACCGCCGACATCGCCACACTGGCAACACGGATCCATACGGCAGGGGAGCTGTTCGACCCCCACGCTGTCAAAGTAGTGATGGACAAAGACGGGTTCGCTCTCTACTTCAGCCGCGCGGTCATCCCCTGGGACCGGGAGGCGTTCGCAGTGACCACCGAAGAGCTTCCGCCGGCGGCCGAACACTATCGCCACCTGGGCCTGTATGCCTATCGTGCCGGCTTTCTGTCGCGTTATGTAGATCTGCCCCCTTGTTCTATCGAGAGCATGGAGTCGCTGGAGCAACTGCGTGTTCTATGGCATGGCGGTCGCATTCACGTTGCCGAGGCGATTACGCAACCCGGTCCTGGTGTCGACACCGAAGCGGATCTGAACCGTGTGCGGAAGTTATTGGAGGTCTAGCCCCAGGAAATCGGGGTGAAGGGAACGGCAGTCCGTATCCAGCACAGGAACCGTATAGGTCGCCGGCACTCGGCGCCGCGGGTCACCGTACTGATCGGTTTGCATGTCCCTCCGGTTCAAATCCTGCAGAACCAGGGCAGGTCCGTCATCAAGGACCTCGATGACCCGGCAGGGGATACCGCGGTGAATCACCTCGATACCGATCATCCCCCGCAGCTGCTGCATGCTGAAATCGAGTTCCGGCACGTTTGTAACGCCTCTACAGTTCAGCAAAAGTGTAGTGTATTAGAGGAGACTACGAAAATGGTCAAGGTTTTATTCGTTTGTATGGGCAATATTTGCCGTTCTCCCGTAGCCCATGGCCTGTTTCAGCACCTGCTCGAGCAGGAGGGATTGGCGGAACAGGTCCATGTCGATTCGGCCGGGACGCATGCCTATCACATTGGAGAGCAACCGGATCCGCGTTCACAGGATACTGCCCGACGACGGGGTATCGATATCAGCACCCAGCGTGCGCGCAAGGTCTGCGCCGAGGACTTCGACGAATTTGATTACGTGCTGGCGATGGATCGGGGCAACTACCAGATGTTAGCCGATATTTGTCCCGCTGGATCCGAGGAAAAGCTGTCGATGTTCCTCTCTTTCGACACGGACCTGCAGGAAATCGAGGTGCCGGATCCCTACTACGGAGGTCCGGGTGGCTTTGAGCGGGTCTTTGATTTGGTCGAAGCCGCGGCTCGGGGACTGCTCGCGGATATCCGCAAGCGCCACGGAGTAGGGGGCTAGTACTGCCGAAGGTTCCCCCCTTCGAACCACCGAAAAAAAAGGGAGCCTGTCAGCTCCCCTTTTTTATTTTACGACCCGGCCTTGTTCCGATCATTCCGGTCGTCGCGATGATCCTCGTCGCGTACATGACCGGATTCACCGCTACTGGTCGACGACGAAGCAGTCTGGCGGCTATCTGTTCCCGACGGTAATTCACGCTCCTCCGACCTAATCGGAGACGGTCCGGCCTCGCTCTCCGGCTTCGGCTGGGACGGC
>NZ_FMWD01000017.1 GCF_900102855.1 Thiohalomonas denitrificans
GGCGGATGTGCGGCCAGTGCACGCGTGCAAACGCGGGGAAGTCCTCGATGGGCATTCCGTCAATGCCGGGCGTCCCCTTGTTGGCCTTCACCCGTTTCCATGCGCGGCGCACGTTGGCACTGTCCAGCACCCGCGCCATCAACTCCTCGTGCAAGGCTGGCTGCATGAAGCCACGCCGCGACACATCTCCCCCGGTCGGGTTCGGCGATGGTGACGAGTGACTCACGGCTCCTCCTTGTTTTCTCATGTTTGGTCCTTCACCGCGGCATCGCTCCAGATACCGCGATTACTATGACCTCTGCTGACTTCTGCCCGATCACGCTGGAAATTGCTCCCCAGCGCGCTATGTCGCTACGTAACGGCTTGCCGCCTGATTCGCTCGCCCCGGCTGACGGCAGGCCGGGGCGCCAAGGCTTGGTCAACCAGTGGCCTATCTGGTTATACTGGCCGTAACGTAGGACATCGCGGAGTCGGGCAGACCTCCCCGAATAAGGACATGAACTTTCAGTGCACAGCCGCCGCATTTACCCTATCCCCTGCACCTGATGGGCTTCGTCATCTTGTGCTGACTCGCCCGGGGACTGAGCCTTCTATGCGATTTCTGTCCGTCGGCTCGCACTTTTGCGCTCGGGCTTCCTCCAGACAGACCCTCGCGGGGCTGCCCTTGCCGTCGGCTAGTAGTTATTTCCGTCCCGAAGGACATCTCAGGTACTCCTACAGGGGACTTTCACCCCATCAGTTCATGCCCATGTCGGGCGTACACAAAGCATTGCAGCGGACAAGCCGCTGAATGCGGCGTTATGGCAAAAAAGGAATAGTCGAGCCTTATGTCAACTAGCTCAATCAGTCGAAGGATGGAATCCTGCATTGCAGCTTTTCAGGCCAATGACTATGAATCCGCTCTGATTCACTATTTCCCAGCACTTGATAAAACTGCAAAGCGACGCAGGCCTAATGGTGGAGTGGGAGCCAGGATCCGCAACTTTCTTGATGATGAGCTAGATATCATCAGTCATATTGCAACCCGCAATATCTTCCGTGTTGAGTGTGATGGCGTGTCGTTTCCTCAAGCAATTTATAAGTTTGCTCGCACGTCGATAGCTCACGAAGGTGAACTCGACCAACGGATCAATTTCAATAATCACAACGGGGTTAGTATCGGGCAAACGTGGAACCTTCCACCCTCTTTCATCATTGGGCTAATTTTTGCTGTTCTTTTGGCTCCAGAGAATCGGAACGAACGTTTTGAAAAACAATATGTAGTTAGCATTCACGGAACTAAATTTAACCTGGGGGAGCTTTGGGGTGAACGTCAAAAAATCCGTGATTGGATGGAAAACGAGTATGGTCATCCCATATTTCAAAGCAGGCCATAACAATGCCATAAACTCGGACGGCAAACAGCTGCGCCGCTCGTTCCTCGCTATGCAGCATTTTGCCGCCGGCTATGGCTGGCGTTATGCCCCATGAATAGAGAGAAGATCTTCCATGTCTTTTCTGGCTTCCTGGTCAGTGCCGCTTTGGCAGCTGGATACGTTCTTGGCAACTCAGGAACACAGGCACAGATAGACACCGCTTTCTTCTTACTGCATTCGGAACAGGATCTCGGCGCTGTCATGAACCTCAAGGCCATGAAAGCTCTGCGAGAAGGAAGGCAAGAAGAGGCGCTTCGCTTCATGGAAACGTGGGTCTCAGGCCAGCTAAGAAGCGAAGGGGTTCGGCCAGAAACACTAGATAAGGCAAGAGATTACCAGAGCGAATACTGCAAGGGCGCCTGCCTTGATGTTCAGTAAGGTGTCGTTAGTCATGGACGAGGAGTATTTACTCTCCACTGTTCGCTATGTCGAGCTCAACCCCGTCAAGGCGGGACTCTGTCGATATCCGGCCGACTGGAAGTGGTCGAGTGCCCTGCCCCATCTTTCGGGTAAAGACGATCAGCTAGTAAGAGTCGGGCCATGCTGGACCGGATTTCCGATTAGGCTGGGTATCTTTCCAGTCAGAATCGGGATCAAGGGGAGCTGATCGAACAGCACACAAGGACAGGACGGCCGCTCGGGAATGCCGCTTTTGTCGAACGGCTTGAGGTTTTGACCGGCAAGTCCCTGACGCCCAAAAGCACTGGTCGCAAGACCGCTGCCGCAGCCCGTACCGGGTTGAGCTCGATGTACCGCTGACGGGTAAGCAGTCAGTCCTCCGCGTCCACAACGCATGACTTGAACCGCCCTTCCCGCAGGGTGCCCGTCAGCTAAACTGGTTGGCAGCAACAGGACAGCCGAGCCATGAGTCGACCCATTGCGAAGGAGATCCGACATGAACAAACCCGTGTTGCTCGCTTCTGTTATAACTCTGTTCACGGCCACGAGTTTCAACGCGATGGCAGCGCCGGTCGATAAATCGCCCGACCGCTGTTCGGCCCAAACCCTCCAAGGCAGCTATCTCTATTCGATTCAAGGCTACAGGGACGGAAAGCCCTATGCCTCCGGTGGATTTATGTCCTTCGACGGTGCGGGGAAAGCCACCGTCCTCTGGACGAGTTCCGTCGAGCGTGCCCAACGGTTCACCACCGGCTCATACACGGTGGACGAAAACTGCTCCGGTTCGATGATACTGGACGTCACGACGGTCAACCATTTCTACATCGCCCCCTCGGGCGACTATCTCGAATTTGTTCGAGTTTCTGGAAACGGTGTTATCGCCACGGATGCGAAGCGGGTCTCCAGGGACTTGCTGGCAACACAACCAAGTCGGCCTTGAACAAATCGCAGGCAATTAACCAACAACATGGGCCCCAGCCAAATACGCACGCCAGAGCGCCCGGTTCGCGGGATTGAGGAGAGAGATTTAAGGGGTCGAAAGGTGGCCGTGAAAAACGAGATTCAAAATGATTCTCAATTGTCACCGGAAACTCCGACTGGTGCGCATATACCAGGACCATGGCGAGGTGGTGGGACGCGGCACCGAAGTGGCCCGCGAGACCGAATCGCGGCTTCCGCCGCTCCTACAGGTATCTCGGTATGTCACCGAAGGAGCGTGTTGGACACGATTTCGGAACAGCTATATTAGTTGTCCGGACGACCAGAAGAGATCGGGGGCTATAAGCCGGGGGTATATATTTGATATCGTAAAGGAATCACTTGGCCGACCACTTAAGGCGCCGCGATAGGCCAGATCCAAGACTGTCTCCATTTTTTGAATAACCAAAATCGCCAGTCCAAAAGGCGCTGTCGGGGCGACTGGCCCATTCAGGTGAATTGCCATGTGTGTCACTCCCCTTGGTGCCCGCAAGCCCACTTCCAAAAGTCGCTTCCCTCTTCCGGCTCCGTTACAGATGCTTCTGGGCGGCCCAGTGCTACTGCTGATCTTTGCGTGGACACTGCTTTACGACAAGCTGCGCCAGGGCCACTGAGCCGCAAAGAGGGGGCAGGTCTTTCCCCTACATTCGTTTTGGTCGCGCAATCAGAAGAGATTGATCCGCGCCAGTCACCATCAGGATCAAGGCATCGGGTCGGCCTCACATCGAGGCTCGGGACCCAACCCCTGGCGCCTACTGAGCCACAAGCTGTATTGCAACAGTCCTGAATTGGCTTTCCGGTGCCGTCACTCCCGCAACCCTCTGCCGTCATTCCCGCGAAGGCGGGAATCCAGACCCGACATTTTGGAACCCCGCACCCGTCCACACGGGCCGCGACGCTCAAACGATCACCAAACGAACGTCCATTGATTCCCTGGTCCAGAACGGCTTAGTGTATTCCCTGTTTTTCATATCCTGAATGCCCCGGCGTACTACTTCCGCTGGATGCGGGAATTCACACGGAAAAGGAAGCCCATGCAACCTGCTGTCTACATCCTTGCCAGCCGACGCAACGGAATGCTCTACATCGGCGTCACCAGCGACCTCGTTAAACGCGTTTGAGAGCACAAGAACAATGTGTCCGAAGGCTTCACGAAGAAATACCGGGTTCATCGCCTGGTCTATTTCGAGCTACACGAGGACATGGTCGGCGCGATTGTGCGCGAGAAGCGGCTCAAAAAATGGAATCGTGGCTGGAAGTTGGCGTTAATTGAGAAAGGCGATCCCGAGTGGCGGGACCTTTATCCCGAGATTGCTTTTTAGGGCACGCACCTCCGGTTACGCCGACAGCCTTCGCGGTTTTGGCAGGTAGTTGCCTGATGAGAGTGACCTCTGGATTCCCGCCTTCGCGGAAATGACGGGGCTCGCCATCGATTACTCCAAAACCCGGGGGTCCCCCAAGCGGCGTGCGCCAGCCATGAAGCCTAACAAGTTCACCTTTTGACTTTCTCCTGCCACATCGAATGACATGAAATGCAAGTGGCATTCAGGTCTTTCAGGCTATTGCTCGCTTTCGTCCATGCCCCCTGATCTGCGTCCTCGACAACCTTTCCCGCCTTTGTGTCGAGGAGCTGACGGTAGCCCTACCCAGCACGGAACGCAGTCATTGGCATTCTGCCTTTGGGCAATTTTCGCACGCAGGTTGAGGGCTCGGGGCGGCGAAGTCAGGTGGTTATCGTGCGCCTTCTAGTGAAATCGAAGACCGGAGAGCGAGTCCGGATTTCGACGCGAGACACTCTCGCCCCTAACGTCTTGACAGGCAACAGTGCACGGGTAAGATAGTAATAAGTCACTTACTTTACTAAGGCCACCATGGGTCCGCATCGAAAACACCTACCTGCAGATGAGCGCCGTGCTGCCACTGTCGAGGCTGTCGTGCAACTGGCGGCCGAGCAGAATCCAAGCCAAATCACGACCACTGCGATTGCCAAGTACATGGGCCTCACCCAAGGCGCTCTGTTCAAACACTTTCCGACCAAAGACGCCATTCTGCAGGCGGTTATGGAGTGGGTGGCGGAGCGGCTGCTCGCCCGCGTGGATAAGGCCGCCCGGGCGGCTACGTCTCCTATTGCCGCTGTCGAGGCCATGTTCATGGCGCACGTGGAGTTCGTCACCGAGCATCCGGGCGTGCCGCGCATGCTGTTCGGCGAGTTGCAGCGTGCCGAGATGACCGCACCCAAGCGCATGGTGCAGACGCTCATCCGCCGTTATGGCGAACGTCTGCATCACTCGATCGAGGAAGGCAAGGCAGCAGGACAGCTACCGGCAGCGCTTGATGCCGAGGCTGCCATCACTCTATTGACCGGCATGATCCAGGGATTGGTCATGCAGACGCTGCTGGCGGGCGACGTTGGGCGCATACGCCGTGATGCGCCGCGGGTCTTCGCGATTTATTTGCGCGGCATAGTGAGCGAAGAAAGGTGAAAACAATTCCTTTCCAACGCCGCACGCTGGCACTGATCGCCGTCATCGTTCCGCTCTTGGCTCTTCTGGTCTATGTCGCCCTGCGCTCAGGACCGCCGGCGGCGGTGGCGGTGACTGAAACCGAGGTGGAGTCGTGCCCGATTCGTCCTGCACTGTATCAGGCGTCATCCCTTTCGCACACATGGACGACCGGACCTGACTCTCCGCCGACATAGGTAATGGCCGGTCACCCATGGAAACGAATAACCATAACGGCTGGAAGAAATGTGCGAAGAGCGAGGAGCACCAGGCTCCCTGGCTCGATCAGGCGCGAAAAGCCGCACAAGGAGTAACTCGATGAATATCACCTTTCTCGGCGCAGCCCGCGAAGTCACTGGCTCCTGCTATCTGATTGAGTCGGCAGACACCCGCTTCCTGGTGGACTGCGGCATGGTGCAAGGCGGACGCGAGGCGCCGGCCCGCAATCGCAAGCCGTTCGCATTCGACCCGAAGTCGATCGATTTCGTGCTGCTGACCCATGCGCACATCGACCACAGTGGCCTGCTGCCCAAGCTTACCCGTGCAGGCTACCAAGGGCCGATCTATACCACCGCCGCGACTGCAGACCTGCTCCATGTAATGCTGCCCGATAGCGCACACATCCAGGAGAGTGATGCCAAGCGCGCCGAGCGCCGTGCCAGGAAGACGCGTGGCAAGGACACGACGCTCGCGCCCATCTACACCATGCAGGATGCGCAAGAATGCCTGCACGAGGTGCATTCCATCGCCTACGATCAGGAGCTGACGCCTCACGCCGGCGTGCGCTGCCGTTTTCGCGATGCCGGCCACATTCTCGGTTCGGCCATCATTGAGCTCTGGGTTACCGAACGAAGCCAGACGACCAAGCTTGTTTTCAGCGGGGACCTTGGCCAGCCGGGACGACCGATCTTGCGTGATCCCACGGCCATCGAGGAGGCGGACATACTGGTTATCGAGTCCACCTATGGCGACCGCAACCACAAGGACCTGGCGACCACCCGCGAGGAGCTGATCGGGCTTGTCGAGCACACCCTGGAACGGGGCAATGTCATCGTGCCCGCGTTTGCCGTCGGCCGCACGCAGGAGGTCTTGTACCATCTGCATCGCCTCGCCCGTGACGGCCGGTTGAACGACCTGAAAATTTTCGTCGACTCGCCGATGGCCACCGAAGCAACCCGCATCACCCGGCAACATCTGGACCTATTCGATGAAGCGGCGAAGGAGCTCTCGACCTGGCACGCCGAAGGCAAGAACCTGCCTTATCTCCGTTTCACAGCGAGTGTCGACGAGTCCAAGGCCCTGAACCAGATCCGCTCGGGCGCCATCATCATCTCAGCCAGCGGTATGTGTGATGCCGGGCGCATCAAGCACCACCTGCGCCACAACCTGCCCCGGCACGAATGCAGCGTGCTGATCACCGGATTCCAGGCAACAGGCACGCTCGGCCGACGTCTGGTCGATGGCGCAAAACGGGTGCGTATTCTCGGCGAAGACATCCCTGTCCGGGCGGAGATTTATACCGTAGGCGGTTTGTCCGCGCATGCCGACCGGCGAGCCCTATTGTCATGGGCAGGCAGTTTCCGCAAGCCCCCCGCCCGTACCTTCGTAGTGCACGGCGAGGAGGCGGCGGCGCTCGGGCTTGCCGAACACCTGCGGGCCGAGCGCGGCTGGACGGTGACGGTGCCCGAGCCCGGGCAGAGCGTGATGTTGTGAATGCCGCCGGGCAACCTTCCATTCTCATTAACTGGTACGACAAGGAGAAAAGCATGCAAGGCAAGAAGAACATTGCAACGGGCTTTCTGTTTCTAGCGGCCTTCATGGCCTATGGCTTCATCCTGATTTACCTGCGCGACTTTGCGCCCGGCAAGGCGCAGTGGATCGCCGACTATGCGGTCGGAAAGCATTTCGAATCGCGTTTGGCGCACGTGCACGGCAACCTGTTCGCGTTCATCAATGTGGTCGTGGGCTATCTGCTGTTGCGGCTTCCGATCCGGGCGTTCTCGGCTAAATGGATCTCATGGCTGGCGCTGGCCGGTATGCTGATGCCACTCGGAATCCTTGCCGAAGTGGTCTTGGGAGTGCCGCCTGTCCTTGTCCTCGTCGGCGGCATCGCCATGGTGCTGGCGATGGTATGGTTCGGCGTCGTGGCGGCCACTATGCAGCCGGTTGGCGCTGGCGGGCGATCGTGAGCGTCGCCGGAGATTCTGACCATGCCTACTGGTGACACACCCACCGAGAAGGAATGCCAGGCGCTGCGCGAGGCGATCCTGCGCGGGCCAGCCTATCGATTGGCGTACGAAGACACCGAATTCCTATCCCAGGACGACCTGCGTCCCCTGCGTCTGCAAATGGAACTGCTCAAGCCGGAACATGAGCTACGCAAGCAGGAGATCGGCTCCACCGTGGTGGTCTTCGGCAGCGCACGCATCCTCTCCCGGGAAGGGGCGCAAGCACGCCTTGCCGAATTGGAGGCCCAATCGCGAGCCGGGCAGGCCGGGCCGCAACAGGCGGAGGAACTGGCCGCTGCCAGGCGCCAGCTCGCCCAGGCTCGCTACTATGAGGAAGCGCGACGCTTCGCGCGCATGGTCTCATCCCGTTTCCAACAGGAGCGGCGCAAGGATTTCGTCGTAGTCACCGGAGGCGGTCCGGGCATCATGGAAGCGGCCAACCAGGGGGCCTTCGAGGCCGGGGCGCGTTCCGTTGGACTCAACATCACCTTGCCGCACGAACAGGAGCCCAATCCTTTCATGAGCCCGGAACTCGCATTCCGGTTCCGTTACTTCGCCGTACGTAAAATGCACTTCCTGCTGCGCGCGCGGGCGTTGGTCGCCTTCCCAGGCGGCTACGGCACGCTCGACGAACTGTTCGAGGTGTTGACCCTGGTGCAGACCGGCAAGATGGCACGCATTCCCATCGTGCTTGTCGGCAGCGAGTTCTGGCACCGCGCCGTTGACTTTGACTACCTGGTGGACGAGGGCTTCATCAGCACTGAAGACGCGCGGCTTTTCACCCGCGTAGACACAGCAGAAGAAATCATTGCCGTACTGGAAGCCTTTTACGGAGGCAAACCGCCGGAATCCATGTCCGCCGGTGAATAGGCATGCGGGCGTTCTCCTTCTCTCCCCGCGCTCGTTTGTCCCTTCGACACTTGCATTGTTGACGAGCACTTGCTGTCTCGCTCCGGCCTTGGCTCAGCTCGACAAAGAAGGTGCTGCCGGCGTTTGAATGGGATCAGTCAACTTTTCAAAACCCGGGGTCCCCAAGCGGCGTGCGCCAGCAGTGAAGCCAAACAACCCTACCTTTTGACCTTCTCCTGCCACATCGCGTGACAGGAAAGGCAAGTGGCATTCAGGTCATTCAGGCTATTGCTCGCTTTCGTCCATGCCCCCTGGTCTGCGTCCTCGACGACCTTTCCCGCCTTTGTGTCGAGGAGCTGGTCGTAGGCCAGCAGGCTCTTTTTGAAACCGGCCTGATCCTCTTCGGCCATGATCGTCCACGGTTTGTGGTTCGGTGCGGGATGAGTCAGGATGATATCCGCCCCCTCCTTCACCATCTGCTTGTTCTGCCTGAGCACGCCCTTGTGCATCATCGATGAAGCCTCGCCCATGATCTCCATTAGCTGCAGGTAAGTCATGTCCGCCTTCTGTTTGCCGGCGACCAGCGCCTCGGCATCTTTTCCTTGTGCGTGAGAAAGGGTAGTCAGTAGAACAGCAAGGCTCGTAACAACAACCTTTTTCATGACGAATCTCCTGTAATTCCCCTAACGTCTAAATGAGGGTCATGATATAGCGATGAAGGAAGAATCCGATGACCAGCAGTAACAGGCCGACCACGTAGCTCAGGATGAAACTGTTGCCCAGCTTTTCAGCGAAGAAAAAAGGCACGAAGAAGAGGTAGGAGACCGGAACACCCACCAGGATACTTTTTGCAAAGGTGATGCTTGCCTCGGGATCGCGATGCTCGATGTAGGAAAAGGCGAGCGCGATGATCGAGGCTATCGGCAGGGCGACAATGAAGCCCGCCAATTCAGGCTTCTTGCCGGACAGCCATGACGCAAAGGCGATCACGGCCGCCGCCGTAAAGACTTTTAAGAGGGTGAGCGTCATGGGCACTTACTTCACCTTGGGAAATTCACCAGTAAAGTTGGCATCAAAGACGGAACCGGTGGCCGACATCAGGATGTAGAGCGTCTTGCCTTCCGTTTTGTTTTCCAGGGACACGATGTAGTAGCCCGCTCCTTTGACATGCATTTTGACCGCCTCGGGGTCGATTTCCTTCCAACTTGCTGCCAGCGTGCCGAAACCCAGTCCAGGGTCGGAATCGGCGAATTGGTGGGTGACGTCCGCCGCTAACGCCCTCGCCTGCCCCTCATCGATGGGGCCATGACCGCCGCCGTGAGCCAGAGCATTTGGCGCTTGAAAGAGAAACAGAAGAGTGAAAATCGTTAACGCTTTTCTAATCATGTCGTCTTATCCTGAAGTCAGTGAGTGTGGGGCGTACCGCCCTCGTGGCTGTGAGTCGACGGTGCAGCCGCGGGAGCCGGTTCGGTGTCGGTTGTTTCCGTAGCTTTCGGCTTCAGGCTTATCGGCTGCTGATAACTTTCAAGAGCCGCGGGCAGGGTCGCCGCCTGCATGTCCTCGTGGACGTGTGAATGGTCATCCCGGTTCAGGGGGAACTCTTCCGTAAAGGTCGTGTGCTGGTAGCCGTGCAACTGCATCATCAGCAGCAGCCCACCGGTCAGCATCAGGCCTATATTGGACGCACGGCTGAACCGGCTGAAGGACTCGGTCTTGCGCCAACCCGAGAGCAGGAACAGCATGATGGCGAGGGCGGCGATCTGACCGACTTCCACTCCCACATTGAAGGCGATGATCTTCATTACGATGCCCTCATCCCCGAGCGGCAGCTGCTGTAGCCGCGTGGAGAGGCCGAAGCCATGGATGAGGCCGAAGCCGAGAACCATCCAGGTCAGGTTCGGCGACCGGGAATTGAGGTACCTTTTGAACCCATCTAGGTTTTCGAAAGCCTTGTAGCATACGGTCAAGGCGATCACGGCATCCACCAGATAGTAGTTGGCCTGAATCCCGTACAGGGTGGCGAAGATCAGGGTGATGGAGTGCCCCAGGGTGAACGCCGTAATGAATTTGATGATGTCGTTGAAGCGCGTCAGAAAGAAGATCACGCCGAAGAGGAAAAGCAGGTGATCGTAGCCCGTCAGCATGTGACTGGCGCCCAACTCGATATACTCCATGAGTCCCGCATCCAGAATGCGCTGCTTGTCACTGGCGGACATTCCATGAGCCACTGCATTCGAAGCAAACAGTAGACCGATGAGCCCGAACAGATACTTCTTCATAACGCCCTCGCTCTGGTTACAGGTATTTTGAGATTTCTTTCAGATCCCGCAGGCTTTTCTTCAACTCGGCCGGTGAATCAACATCGCCCGTCAGGCACCCCTCGATGTGGTCCTGCACGAATACCTTCTTAGCATTGCCAATAGCCTTGTAGGCCGCTTGCAGTTGCTGAGCGACCTCAAGACAGGGCTTCCCCTCCTCGATCATGTCGATGATTTTCCGCAAGTGCCCATCGGCACGCTTGAGGCGCTTGATGATGTCGGGGTGCGATTCGTGCATATGAACCATGCTAGAGATTCCGGCCAAACGGGGGCAAGATTATCCTATGGGGGGGGATAGGTTTGTCAAGACCAATGACGGCGTGGCCGAAGTGGGGACGATCGGGCCGGAGCGAGGCTCCCGGCCGGGCCCTATTGTCCCCTTTTCAAGGGATTCCTCATCGCCTGTGCGCCTGGCGTTTGCTCCCGGCACAGCGCGTGCGCGCGTGCCTGCTCGCCCTCGTCATGAAGTGTCTGCATGGGACCGAAATTCACCTCGAAACCGAACGCGCACGTGCTGTTGGAGACGGGCCGGCTGCAGCCGACGCCGAGGCGCGCTTTTCCACCCGCAGCGGCTGGCTTGGTGTCCGGCGGCAGGCAAACGGGATCGAACTCGATTTTCCCGCCGATGCCCCCCGAACCCTCGTCCGGAGAAGCGTGCGTAAGCCCGAATCAGCGACGAACATTTAGCCGTCATTGAGAGGAGCCCCAGGCGACGTGGCAATCTCGGGGTTGGGAGTAGAGATTACTTTGTCGCTGGGGCTCCTCGTAATGACAGCAGGGGCAAGTTCGTCAGGAGGACGCCTACAGGGATGCAGGCGGTAGAGCGACGCATGCCGCCATGGAGGCGGTAGTAGAGAATGTCTGGAACCCATTATCGAGGATGCCAAAGCCAAACCCCAGCGACGCGGCTATCTTGGGGTTGAAAATAGAGATTACTTCGTCGCTTAGGCTCCTCGTAACGACAACAGCATAGGAACGTGCCGCGGCTACTCGACGGATAACGTAATTTTTCGCACTTTTGAAGAGGCGGTGGCCCATGTGGTTAAGTTGGATTGTCGAGATCTAACCGCCGCCACAGAGGAGACCACCACCATGACAGAGGATAACAAGAAGGCGAAGACTTTGGGCAAGGTGGTCAAAATCGACGAGCAAAGGATTCAGGGCCATTTTGGGCTCCACGTACCAGAAGCCGTATGCAGATTAGTGTCTTGTCCGACAAGTGCGTGCACTCGGACGCGCAGCTTCGCTACGCTCCAGGAAAACCCTTCGCTCTAGTGAAACGTTCTACTTAGGACACTGTGGAAATCCGACCTTATCAGGATAACGATTTCGAGGCTGTGTTGGCTTGTTTCAATCGCTCTGTGCGCGAAATTGCGTTTCGCAACTACATGCCGGACGAAGTGGAAGCGTGGGCACCGGTCTCACCCGACTTGGACGCATGGGCCCGCCGACTGGAAACCGGCGCGGTGTTTTTGGCGGTTGTGGAAGGCCAAGTCGGCGGTTTTGTTCGAGTCGAAGAGAGTGGGTACGTGGATCTGCTGTACGTAGATCCCGCACATGAGCGGAAGGGAATCGGTCGTTCCTTGCTCGAATTCGCATCTGCGTGGGCTGTGCGTCATGGTGCCATACGACTTGAATCTGATGTGAGTATCTCGGCGCGTCCGCTATTTCAGCTAATGGGGTTCCGGGTAACGGAAGAGCGGTTCGTCGAGCGGAGAGGCGTCGTGCTTAAAAACTTTCGTATGGAGAAGAACATTTCTGCCGAATCGGTTGAAGGCAGGGCTCGATAGCGACTTCCTGCCTTGCCGGCTCCGGAGGTTGGATTGCCGTCGTCGGGGCGAGTCCGACCGTGCCTTCACACCTGCCCAGAGGCCGCACCGGGATCAGCCCTGCGCTCCAGCGCACTGCGGTCCCACTTCCCCGGATCGGCCGCCGCCTCATAGGTGGTCTGAAGGAAAGCGAGGAGCGTCTCGTCGGGCGAAGCCGCTTGCCGCACCACCTCGTAGGGCAAAACGAACTCCTGGAGCTCGGTGCTGTAGAACGCCTCCGCCGGACGGACATTTGATGCCGCGAAGCCGTTCGGCTCGGGATAGGCATAGGCGTAGAACGCCGCATACGGGACCGCTCCCCCGCCGGGCCAGAAGCCGCAGCTACTGACCTCCGCCGAGTACGCCTCGCGTGTGACCCAGTCCGGCATGTGCGGAACTCCGCCGGGATGCGGCGGCGCCGGTCGTCCGGAGAAGCGCGTGACCGCCAGGTCCGCCGCGCCCCAGAAGTAGTGCACTGGGCTGCATTTACCCACAAACGCGGCACGGAACACTTTAAACACGCGATCCGCCTGCACGAGCACACGCCAGAAGCGGTTGGCGTACTGCGCGTCGTAGAATCGGTGGGTGTCGTCCTCATCGAACGGAATGGGATCGACCAATTCGTTCGGCATGCGGTGGATGGTCAGCGGTAGCTCCAGGCGGGTCAGTCCCTCCATGAGGCGCGTGTAGAAGGCCGCCACCGACTGCGCCACGAGCGCGAAGCGCGCGCTGCGTCCATCGCTGGTGCGGATGATCAGCTGATGCTCGATGAAGTCGAAGTCAATCTGGAAGGTGCGCGTGCCATACGGAATCGGCGAGGTGGTGAGCCCTGTGGCAGTGACGTAGAGCGTGACATGCCAGGAATGGTTCACCCAGGGGCTTCGGGAGAGACGGATCTTGCCCACGATCTGCGTCCAGAGGTGCAAGGTGGCGCAGGTATCGGCCCACGCCTCGAGGGGCAGCGTCGGCCAGGGATTTTCAGACTGGGACGAAGAACTCATAAGGGCACCCGATTCGCACGCCTAAACTGTAGCACCGCATCCCCCAGCCCGTAGCCTACCGGTCAGCAACGGGGTCACGTGCAGGAACGGGTTCACCATTAGCCGCTACCGAACAACTGGCAACACCGTCCCGACGCCCGAATTGCTCCTTTAAAAGCCGTTTGTTGCCGGTATCATGGGCAGACGTTATGCGGAACGAGTCAATGGTGCTTATTGGGGAAACAGAGCGGATGCTGATCCGGCCGCTGTCCTTGGATGATGTGCCGGCACTGACCGGGATTCTCAGCGATCCGGAAGTCATGAAGCACTCAGTGCGTGGCGTGTGCGACGAGGCGGCGACTCGGAAATTCGTGAAATGGTGCTTGGCCTGCTACGAATCGCATGGAGTTGGTCCATGGGCTCTCATCGACAAGGAATCGTCCGCCTTCATTGGGTTCTGCGGCGTAGGCCCGGAGCGTGTCGGCGATGCTGAGGAAGTCAATCTCGGATATCGGCTGGCACGGGGCTACTGGGGGCGCGGTCTCGCAACAGAGTCGACGCGGGCGGTCCTTGCCCATGCGTTCGGGATCAAGGAATTCGAGTCGGTAGTGGTAATTGTCGAGCCGGAACATGTTGCCTCACTGCGCGTCGCCGAAAAGGCCGGGTTCTGCGGTTTCCGCGAGGTCACGTTTCATGGAAAACCAGTACGGCTGTATCGACTGACGCGTGAAGAGTGGACCGAACGGCACAACACGTCGCTGCAGCCGACGTCAGGCCGCGACCCGGCCTTCCCTGACTGAGCTTTGCGTTCCCTAAAAACAGGTACAAGCGGTATGCGTATAAAAGGAAAAATAGCATTCTGGGACGATGAGAAGGGTTACGGCTTTATCGAGCCGTATACCGGGAGAGAACGGGTCTTCATTCATATCAAGGCCTTCAGTAACGCTGGTCGGCGGCCCAAGATCAATCAGGTGGTAACTTTCGCCCTGTCTTCTGACAAGCAGGGGCGACCATGTGCGCTAAAGGCCTCGTTGGCCGGTGATCACCTGCCGCGAAAAACACAGAGGAAGGATAGTTCGCTGTCAACGATTGGAGGGGCAGTTTTTCTCGTCATTGTCGGTGTTTTAGTTGCGACAGCAAAGATTCCGCATTTCGTTCTCACTCTCTATATTATCGCTAGCCTGATCACTTTCATTGTTTATGCAGCCGACAAATCGGCAGCTCAGAAGGGAGGCTGGCGAACGCAGGAGAGCACCCTTCATCTGCTGTCACTAGCGGGTGGCTGACCAGGCGCGCTTGTCGCGCAACAGAAGTTGCGTCACAAGTCGAAAAAGCCGTCGTTCCAAACGGTTTTTTGGATGACGGTTTTGCTAAATAGTGCCGCGTTCGTTTGGTTGCTTACACCAGAAGGCCTGGCCACGCTCCAGTCACTTATTGCTTAATAGCTGTTCCGACGTGTCCAACACGCTCTTTCGGTGACATACCGAGATACCTGTAGGAGCGGCGGAAGCCGCGATTCGGCGTTATCGCGACTTCCGTCGCCCCTACATGCATGGACACCAACCTGGAACACGTATTTAGTGTCACTAAAGCGTGAGTTCACTGCCGAGCCCGCCCCTTCGCGCACCAGCTGGTGGTGCGCGAAGGAGAGCATGATCCTGAAGGCGTAGAGGTACTGCGGTTCGATGCGTCGGACGATGCGCTGCTACTGCCGAGTGAGCGCACACGGGTCAGCACGGCGTTTGCGTCGTAGCGTAGCCCGAACCTGCGCCATACTCTGTTGAAGGGAACTACGGAGCCGCCAGGTGAAGCATTCGTATGGAGATTTCGAAAGGACGAAACGAACGCGCATTCGCGTTGATTGACCAAGCCGTGTTGGCGCCGTCGAGCCACAACACCCAACCCTGGCTCTTCCGGATCTCTGAATCGGCCATTGACCTTTACGCCGATCGCTCCCGCGCACTGCCCGTCAATGATCCGGAGGATCGGGAGTTGACGATAAGCTGTGGATGCGCCCTGATGAACCTCCGGGTGGCCGCTGCGGTTCGCGGCGAGGTGCTGCGGATTGAGCTTCTTCCCTCCAGCGATGCGCCCGATTGGCTGGCGCGCGCCTCCTTCTGCGAGCAGTCGCGAGTGTTTGGTTGGGAAGCCGGACTTGGGGACTCCCTTGCGCGCCGCCGTACCTATCGAAAACGCTTCGCAGCCAAGCCGGTGGATTCGACCACACGCGATCACCTGGTCAGTGCGGCGAAGGCCGAAGGCGCTTGGCTTCGGCCACTGCTGAGCGAATCGGTTCGAGGTCAGGCCGCGAGCCTCGTGGCCGCAGGCGATGCGAAACAGTGGGGTGACCCCGATTGGCGACGCGAGCTGGCCGCGTGGATGCGCCCGCGGCACGGCGGTGACGGCTTGACGCTCCCGGCCCTGGCGGCACCGGTGACCCGGTGGGTGGTTCGGCACCGGGATATGGGGCGGTCAGTCGGTGCGAAGAACCGGGCACTGGTGGAGGCGGCTCCGCTGCTTGCCGTGCTGGGCACGGATGGCGATGGCCCGCGGGACTGGCTGCTGGCGGGTCAGGCACTCCAACATGCCCTTCTGGTGGCCACTCGGCACGGTCTGCAAGCCTCCTATTTCAACCAGCCGATCGAAGTTGCGGAACTCCGGCCCCGACTCGCCCAGCTGCTCAAAGGCGGCGGGTTCCCGCAGATTCTCCTGCGTTTCGGTCAACCCGTCGATACCGAACCCGCTCCTCCCAGGCGCCCCGTGGATGCCGTTGTCGAATTTATGGAGAGTGGCCGGTGATGATCATGGCCGGTGGCATCGTTGTGGCACTGGCCGCATTCTCCTGGGCGGCATCAGCATTGGGTACGCACCGCTGGACTCGGGAGACGCAAAGGTTACGCCGGCGAATCGAGGCGGCCCGCTCACCCATCGAACCGTCGCGGGTCGATTTCCGGGAACTCGAAGGGTTGCCGATCCCGGTTCAACGCTATTTTCGACGGGTGTTGAACGAGGAAGCGCCAATGGTAAGCGGTGTGCGTGTACGCCACCGCGGGACGTTCGATATGGGAGCCAAAAAGGCGCAGTGGAAACCGTTCACATCCGATCAGTATGTGGTCACGCGGCGTCCGGGGTTCGATTGGAACGGGCGGATCGGCGTGATGCCGGGGCTTTCAGCTCGGGTGCACGATGCCTATGTCGCCGGTGAAGGTGTGCTGCATGCGGCGCTGCTGGGCCTGTTTACGGTGGTGGACCTGCGGGGCTTCCGTGATGTGGCCGAGGGCGAACTGATGCGCTTCTTTGCCGAGGCCGCCTGGTATCCGACCGCCCTGCTGCCCAGCCAGGGGGTTCGATGGGAGGCGGTCGATGCCCACTCGGCCCGGGGTACACTGGTCGACGGCGAGGTCGTGCTTACGATGCTGTTTCGTTTTGACCAGGAGGGTTTGATCGAGAGTGTGAGCGCGAATGCGCGCAGCCGTAGAGTGGGCAAGCGGTTCGTTCCCACTCCCTGGCAGGGGCGCTTTCGGGATTACGCCGTGCGCGGCGATATGCGGGTGCCGCTCCAAGGCGAGGTGGCGTGGCTACTGCCTGAGGGTGCGCGGCCCTACTGGCGCGGCCGGATTGAGGAAATCCGTTATGAGTTTGCCGACTGAGTGCCCCCCTTCCCGGGGGCGTTGACCATGTGGCAGTCTTGAGGGAATGGGATGCAGCAAAAACACGCCTTCTTACGAAGCCAGTTGATCGAGTAGCTGCTGCGCCCTCTGCTGCTGTTCGGCGTCACCCTCCTTGAGCACCTCTTCCAGCATTTCCCGGGCACCTGCGGCATCGTCCATCTCCACATAGGCAGTCGCCAGATCGAGTTTGGTACCGATTTCATCAAGCCCGCTGCCAAACTCCTCGTCCAGATCGAGATCGAAGTCATCCAGCCCCTCCTCCGACCCGGAGTCCACCTCCGGCGTTTCGGCGGATGCCGATGAGTCTTCGTCCATCCCCAAGTCGAAATCGAGAACGGGATCGTCACCTGAAGTTTCCGGTTCGCCCACTGAGGGGATCTCATTGGCGGCGAACTCCGATCCGGCAGCATCACCTTCATCCGGGAGTTTGAAATCCCCGAGATCAAAGTCCAGAACGGCGCCTTCGTCGTGCTCGATCTCCTCCGATTGGGCGGTGGTTTCGCCCTGCTCTTCGGGAGAGTCGAGATCCTCGAGGTTGAACTCAAGACCATTGTCTTCAGCACTGGTTTCGACGCCCGCTTTTTCGCTGGCCGGCTTGGCGTCTTCGGAGTGGCCTAATTCGGTGTCGTCCAGCCCAAAGTCGAGTTCTTCGCCTTCATCGCCCCCGGCTGCGACGGCAGTCTCCTTCACCTCCGGGAGAGAGCTGTCATCGTCCGTGTCGAATCCAAAATCAAGTTCTTCGAAATCGCCAATCTCGGACTCCTTCGATTCATTGAGTTCGACAGCATCCGGCTCACTGCCGATTTCGAAATCAAGGTCGTGAGCATCGGCAGAAATCGCTGCTTCGGGCTCCGCCACTTCCGAACCCTTGCTGCCAGCGCGCTGGTCCGGTAGTTCATCCTCATCCTCCAGGTCGGAGAGATCCATCCCCAGGTCAAGGTCCCACTCCGAATCACCCGCTTGGGAATCCGCGGATTGACCGCTCCCATACTCGCCCGAGGGCTCCATCTCCGCCGCCAGGGCGTCGAGGTCCAGTCCGATATCGAGTACGTCGTCGATACCTGTTGCCGTCTCTTCTGATGACTCCTCGGCGACCGCCGAATTCTCTGGTGCTTCCGCGAACAGTTCGTGCTCCGGGGCCAGCTCATGGCCCATGGCGGCGATCTTGTCCCATAGCGGTCCGGTACCTCCCAGAGCCGCATGCGCCGCACCGGCTTGAGCCAGGAATGCCTTCTTGTTTCTGGTCTTGTCGTAAATCTCCATCAGCTTCACCAGTAGCTCATGACGCTCCGGTTCCTGCTCGATGGCATCCTTGAGCAACTCTTCGGCCTGCTGATGGCGGCCATACGCCATATAGACATCGGCTTCGGTGATGGGATCCACTTCGGAATCCTCAGCCGGCATGCCGCCCATGCCATCATCCGCCAGATCGCTGAGCAGCGAGGTTTCCATCGAGGAATCCCCTTCGCCACCCTTCGTACTCAGCATGGACGAGGTACCGCCGGTGAGGATGCTCTCCTGGAAGCTGCCGCCACTCATGCGCCGGCGAATCACGATGGCTAGCAGGCCCAGCAAAACGATGCCTATGCCGAGGCCGCCGATCGTGTAGGGATTGGCCAGGAGTTCATCGATAAGTCCGACCTGGAACGGTTCCGGCGCGGGTTGTGGCTTGGGTTCGGGCTTGGGTTCGGGCTTCGGTTCGGGTTTGGGCTCTGGCTTGGCTTGCGGTTCGGTTTTTTCCGTCGACTCACTGCTCGGCTGCGCCTCTACTGCGTCTTCGGCAACGAGCGTTTCGTTTTTCGCTTCAAGCTGTGCCAACTGCGGGTCGGATAACCCTTCGTCAGGAACGCCCTCTTCGGAGTCATTTTCAGCCAACTGCCCCTGAATCTGCCCCATTTCATTGTTCTTGAGACTCAACAGGCGCTGCATCGCTGAAAGCTGGCCTTCAAGCTCTTCCAACCGCTCGCGAAGCTCGCCGTTTTCCTGACGCTGTGTCTCTGCCTTTTCGAGCGCAAGCATCAACTCGTTGCGGACCTCTTGGATGTCGGCCCCACCCGTTTCCGATGTTCCTCCGGCCTCGGTTGCCTGCCCTTCGGGGGACAACAGCTTCAGTTTGGCCTCCTCCCGAGTGGCCACCGAAGAGACAGACTCCGGTTCCGGCGAGCCGTCAATTGCACTCTGCTCGTCCACCGATGCCTTCATCTGGTCCCAATCCCGGGACTGGCGGGCGACCTCCCGTATCGCATCGGCCTGGTTGAGTTCGCGCGCATTGGCCGCATCATCGAGGCGCAGAATGGCACCCTTGCGCAGCTTGTTGATATTGTTGTCGAGAAAGGCATCGGGATTGGCCCGGAACAGAGCGATCATCATCTGCTGGATGCTGACGTCGCTGTCCTTGCGCAGCTGCCTGGCAATGGACCAGAGGGTCTCATCGGCCTTTATGGGACCATGGACAAGGGCATCATCTCCATGTCCGCTCTGTGAGGTGCGTTGTTCCTTCGATGTGCGTTGCTCCGTCGCCTTACCGGCGGTAGGGGCCGGGGCAGCGGCGACGGGCGCTACCGCATTTGGTGTACGGCTTTTGGCGATTTCGGGCGGGTCGAGCAGAAGGGTGTATTCACGGAGCAGCTTGCCGTAGCGCCACTCCACATCGATGAGGAAATCCAGAAATGGTTCACGGATCGCCTGTTTGGAAGTGACCCGAACATGGGGCTTGCCGTTGGCGCCTTTCTCCACCACAAAATCGAGTAGCGCGAGGCTTCCGACCCGCTCGATGCCGACGCGGTTGAACGCATCATAAGAGGCAAGTTCGACCTCAATGCTAGCCAGGTCGCCCTCTTCCACTGACAACAGGTCAATCCTGGCATTGAGCTTTTCGTTGAG
This sequence comes from Thiohalomonas denitrificans, assembly GCF_900102855.1. Taxonomy (NCBI): domain Bacteria; kingdom Pseudomonadati; phylum Pseudomonadota; class Gammaproteobacteria; order Thiohalomonadales; family Thiohalomonadaceae; genus Thiohalomonas; species Thiohalomonas denitrificans. Next base: position 20,031 of record NZ_FMWD01000017.1, read on the forward strand.
TGCGGAGTACAGGTGAATATCACCCAGCCCCAAGCCCCATACCGATAACGGTGTTGCCAGCGAAAGAGACACCAGCGTCCGAACCAGCTTGCGCACCATCATCACTCCCCAAAGTAGCTACTAATAACCCGCGACTGACATCCTTCATGCCCACGGGCTTGAGGTCAAAAACCTCGGAAATACCTTCAGCAATAGCGACTAACTATATACTAGTGTGCTGTTATGGATAAAGGGCATACACACGCATAGTACCAAGCCATTCGCCGTGCCCGTACAAGACCACAGACTATAGAAATTCACCGACCAGGACCTCCGCTATCCGCACGCAATTAATGGCTCCACCTCGACGGATATTGTCAGCCACTAGCCAGAGGTCCAGACCGTTCGGGTGGGAAGCGTCCTGGCGGATACGGCCCACATGTAACGCCGCACTATCTGCCGCCTCGGTAACAGGAGTCGGATAACCTTCCTCACTGTCGTCCGAAACCTCGATACCCGGCGTTTTCCGATAGAGTTCACGGAGTTCCTCGCTGCTTAGCGCCCCGTGCGTTTCCAGATGCACAACCATCCCGTGACCGAAGAAAAGCGGCAATTGCACCGCTGTATGATTAATGCCCAGATCCGGCGCAGCGAAAACCCGGCGCAGCCCATCCATCAGCGCCCGCTCCTCTCGGTTGTAACCACCCGGCTCGGGGGCACCCACCTGGGGGAGGACATTGAAGGCGATCTGTCGGGAGAATATCCCGGTTTCCACCGGCTGCGCATTGAGCAACTTCGCAGTCTGGGAAGCCAATTCGTTTACACCAGCTTTCCCCTGCCCCGAAACCGCATGGAAACTCACGACGTTTACCCGCGTCACCCCAACTTGTCGCTGAATCGGCGCCAGTGCAAGAGCCAGGATCACCGCCGCCGAGGATGGAGATACCAAAATGTGACGGGCTTCAAAGTCTCCGACCGCCTCCGGGTTCACTTCGGGAACGATTACGGGCAGATCGGGATCACTGTCGAAGGCTCCCGATGCGTCGATCACGATGCATCCGGCTTCCACCGCGGGCGGCGCAACTTCAGCAGCCAGAGCCTCGTCGCAAGCCAGAAACACGATACGGGAGTGGGTGAAATCGAAGCTGTCCGGGTCCTTGACAGGAACCCGTTTGCCGCGGAATTGCGCATAGCTGCTTTCGGCTCCGCGTTCGAGAAGAAACAGCTGGCCCACAGGGAAATCCCGGTCGGCCAGCGATTCGATAATGGCAGCACCCACCAGAGTGGTGGCACCGACCACGGCCACATCAAAGGCCTTGCTCATAGATTCTGTAAATCTCTGTGTTGGGACTAGGAGGACCCTGTAACCTGCCGCTGTTCTGGCAGGCGCCAGGGGCCTTTGGAGCTTCTAGCTCTCCAGGAGAATACGCAGCATGCGGCGCAGCGGTTCGGCCGCACCCCACAGGAGCTGGTCCCCAACCGTAAAGGCGGCCAGGTACTCCGGTCCCATAGTAAGCTTCCGGAGCCGTCCCACCGGTACATCCAGCGTCCCGGTAACGGCGGCCGGGCTCAACTCGCGCATGGTGGCTTCCTTTTCGTTGGGCACGACCTTCGCCCAATCGTTGGCGGAGGCCAGGATGCCCTCGATGTCGGCCAGCGGGACATCCTTCTTGAGCTTGATGGTCAGCGCCTGGCTGTGGGAGCGCATGGCGCCGATACGGACGCAGATACCGTCGATGGGGATGGGATTCCCCGACCGGCCGAGGATCTTGTTGGTCTCGACCTCTGCCTTCCACTCCTCCTTGCTCTGCCCGCCCTCGGTCTCGCAATCCAGCCAGGCGATGAGGGAGCCGGCCAGGGGGGCGCCCCACTGCTGCTGCGGGTATTCGGGACTGCGCATGAAATCGGAGACCCGGCGGTCGATCTCCAGGATGCCGCTGGCGGGGTCCTCCAGCAGGTCTTTGGAGACGTCGTGGAGGGCCCCCATCTGCTGAAGCAGTTCACGCATGTTCTGCGCACCGGCGCCCGAGGCCGCCTGATAGGTCATGGGGCTAATCCATTCGATCAGATCTTCCTGGAACAGCCCGCCCAGACCCATCATCATCAGACTCACGGTGCAGTTGCCGCCCACGAAGGTCTTGGCACCATTGGCCAATCGGTCGGTGATCACATCGCGATTGACCGGATCCAGGACGATCGTGGCATCATCATCCATCCGCAGGGTGGAGGCGGCATCGATCCAGTAGCCCTTCCATCCCGCCTCGCGCAGCTTGCCATATACCGATTCGGTATAGCCGCCGCCCTGGCAGGAAACAATCGCTTCCATCTGCTTGAGTTCATCGATGTCCTTGGCGTCCTTGAGCGGCGGCACATCCTTGCCCACATCCGGACCCGGTTTACCGGCCTGAGAGGTGGTAAAGAACACCGGGTCGATCTCCGCGAAGTCGTTCTCCTCGCGCATGCGCTGCATCAGCACGGAACCCACCATGCCGCGCCAGCCGACAAAACCTACTCGCTTCATAATTTATCTCCTTGGTTAACCGCAAAGAGCGCGAAGGACGCTAAGGAGGTGCTCCGCTTCTACTTGTACATTTTTTCTTGGCGCTCTTGGCGTCCTTTGCGGTAAATCTATTCAACCGCGCAGGGCAGCTACGACGGCATCGCCCATTTCGGCGGTGCCCACTTTTTCGGAACCCTCTGTCCAGATATCCGCGGTCCGCTTGCCTTGATCCAGTATGGCATTGACGGCCTTTTCGATACGGCCGGCCATTTCCGGCTCGTCGAGGGTGTAACGGAGCATCATCGCCACGGAGAGGATGGTGGCGAGCGGATTGGCGATGTTCTGGCCGGCGATATCCGGCGCCGAACCGTGGATCGGCTCATACATACCCTTGCCGTTTTCATCCAGCGAGGCGGAGGGCAGCATGCCGATGGAGCCGGTCAGCATGGCGGCGGCATCTGAAAGGATGTCGCCGAACATATTGGTGGTCACCATCACGTCGAACTGCTTGGGTGCACGCACCAGCTGCATCGCGGCATTATCCACATACATGTGCGACAGTTCGATTTCGGGCCGGGCCCCGGCCTCTTCAATCATCACCTCGCGCCAGAGCTCCGTGCACTCCAGTACATTCGCCTTGTCCACCGAACAGACCCGCTTGTCACGCTTCATGGCGATATCGAAGGCCACCTTGCCGATGCGGCGAATCTCCGACTCCGAATAGACCAGGGTGTTGAAGCCCTGCTTCTCGCCATTATCCAGGGTACGCACCCCACGCGGCTGACCAAAGTAGATGCCGCCAGTCAGTTCGCGAACAATCATGATATCCAGCCCCGAGACCACCTCGGGCTTCAGGGTCGAGGCGGAGGCGAGCTGCGGATAGAGCAGCGCCGGACGCAGGTTGGCAAACAGCCCCAGACCGGAGCGCAGCCCCAGTAGCCCCTTCTCCGGGCGCACTTCGATGGGCAGCGACTCCCATTTGTAGCCGCCGACCGCCCCCAGCAGTACCGCGTCTGCGGATTTGGCAAGATCCAGGGTCTCCTCCGGCAGCGGATGGCCCTTGGCATCGTACGCCGTGCCACCGACCAGCCCCTCTTCCATTTCCACATCGAGGCCGAAGTCGGCCCGAAGGACATCGATCACCTTGACCGCCTCGGCGACGATCTCCTGACCAATCCCGTCACCGGGCAAAACTGCGATTTTTTTTGTCATTGAATTTCTCTATCTGATCTTTTAACCGCAAAGGTCGCTAAGGAACGCGAAGACAAAAATCTAAATTCCATTCACCACTCGTCTTATCCCTTGCTTCATTCTAAGAACATTAAAATTCAGCAAATAGCCGAGCCTAAATCCCCCGAGCCGCAAATATCCCAGAATCTGAGCCAAATGAAGGTCGTTGATGTGTTCAACAGCTTTCAATTCAAGAACAACTTCGCCTTCCACCAGCATGTCCAGCCGGTATCCAGCATCAAGCTTCACTCCGTCGTATGCGACAGGCTGAGATACTTGTCGCTCTACCACTACTCCTCGCTTTCGAAGTTCATGCTCCAGGCAAACTTCATAGGTACTCTCAAGCAGCCCCGGGCCCAGCTTCGAATGAACACGAATTGCGCTATCGACTACTTCCCGCCCAATTTCTTCAATCATCATTCCCTAGCGTCCCTTCGCGTCCTTTGCGGTAGGATTTTTTCAGAACAGCCAGGGAGCTTCCTGGCGACGGTGCTGTTCGTAGGCGCGGATTTCATCCACATGCTGCAGAGTGAGGCCGATGTCGTCGAGGCCCTCCAGCAGGCAGTGCTTGCGGGAGGCGTCGACCTCGAATTCGAAGACCTCACCGGAGGGCGTGGTGATCCTCTGCGCCGCCAGATCCACCGTCAATCGGTAGCCCTCCTTCGCCTCGGTCTCCCGGAACAGCTTATCCACCGTCGCTTCCGGCAGGACGATGGGCAAGATGCCGTTCTTGAAACAGTTGTTGAAGAAAATGTCGGCGAACGAAGGGGCAATAATCACCCGGAAGCCGTAATCCAGCAAGGCCCAGGGCGCATGCTCACGGGACGAACCGCATCCGAAGTTCTGGCGGGCCAGAAGAATGCTCGCCCCCTGATATCGCGGCCGGTTGAGCACGAACTCCGGGTTCAGGGGACGTTGCGAGTTGTCCATTCCCGGCTCGCCATGATCCAGATAGCGCCACTCATCGAACAGATTCGGTCCGAAGCCCGTGCGCTTGATCGATTTCAGAAACTGCTTGGGGATGATAGCGTCGGTATCCACATTGGCCCGATCCAGCGGCGCCACCAAGCCCGTCAACTTTTCGAATTTTTCCATGATTAAAACCCTTTAAACCGCGAAGGACGCGAAGGAACGCTAAAAAAACACAACCGGCCCCAAGCCTCCCCTAGGCGCCTTTTGCCAGCTCCATAATTCATCGCACTTTTCCATAGTTAAAACCCTTTAAACCGCGAAGGACGCAAAGGAACGCTAAGAAAACAAAACCGGACCCAGGCCTCCCCTAGGCAGATAATTCATCACGCCAGAATCCGAGTACTTCAAACCTTTGCGTACCTTCGCGTCCTTTGCGGTTAAATGCCCTTTCAATAAGCCCAATACGTAGGCGCCTTTTGCCGGCTCGATAATTCACCACGCCAGAAGCCAAATACTTCAACACCTTTGCGTACCTTCGCGTCCTTTGCGGTTAAATGCCCTTTCAATAAGCCCAATACGTAGGCGCCTTTTGCCGGCTCGATAATTCACCACGCCAGAAGCCAAATACTCAACACCTTTGCGTACCTTCGCGTCCTTTGCGGTTAATGCTCTTATCCGAAATCCCGGATATCGACAAAATGACCGGCGATAGCTGCGGCGGCGGCCATGGCGGGACTGACCAGATGGGTGCGGCTGCCCTGGCCCTGGCGGCCCTCGAAGTTGCGGTTCGAGGTGGAGGCGCAGCGTTCGCCGGATTCCAGGCGGTCGGCGTTCATGGCCAGGCACATGGAGCAGCCCGGTTCTCGCCATTCGAAACCGGCGTCGAGGAAAATCCGGTCGAGTCCCTCCTCCTCGGCCTGCTGCTTGACCAGCCCGGAGCCCGGCACAACCAGCGCCAGCCTGACCGAATCGGCCTTTTTGCGACCCTTGACGATCGCCGCTGCCTCACGCAGATCTTCGATACGGGAGTTGGTACAGGAGCCGATAAAGACCTTATCCACCGCGATGTCGGTAATCGGCCTGTTGGCCTCCAGACCCATATACTCCAGGGCCCGGCGCATGCCGCCCGCCTTTACCTCATCGGATTCCCCGGCCGGGTCCGGAACCCGGGCATCCACGCCCACGACCATTTCCGGGGAGGTGCCCCAGGTGACCTGTGGGGCGATTTGTGCGGCGTCGATGCGGACCACGCGATCAAATTCGGCGTCATCATCGGATTTCAGGTCTTGCCATGCGGCGACAGCCTGCTCCCACTGCTCGCCCTGCGGGCTGTAGGGACGCCCCTTCACGTAGTCGATGGTCTTCTCGTCCACCGCCACCATACCGGCCCGGGCACCCGCTTCGATGGCCATGTTGCAGACCGTCATTCGCCCCTCCACCGAGAGATCGCGGATCGCTTCGCCACCAAACTCGATGGCGTATCCGGTGCCGCCGGCGGTGCCGATCTCGCCGATAATCGCCAAGACGATGTCCTTGGCGGTGACTCCGGGTCCCACCTTGCCATCCACCGAGACCAGCATATTCCGGGATTTTTTCTGCACCAGGCAGCCGGTGGCCAACACATGCTCCACCTCTGAGGTGCCGATGCCGTGGGCCAGGGCCCCGAAGGCGCCGTGGGTCGAGGTATGGGAATCACCGCAGACCACGGTCATGCCGGGCAGGGTCGCCCCCTCCTCGGGGCCAATGACATGCACGATGCCCTGGCGGACATCGCCCATCGGAAAGTAGGTGATGCCGAATTCCGCTACGTTGGCGTCCAGGGTCTCCACCTGAGTACGGGCGATTGGGTCTTCAATGCCGCGGCTACGATCGGTAGTCGGTACGTTATGATCCGGTGTCGCCAGGACCGTATCGGTTCGCCACGGCCTGCGGTCGGCCAGTCGCAGGCCCTCAAAGGCCTGTGGCGAAGTCACTTCGTGGACGAGGTGGCGATCAATATAGATTAGCGATGTCCCCTCTTCGTCCGTACGAACGACGTGGGCATCCCAAAGTTTGTCGTAAAGTGTCTTTCCAGCCATTTCGTCCTTCTCGGAAGATTCGATTCCTGACATTTCAGTGCTGCCGGCTGTCATGGTAACCCCGCTGCAATCAATTACTCAAATTCATATTTTTCATGTAACCTATAACCCGCAGGAATACCCCCATGGATTTCCTCTGTGCTCTCCGTGGTAATCGATAAAATGTTCCATTCAGCCACCGATAACCGATAACTCCTTTCGTGGACATTCCCAACCTGCAAGCGTTCCTCGCCGTCTCCGACGCTGAATCCTTTTCTCGTGCGGCGACCCGACTCCACCTCACTCAACCGGCGGTCAGCAAGCGTGTCGCCGCACTCGAGGAAGAGATGGGAGCGGCCCTGTTTGACCGGGTCGGTCACCATATCGTCCTCACCGAGGCGGGACGAGCACTGCTTCCCAATGCACGGAAGGTCCTGGAAGCGGTCGAAAATGGGCGCCGTGCGGTGCTCAAACTCTCGGGGACGGTGGCCGGACGACTCAGCATTGGCACCAGCCACCACATCGGTCTGCATCGTCTGCCCCCGGTACTGCGCCGTTTCCATACCCGCTACCCGGGGGTCAAGCTCGATCTCCGCTTCATGGATTCGGAGCAGGCCTGCCGGGCGGTGGAGACCGGGGAACTCGAGCTGGCGGTGGTTACGCTCCCACCAACACCGGCCCCGGGGCTTCTGGTACGCACCATCTGGGATGACCCGTTGGCTATCGTCGCCAGCAGAGAACACCCGCTCACCAGCGTGCCGACACCCACTCCGTCCGACCTGACGTCCCACCCGGCGGTACTCCCCGCGCGCGGGACCTATACCCGCCAGACGGTGGAAAGCGCACTCCTTCCGCTCGGCCTGGAACTCAATGTCGAACTCTCGACCAACTATCTGGAGACCATTCGCATGCTGGTCAGCGTCGGGCTTGGTTGGAGCGTATTACCCGCCACCATGATCGATAGCGACCTGGCCACAATCGCCATCCCCGAGCTGCAGCTGGAACGTCAACTGGGCCTGGTCTGCCACCGTGCCCGAACCCTCTCCAACGCCGCGAGTGCCTTCGCGGTGGAGTTGGATAAGAGAGATGAAACCGCAAAGGTCGCAAAGGTTCGCTAAGGCTGGAATGATCGAGGCCGATTCCGCCCGAATGGCGTCGGGGTATGGCCGGAGATCGGGTCCTAATCTTCGCGATTCTTTGCGACCTTTGCGGTTAACATTCGCGGCGGAGTTGAATAAGAGAGATGAAACCGCA
>NZ_FMWD01000018.1 GCF_900102855.1 Thiohalomonas denitrificans
CATTCCCGGTAGGAGGCGCGCCCTCGCGGCGATTTGTTGAATCTGTCGCACCGGGGGCAGCCCTCCTGCCTCCGGGGCGTGGGGCGTATCCCGATTCCGCTCTAAAACGGAATATCGTCGTCGAAATCGTCGAAATTGCCACCGCCGGAAGGTGCAGGGGCCGCACCGCCGCGGGATGCCTGACCACCGCCTGCCTGGCCGCCGGAGGGTGCTCCGCCCTGGAATCCGCCTTGCTCCCCCTGGCCGGCATTCGGATTATAGTCGGCACCGCCCCCACCGCCGCCGCGAGGACCACCCAGCATCTGCATTTCATTGGCGACGATTTCGGTGGTGTAGCGATCCTGACCATCCTGTCCCTGCCATTTCCGGGTCTGCAGGCGGCCTTCGATATACACCTGCTGGCCCTTCCGCAGGTATTCGCCGGCGATCTCGCCCAGGCGGCCGAACATGACGACCCGGTGCCATTCCGTCTTTTCCTGCTGCTGACCGGTCTGTTTGTCCTTCCACTGCTCGGAAGTCGCAATAGCAATGTTGGCCACAGCACTGCCGTTTGACGTGTAACGGACATCCGGATCGCGGCCCAGATTACCGACCAAAATGACCTTGTTGATTCCTCGTGCCATATTTTACTCCGTTATGGTTCGTGCTGCCGCAAACGCCGGCCACGGCGGGCACGCACGTGCAGGCCTGGCCGTTCTTCCGGGGAAATGTTGCTGACTTTCGAATGACCAGCCACTCCCTAGCAAGTCGGATATTGTGCCAGAGATTCAAAGCCGCGTGGAGTTTGGGGCCTCCCGGATTCATATAGAAAACCGGTCCAGCTCGGCACGGTCGATTTTGTCGTTATCGATCCGGAGATAGGCGATCCCGTCGTCGACCCCGACATAGGCCTCTTCGACGCCATCGATACGGCAGATCTCACCCTCCAGCTCGGCGGCGCGGGCGGAATCCAGCGGTCCGACGTTGACCATGGCCGAGGCCAGGTAGCGGGGCTGTTTCATGGTTATGGCCAGCAGCCACCACGCCGCCAGCAGGATTGCGCAGAACAGGAAAACCCCGGCCGGACCAAACTGCCCGTAGAGGCTGCCACCGGCTGCCCCGCCGATAAACGCTCCGAAGAACTGCGAGCTGGAGTAGACGCCCATGGCGGTCCCTTTGCTCTGCACGGGGGCTGTTTTGGCAATCAGCGAAGGCATCAGCGCCTCCATCAGATTGAAGGCGATGAAGAACAGCCCCATTAACACGGCCAGGGGCCAGAAACTGTCGTGCAGAAAGACAAAACCGATCTCGCTGAGCCCCAGGAGCGCAATGCCGCCTATGACGATCGGTTTCATGAGGCGCTTTTTCTCCGCCAGGACGATGAAGGGGATCGCTCCGGCCATGGCAAATACCATCACTGGTAGATAGAGCTGCCAGTGATCACTGCTCACCAAACCTGCATCCCGCAGGGCAAGGGGGAGTACGACGAAGCCGGCGGTGAGGACCAGATGCAGGACCAGAATGCCGAAGTCTAGGCGCAGCAGCTGGGTGTCGGCCAGCACCTGGCGAAACTGTTGGGACACCGCTTCGGCATCGCGGTGCACGCGACTATCGGCGGGGGTCGGAACCGCGATCAGAAGGATTGCGATGCCGGCCAGAGCCAGCACAGCCGTCAGCCAGAAAATACCGGGGACGCCTACCCAGCCGTCCAGGACCGGCCCGGCCACCATTGCGATCAGAAAAGAGACACCGATGGTCATGCCGATAACGGCCATGGCCTTGGGCCGGTGCTCCTCGCGGGTGAGATCGGCGGCCAGCGCCATGATTGCGGCGGCCACCGCTCCCGAACCCTGCAGAGTGCGGCCGATGATGACGCCGTTAATGGTATCGGCCGTGGCTGCTATCGCGCTGCCGATGGCAAACAGCAGCAGACCCGCCACGATCACCGGCTTGCGTCCGATTCGGTCCGAGAGCATGCCGAAAGGGATCTGGAAGAGGGCCTGTGTGAGGCCGTAAATACCGATGGCCACCCCCACCAGCGTCGGCGTCACCCCTTCCAGGTCCTCGGCATAGAGCGCGAATACCGGCAGGATGAGAAACAGCCCGAGCATACGGGTGGCGAAGATGCCGGCCAGGGAGATGGCGGCACGGCGTTCCCGAGGGGTCATCTGTTCGGGTGACATTAGGCGGGTATCAAATTCTTCGATTTATTGAGACGTTTGCGCACCGGGGACGACCCCGAAGGACAATCCAGCGCGCTATCTTAGCAGGTTCGTTTTCCCCAGCAAGGAAGTGAGTTATGGGTTTGAAAGCCGGCCCGGCGGTGAGGAGATCCGACGGCTGTTGTCGGCCTGAAGGCCAACCTACTGGGATCCGATGGTCCGAGGCTGTAGGTCGGGCTTTAGCCGTCATTACGGTTGGGAATGTATGGAGCGGAGTACGGTCCAAAGGAGTGCGCCGCTGTGTCCCCGGAGCCGGTGGTGTCCTTTTTGCCTCGCGACAGGCCAAAGGCGTATATTAACCGGTTACGTCCAGGGATGGACGGTATGCCGCGGGGACAGGATGTCCAGGAGCGGCGAACGTCCAGGGATGGACGGTATGCCGCGGGGACAGGATGTCCAGGAGCGGCGAACGTCCAGGGATGGACGGTATGCCGCGGGGACAGGACGTCCAGGAGCGGCGAACGTCCATGGATGGACGGTATGCCGCGGGGACAGGACGTCCGGGAGCGGCGACGTCCAGGGATGGACGGTATGCCGCGGGGACAGGGTGTCCCGGAGCGAACCTAATTTTCTCACACAGGACTTACATGGATACCATTCGGATCCGAGGTGCGCGGACCCACAATCTTCAGAACATTGATCTGGAGTTGCCCCGCGACAAGTTGATTGTCTTCACCGGGCTTTCGGGCTCCGGGAAGTCTTCCCTGGCATTCGACACCATCTATGCCGAGGGGCAGCGACGTTATGTGGAGTCGCTGTCGGCCTATGCCCGCCAGTTCCTGTCGGTGATGGAAAAGCCGGATATCGACCATATCGAGGGGCTCTCGCCGGCGATTTCCATCGAGCAGAAGTCGACTTCCCACAATCCGCGCTCCACGGTGGGCACGGTCACCGAGATTTACGACTATCTGCGCCTGCTTTTTGCCCGTGCCGGCGAGCCGCGCTGCCCGGAGCACGACATTATCCTTGAGGCCCAGACGGTCAGTCAGATGGTGGATCAGGTGGCGGAGCTGCCGGAGGGCACCAAACTGATGCTGCTCGCCCCGGTGATCCAGGACCGCAAGGGTGAACACGTGCAGATTTTTGACGAACTGCGCGCCCAGGGCTTCGTGCGCGCCCGCGTCAACGGCAAGGTCATCGAACTGGACCAGCCGCCCACGCTGGAGCTTCGCAAGAAGCACACCATCGAGGTGGTGGTGGACCGTTTCAAGGTGCGCCCGGACATCAAACAGCGCCTGGCCGACTCTTTCGAGACGGCGCTCAATCTGGCGGACGGCATCGCTTCCGTGGCCTTCATGGACGGGGAGGAAAAGGACATCGTGTTCTCGGCGCGCTTTGCCTGCCCGGTATGCGGGTACTCACTGTCGGAGCTGGAGCCGCGGCTGTTTTCGTTCAATAACCCGGCCGGCGCGTGTCCCACCTGTGACGGCCTGGGGGTCAAGCCCTATTTTGATCCCTCCCGAGTGGTGCTGCATCCCGAACTCAGTCTGGCGGGCGGTGCGGTTCGCGGCTGGGACCGGCGCAATGCCCATTACTTCCAGATGCTGAAGTGTCTGGCGGAACACTACGGCTTCGCCATCGAGACGCCCTTTGAGCAGCTCGATAAGAAAGTCCGTGACGCCCTGCTCTACGGCAGCGACAAACCGATTGAATTCATCTATCCCGGTGGGCGCCGGCGCAAACACCCGTTCGAGGGCATCATTCCCAACATGGAGCGGCGCTATCGCGAGACCGATTCCAACATGGTGCGCGAAGAGCTGGCCAAGTTTCTCAGCACGCAGTCGTGCCCCGACTGCGGCGGAACCCGCCTGAACCGCTCCGCCCGCAGCGTCTTCGTCGCCGGACGCACCCTTCCGGAAATCACCTCCATGCCGGTGGGCCGGGCGACGGAATTCTTCGAGCACCTGACCCTGCCCGGCTGGCGTGGCGAGATTGCCGAGAAGATCGTCAAGGAGATCGAGGAACGCCTGCAGTTTCTGGTCAATGTGGGCCTCAATTATCTGGCCCTGGACCGCAGTGCCGACACCCTCTCCGGTGGCGAGGCGCAGCGCATTCGGCTGGCGAGCCAGATCGGCGCCGGGCTGGTGGGCGTGATGTATATCCTCGACGAGCCTTCCATCGGGCTGCACCAGCGGGACAACGACCGACTGCTGAATACCCTGTTTCGCCTGCGCGACCTAGGGAACACCGTCATCGTGGTCGAGCACGATGAGGACGCCATCCGCAGTGCCGACCACGTGCTGGACATCGGTCCCGGCGCCGGGGCCCATGGGGGCCGGATCGTCGCCCAGGGCACACCCGGCCAGATCATGCGGAGTAAGGACTCGCTGACCGGGCAATACCTGTCGGGCAAGCGCCAGATCGCCGTGCCGGCCGAACGCACGGCGCCGGATGCCGAACGGCAGCTGAAGATCCGCGGTGCCAGCGGCAACAACCTGAAGGGGTTGAGCGTGGACGTTCCCGTCGGCCTGATGACCTGCATCACCGGCGTTTCGGGCTCGGGCAAATCGACGCTGATCAACGACACCCTCTATCGACACGCTGCCCTCTCGGTGAACGGCACCGGCGAGGACCCGGCGCCGGTGGCCGAGATCGTCGGCCTCGAGCACTTCGACAAGGTCGTGGATATCGACCAAAGCCCCATCGGCCGCACGCCGCGCTCCAATCCGGCAACCTATACCGGTCTGTTTACCCCCATCCGGGAGTTGTTCGCCGGCACGCCGGAGGCACGGGCCCGTGGCTACATGCCCGGCCGCTTCAGCTTCAACGTGAAGGGCGGCCGCTGCGAGGCGTGCCAGGGCGACGGAATGATCAAGGTGGAGATGCACTTCCTGCCGGATATCCACGTTGCCTGCGACGTCTGCAAGGGCAAGCGCTACAACCGGGAGACGCTGGAGGTAAAGTACAAGGGCAAGAACATCTTCGAAGTGCTGGAGATGACCGTGGAGGAGGCCCGCGGGTATTTCGACCCGGTACCGGTGGTGGCACGCAAGCTACAGACCCTGATGGACGTGGGCCTCTCCTACGTTCGCCTGGGCCAGAGCGCCACCACGCTGTCCGGCGGCGAAGCGCAGCGCGTGAAACTGGCGCGGGAACTGTCCAAGCGGGATACCGGACGTACGCTCTACATCCTCGACGAGCCGACCACCGGCCTGCACTTCCATGACATCGAGCAGCTTCTGGCCGTGCTCCACCGCCTGCGTGACCACGGCAATACCGTCCTGGTCATCGAGCACAACCTGGACGTCATCAAGACCGCGGACTGGATTATCGACCTCGGCCCCGAAGGAGGCGATCAGGGGGGCACGCTGCTGGCATCCGGCACCCCGGAGGACGTGGCGGAGCATCCCGATTCCTATACCGGGCATTATCTGAAGCCGATGCTGAGTCGGGGCAAAAAGGCGCTGGCGGGTTAGGTTTCGCGGGCGGGCGAAGCGGGCTTTGGGGCTTCTGCAGGATCGCAGACCCTGTGCGAACACGGCGGTACCCGTAGGGTTTTTGCAATCTCTTGAGCGCTGGGGTGCTTTCGCGGCTTCCACCGCTCCTACGGGGCCATTGCCTTCGTTGACCGATGGCGGGTTGTTCTCGGGCAGGGGCGCCCGGGACGGAAATCGCCGCGGGGGCGCGCCTCCTACCAGTAAGATCTCTCCGCCCCGCCGGTAGGAGGGCCGCCCCCGGCGCGAATCCAATAGCGGCAGTTGCTGTAAAACAGAACCACGTAAAACCGAAAACGTTACCCCACACTCCCCTCGAAATTTCACCTTTTCCCCGGGCCGAGGGTCTCTATTTTTGTTCCAATATCCAGGGATAACTGCTCGGCAGCATTGGCCTTGTTGGCGGCAATCTCGACCAACCCCAGGGAGTTGCCGTACCAGAAAGCAGCACCTTCCGGTCGGTCGCTGAAGGTTCGGGCCCAGCGGAGCGTGTGCGGGCCGGCCTTCAGGTGGCTTCCCCGATCCAGCCCATCCGCCCGAATCCCGGTCATCGCATTGCCGAAGCCATCGATATAGACGACCTCCTCCAGGTCATCATCCCAACCCGCAAGGTCCGGCCCGTCGAACGCTTCCAGTTCTACAGGGTGGCCCGACGCCAGCCGGGCAGCGACGGGTGCAAAGAGGTCACGGCCATGAAAACTGGCAGACAAACGTGGAGGCTGCCATTGGATCCTGTGCCACTGTGCGGCTTTGGCTCCTGCCGCTATGGCATTGAACAAGCCGTTGCCGGGCCCCACGAACCAGCGGCCGTCCGCTGCCAGTGCTACCGGTTCCCTGTCGACGCTCCCCACGCCCGGGTCGACCACACCAACGACTACAGCACGGGGCGGCAGGTCCATCGTTAGCGCATTAAGGAGATAAGCGGCCGCCCTCGGATTGAAGGCAGGCGCATCGGACATCAGATTTACCACCGGAACGCCCGGCGCCTCGCTGCGTAGCACGCTCTCCAATTGCCCCAGGTATGGCCCCTTCCAACCGAAATCCGTGAACATCAGAATCATTGGTGACCTCCCGCTTGATTGCACTCCTTTTCATGGATGGTGGTGCAATCGACCGGAGAAAACACCCGGCCCCCATTGATCCCCCGTAGGTCGGCCTTTAGGCCGTCATGGGAGTCGACGGGCTAAAGCCCGACCTACATCAGTCAGAATATCGTGATTCTCCATGTAGGTCGGTCTTCAGACCGTCATCGGAGCTCCATGGGCCCGGTAAGGTATTTTCCCAACGGCGAAACGCAAAAAAGCCGGGCAAGCCCGGCTTTTTTGATCCGAAACAGCCCGACCGCTTATTCGGCGGCGGCGGTTTCCGTTACTTCTTCCGCTTCTTCCGTGATCGGCCGATCGACCAGCTCGACGTACGCCATCGGTGCCGAGTCGCCTGCACGTAATCCACATTTCAGGATCCGCAGATAACCACCCGGACGACTCTCGTAGCGTGGACCGAGCTCACCAAACAGCTTGGCGACCGCGTCTTTATCACGCAGACGAGCGAACGCCAGCCGACGATTGGCGATACTGTCTTTTTTGGCCACGGTAATCAACGGCTCAGCCACCCGGCGCAGCTCTTTCGCCTTCGGCAGTGTGGTTTTGATCAGCTCATGCTCAAAAAGAGACACCGCCATATTACGGAACATCGCCTTCCGATGTGAGCTATTGCGGTTGAGTTGGCGACCGGAATTTCGATGACGCATGGGTTTACCCTACTTGAATTCGTTTATGTCCACGATGACCTGCGCCGCGATTAAAATGCTGTCCGATAGCGGCTTCGATCAAGGTTTATTAAAGGCAGTTATGCGCTTGCCTTATCGTCTTTGTTCTTGAGGCTTGCCGGCGGCCAGTTTTCCAGGCGCATCCCCAGCGAAAGCCCACGAGTTGCCAGCACATCCTTGATTTCGGTGAGCGACTTCTTTCCGAGATTCGGCGTCTTGAGAAGCTCGACCTCGGTCCGCTGAATCAGATCACCGATATAATAGATATTTTCCGCCTTCAGACAATTCGCCGAACGCACCGTCAGTTCGAGATCGTCGACCGGGCGCAGCAGGATCGGATCGATCTCCGGCTGGGCCTCTTCGGCCTCTGCCTGCTCCTTACCTTCCAATTCCACGAATGCGGCGAGCTGGTCCTGCATGATCGTCGCAGCACGGCGAATCGCTTCTTCCGGCTCAATCGTGCCGTTGGTCTCCAGCTCGATCACCAGTTTGTCCAGGTCAGTACGCTGCTCGACGCGCGCACTCTCCACGACATAGGCCACCCGAGTAATCGGGCTGAAACTCGCATCGATCAGCAGACGACCGATGGGACGGCTTCCTTCGTCGGCTTCGGCACGTACGTTGGCCGGCTCGTAGCCGCGACCCGTCGCCACCTTCAGAGTCATGTTCAGCTCGCCCGACTTGGTCAGGTGGGCAATCACATGCTCCGGATTGATCAGCTCAACATCATGGGGCAAGTCGATGTCACCGGCCGTAACCGGACCCAGCCCCTTCTTGGTGAGCGTCAAGGTCGCTTCTGTTCGATGACTGAGCTGAAGTGCGACACCCTTCAGGTTCAGCAGGATCTCGATGACGTCTTCCTGCACGCCTTCGATCGAGGTGTACTCGTGGAGCACACCTTCAATTTCCGCTTCGACAATGGCGCTTCCGGTCATCGACGATAACAGAATGCGGCGCAGTGCGTTACCGAGGGTGTGACCGAACCCGCGTTCCAGCGGCTCCAGTGTCACCTTAGCGGCGGTACCGCTGACCTTCTGCACACCAACGAGGCGCGGTTTGAGCAGTTCGCTAGCTGAGCCCTGCATGAACAGTCCTCTCTAAAATCGCTGTCTATCCTGTGTGCACCCGAATGCGGACGCACCGGGTACTTCAGCCGTTTACTTCGAGTAGAGTTCGACGACCAGCTGTTCCTGAATATCGGCCGGCAGTTCGCTCCGCTCCGGGTCTGCCTTGTAGGTGCCCTCAAGCTTGGTGGCATCGACTTCAAGCCACTCGGGAACACCGCGCTGCTGCGCCAGATCCATCGCTGACTTCACGCGAAGCTGCTGCTTGGCTTTGTCGGAGACCGAAATCACATCTCCCGGCTTTACAGTGTAGGCGGGAATGTTCAGCTTGCGGCCATTCACCTGCACACCGTTGTGACGCACGAGCTGTCGTGCCTCCGTACGGGAAACACCAAAGCCCATCCGGTAAACAACGTTGTCCAGACGCCCTTCAAGCAGCTGGAGCAGGTTTTCGCCGGTAGAGCCTTTCTTGCTGTCCGCCTGCTTGTAATAGAGTCGGAACTGGTTCTCCAGCACGCCGTAAATCCGGCGCAGTTTCTGTTTTGCACGCAGCTGGCGCGCATAGTCGGACAACCGGGTCCGGCGCTGACCATGCTGCCCCGGCGGAAACGGACGATTCTCGACCGGGCACTTGCTGGAAAAACATTTCTCGCCTTTCAGGAAGAGCTTTTCGCCTTCCCGACGGCACTGACGACATTTGGAACCAATGTACCTAGCCACTACCTATCTCCTGGCTTAGACGCGACGCTTTTTAGGCGGACGACACCCGTTATGGGGAATCGGAGTCACGTCAGTGATGTTGGTGATCCGGAAACCGAGGTTATTCAGCGCGCGCACTGCAGACTCGCGACCCGGCCCGGGACCTTTCACCCACACCTCCATGTTCTTCATGCCATATTCCTGGGCCTGCGTTCCAGCACGTTCAGCTGCGACCTGAGCCGCAAAGGGCGTACTCTTGCGAGAGCCGCGGAAGCCGGAGCCCCCTGACGTCGCCCAGCACAGGGTGTTGCCCTGGCGATCGCTGATGCTGATGATGGTGTTATTGAAGGACGCGTGGACGTGCGCAATGCCGTCCGCGATATTCTTCTTTACCTTCTTGCGGGTGCGAGTACTCGCTTTTGCCATAACCGTTTCCCAAATGACCGTGTTTCAGCCGTTCAACAGGCTTATCGTTTGATCGGCCGGCGCGGGCCCTTCCGCGTCCGGGCGTTAGTACGGGTGCGCTGTCCTCTGAGCGGAAGTCCGCGGCGATGACGAATGCCACGGTAACAACCCAGGTCCATCAAGCGCTTGATGTTCATGGACACTTCGCGGCGAAGATCGCCTTCTACGTCGTACTTGCCGACCTCGGCGCGCAGCGCCTCGACTTCGGCTTCCGACAGGTCCTTCACTTTAACGCTCGGCTTGACGCCGGTCGCTTCGCAAATCTTTTCTGCCCGGGTCCGGCCAATGCCGAAAATCGACGTCAGCGCGATGACCGCGTGCTTGTTGACCGGGATATTGATGCCAGCAATACGGGCCATGGAGCCACTCCCTCGAATATCACAGACTAGACGCTACGTGCGTCGTGAAACGCGACATAGTACCGATAAATGTATGTTCAATCAAGCCCCAACTGCGGGGCTTGATCACTTTAGCCCTGGCGCTGCTTGTGCCGGGCGTCGGTCGAACAGATCACGCGCACAACGCCGTTGCGACGCACAATTTTGCAATTGCGGCAGATCTTTTTGACAGATGCACGAACCTTCATCGTCTTACCCTCAATAACTTAACTGCTTAACCACAGAGAACACAGAGGGCACAGATAATCGGAAAAAAGAAAAGCTCCTACGGTCGGGCTACACGCCCTGGAAAGATTCGCATCTTTTCCGCGCTATTACGCTTTTCTTTTCTGTCCTCTGTGCCCTCTGTGGTTCAGACTTCTAGATCCCGGGGCGACGGTGGCCCTTTAGGTTGGCCTTCTTCATCAGACCTTCGTACTGATGTGACACCAGATGACTCTGCATCTGGGACGTAAAGTCCATCACCACGACGACGATGATCAACAAAGAGGTCCCGCCAAAATAGAAGGGCACATTCCACTGCAGAATCAGGAACTCGGGCAGCAGGCAGACCGCAGTGATATAAAGCGCACCTGCGAACGTCAGCTTACCGAGAATTCCGTCAATGTATCGTGCGGTCTGCTCCCCTGGCCGAATTCCGGGGATAAAGGCACCCGATTTCTTCAGGTTTTCCGCCGTATCCTTCGGGTTGAACATCAACGCCGTATAGAAAAAGCAGAAGAAGATGATCGCTGCTGCATACATCAACACGTACAGCGGCTGTCCCGGCGAAAGCGTTGTCGACAGGTTCTGCAGCCAACCCATTCCCTCACCCGTGCCGAACCAGCCGGCCAGCGTCGCGGGAAAGAGAATGATGCTCGAGGCAAAAATGGGCGGAATGACACCGGCCATGTTCACCTTCAAGGGCAAATGGCTGCTTTGTGCGGCATACATCCGCCGCCCCTGCTGACGCTTCGCGTAGTTGACCGTGATACGGCGTTGCCCCCGTTCCACGAAAACCACAAAGCCCGTGACTGCGATCGCCAGAGCGAACAGAATCAGAACCAGTGCGGAACTCAACTCACCGGTACGAGCCAGCTCAAGCGTGCCACCGATTGCCGATGGCAAACCGGCGACGATGCCCGCGAAGATAATCAAAGAGATGCCGTTACCGATGCCTCTCTCAGTGACCTGTTCACCCAGCCACATGAGAAACATGACGCCGGTTACCAGGGTCAACACCGTAATCATCCGGAAAGCCAGACCGGGCTCGATGACAACGGGGATATTGCCCGGAGCCATCTGGCCCTCGAGCATCACTGCAACACCGATGGATTGGAATGTCGCCAGAACCAGCGTCCCATAACGGGTATACTGACTGATCTTGCGGCGACCCTGGGCCCCTTCCTTGTTGAGCTGCTCGAGCTTCGGCGAAACCTTGGTCAGCAACTGGGTGATAATCGATGCCGAGATATACGGCATGATGCCCAGTGCAAACACCGAAAATCGACTCAGGGCCCCGCCGGAGAACATGTTGAACATGTCCAGGATCGTGCCGCGCTGCTGTTCAAACAGCTTTGCCAGCGCAACTGGATCGATGCCCGGAACCGGGATGTGCGCGCCAATACGAAACACCAGCAGCGCCCCCAACACAAACAGCAGACGCTGCTTGAGTTCGGTCAGCTTGCCGCCGGCCAATGCATTGGCAACCGATGACCGCGAAGCGCCCACTTAACCCTCGACTTTCCCGCCGGCGGCTTCGATTGCAGCTCGGGCACCCTTGGTGACGCCCAGACCCTTAATCGTTACCGCGGTACTGATTTCACCGGAAGCGATGATCTTCGCCCGCGTGGTATCGGCAGATACGATGTTCGCTGCCTTCAAACCCGCCAGGTCCACAACACCGCCCTCTACCTTCGCCAGCTCGTGGAGGCGAACCTCCGCGGTGGTACGGCCAATCCGAGAGCTGAAGCCTACTTTCGGCAACCGGCGCTGCAGCGGCATCTGACCGCCTTCAAAGCCCACCTTATGAAAGCCGCCGGAGCGGGACTTCTGCCCCTTGTGGCCACGACCGCCTGTTTTTCCGAGACCGGAGCCGATACCACGACCGACCCGTTTGGCCGTCTTCTTCGCCCCTTCTGCGGGCTTGAGTTCATTCAGTCTCATGTCAAACCTCTTCCACTTTAAGCAAGTAGGAGACCTTGTTGATCATGCCCCGATTCTCAGGCGTATCAATGACCTCAACCGTTTGGTGCATGCGGCGCAGGCCCAGGCCAGCGACACACGCCGTGTGCGTCGGCAGTCGCCCGTGCTTACTGCGCACCAGAGTTAACCTTACCTTTTTGTTCTCGGCCATGGCTCTATTCCAGAATCTCTTTCACGCTCTTGCCGCGCTTGGCCGCCACCTGCTCAGGTGAAGCCATTTCCGTCAGGCCCCGAAGGGTGGCCCGCACGACATTGATGGGGTTGTTGCTGCCGATGCACTTTGCGAGCACGTTGTGCACTCCGGCAACCTCAAACACCGCACGCATGGCACCGCCAGCGATGATACCGGTACCATCGGAGGCCGGTTTCATGAAGACTTTTGCCGCACCGTGGCGCGACGTTGTCGGATACTGCAGCGTTCCGTTATCGGTAATCCCCACTTCCCGCATGTTCTTGCGGGCAGCTTCCATCGCCTTCTGAATGGCGACAGGAACTTCGCGGGCTTTACCGGTACCAAAGCCGACCTTGCCGTTGCCATCACCGACTACGCTGAGTGCGGAGAAGCCAAATTGGCGACCGCCCTTGACCACTTTCGCGACACGGTTTACCCCGATCAATTTCTCAATCAGGCCGTCGCTACTGGATGCATCGAATCCCGCCATTGTCTAACCTTTAGAATTCCAGACCGTTCTCGCGGGCCGCATCGGCAAGTGCCTTGACCCGACCGTGATACTTGAACCCGGAGCGATCGAAAGCCACTTTCGTGACACCCGCTGCCTTGGCTTTGTCGGCAATTGCCTTTCCGACGGCACTGGCGGCATCGATATTGCCAGTGGTCTTCAGGTCGCCGTTTAC
Source organism: Thiohalomonas denitrificans (assembly GCF_900102855.1). Classification (NCBI taxonomy): domain Bacteria; kingdom Pseudomonadati; phylum Pseudomonadota; class Gammaproteobacteria; order Thiohalomonadales; family Thiohalomonadaceae; genus Thiohalomonas; species Thiohalomonas denitrificans. The sequence continues at coordinate 13,069 of NZ_FMWD01000018.1, forward strand.
CTCTTTCTGAACAGTTGAAGCAGCCGCAACCACTTCCGAACCATTCGGTGCAATCACCTGGGCATAAATATGCCGGGGGGTGCGAAACACGCACAGCCGCGGCACTCCAAGTTCCCGAATCTTCGCCCGAGCACGCGTTGCGCGGCGCAGACGAGTCGTTTTTTTCGTATTCATCACCGAAACCCTTACTTCTTCTTCGCCTCTTTACGGACGATGCGCTCGTCCGCGTACTTGACGCCCTTGCCCTTGTAAGGCTCAGGCGGACGGAATGCCCGGATCTCCGCGGCAACCTGTCCTACCTGCTGCTTGTCTACCCCTTTGACCACGACTTCGGTCTGGGAGGGCGCCTCGACCGTGATGCCTTCCGGCACCTCGTAGGCAATTGGATGGGAGAAGCCGAGGGTCAGATTCAGAACCTTGCCCTGCGCCTGAGCGCGATAACCCACGCCGACCAGCTCGAGCTTCTTCTCGAAGCCGCTACTGACACCGGTCATCATGGTGTTGACCAATGCTCGCGTCGTGCCGACCAGCGCCATCGCGTTACGGTCGTTCTTGCGCGGCGCAAACCGCATCTGCCCGTCTTCCTGATGGATCTCCACGTCCGGATGCACCTGGTGTTCCATACTGCCTTTGGAACCTTTCACCGAGACCTGCTGGTCCTCGACCGTGATGGTGACGCCGGACAGGATCGCAATCGGTTTTAAAACTCTAGCCATACCGCACCACCCCTAGGACACTTCGCACAGCACTTCGCCACCGTGCCCTGCCGCTCGCGCGGCACGGTCGGTCATAACGCCGGCGGACGTGGAAACAATCGCAATTCCGAGACCGCCCATTACCTTCGGCAGCTCGTCCTTGCCCTTATAAATACGCAGGCCCGGGCGGCTTACGCGCTGGATATTTTCGATGACAGGCTTGCCTTGATAGTAGCGAAGGACAACGCTCAGCACCGGTTTACCATCGATATCCTGCACGGACAGATCACTGACATAGCCTTCGTCCTTCAGGACGTTCCCAACAGCCTGCTTGAGCTTGGAGGAAGGCATCGAGACTTCCACCTTGCCCGCATGCAGGCCATTGCGAATGCGGGTCAGCATATCCGCGATGGGATCAGTCATGCTCATACGGTTTGCTCCAAATCAAATACGAGATTCGAGATTCGAGATACGAACACCCGTAGCTCTATTCCCGGCTCTCTACCTTGTTTTACCAACTGGCCTTACGCAGACCCGGAACATCGCCCCGCATGGTGGCTTCCCGCAGCTTGTTCCGGCCGAGGCCGAACTTGCGGTAATAGCCATGCGGCCGACCGGTCAGCGCACAACGATTGCGTTGCCGGGTCGGGCTCGAGTCCCGTGGCAACTTCTGCATCTTCAGCTCCAGATCCTGACGCTCTTCATAGGTCAGTTCGGGATCCTTCAGCTTCTTGCGAAGTTCATCACGTTTAGCCTGGTACTTCTTGACCAGCCGCTCGCGCTTCTTTTCGCGCTGAACCATCGAAACTTTAGCCATATCCTTTACCTCAACCCTTCAGCGGGAAATTGAAGGCCTTGAGCAATGCGCGGCCGTGTTCATCGTTTTCCGCCGACGTGGTGATGGTGATATCCATACCCCGCAGTGTATCGATCTTGTCGTAGTCGATCTCGGGAAAGATGATCTGCTCGCGAACGCCCATGCTGTAGTTGCCGCGCCCGTCAAACGACTTCGGGCTGAGGCCCCGGAAATCACGGATACGCGGGATCGCGATGTTCACCAGTCGGTCGAAAAACTCGTACATCCGCTCCCGACGCAGTGTCACCTTGCAACCGATCGGCCAGCCTTCGCGAATCTTGAACCCGGCCACCGACTTGCGCGCTTTCGTCACGATCGGACGCTGACCAACGATGCCTGTGAGATCCTTGACCGCGTGGTCAAGCACCTTCTTGTCAGCAGCAGCCTCGCCAACACCCATGTTCACCGTAATCTTCTCGATACGCGGCACGGACATCGGATTGCTGATGTTAAGCTCTTCCATCAGCTGCTTCTGAACCGTCTCCTGATAAAAATCTTTCAGTCTTGCCATCTCAGCACCCGCCGTTACGCGTCAATCACTTCGTTGTTCGATTTGAAGAAGCGGACTTTGCGGCCGTCGTCAAGGACACGGAAACCGACCCGATCCGCTTTACCACTCTCGGCATTGAAGATCGCAACGTTGGATACGTGAAGCGGCATCTCTTTCTCAATGATGCCACCCGGCTGTCCCGACATCGGATTGCCCTTCTGGTGTTTCTTCACCGTATTGACACCTTCCACCACGACCTTGTCGTTCGCCAGGACCCGCAGCACGGTACCGCGCTTGCCTTTGTCCTTGCCGGCGTTAACGACGACTTCATCACCTTTCTTAATCTTGCGCATGATGCTCTCCCCTCCCTACAGCACTTCTGGAGCCAGGGAGATGATCTTCATAAACCGTTCGGTACGCAGCTCACGGGTAACCGGCCCAAAAATACGGGTTCCGATCGGCTCGAGTTTGGGATTCAACAGCACTGCTGCGTTCCCATCGAACCGGATTACCGAGCCGTCCGCACGACGCACACCCTTGCGCGTACGTACCACCACTGCGCTGTAAACGTCCCCCTTCTTAACCTTGCCCCGGGGAATCGCCTCTTTCACGCTTACCTTGATGATGTCGCCGACACCTGCATAGCGTCTGTGCGAACCACCCAGTACCTTAATGCACTGCACAACCCGCGCGCCGCTGTTATCGGCAACATCCAGCCTGGTCTGCATTTGAATCATTGCAGTCTCTCCACACCTATTTTAACCGGACGTCCCGGCCGCCCCGGATCAAGGGCGCGAAATATAGCACTAAAAGAGGCAAAGCCCAAGTGTTAAATGACTTGGGCCCCTTTGCCACGACGTCCCGGTGGCTTGTTAGTCGGTTCCTACTTGGCGCGTTCGATAACTTCCACCAGCTGCCAATTCTTTCGCTTGGCTATCGGCCGGCATTCAGAGATGGTGACCGTATCTCCTTCATTGCACGCGTTGTTCTCATCGTGTGCATGGAGTTTGGTGGAACGCTTGATATATTTGCCGTACAGCGGGTGGCGGACCTGGCGCTCGATCAGCACAGTGATGGTCTTGTCCATCTTGTTGCTGACCACCCGGCCCTGCAGGGTACGGACGGTTTTGCCCTGTTCACTCATTTTTCAGCCTTCTTTTCTGTCAGAACCGTCTTTACACGCGCGATATCACGCCCCACGGCCTTCATGCGATGCGGCTGCGACAACTGGCCGGTGCCCTTCTGCATGCGCAGATTAAACTGTTCGCGCAACAGCCCGAGCAGTTCACCATTAAGCTCGTCCACGCTTTTCTCTTTTAAATCACTCGCTTTCATCACAGCACCGTACGCGTTACGAAGGTGGTTTTGACAGGCAGTTTCGCCGCGGCCAGACGAAATGCCTCGCGGGCGATCTCTTCCGAAACCCCCTGCATTTCGTAAAGCATGCGACCGGGCTGAATTTGTGCCACCCAGTATTCGACGTTGCCCTTACCCTTACCCTGCCGTACTTCCAGGGGTTTCTGGGTGATGGGCTTGTCCGGAAAGATCCGAATCCAGATCTTGCCGCCACGTTTGATATAGCGGGTCATCGCACGGCGTGCGGCCTCAATCTGGCGCGCATTGATACGGCCACGGCCGGCGGCCTTGAGACCATATTCGCCGAAGCTGACCTTGTTGCCGCTCGTCGCCAGGCCGCGGTTGCGCCCCTTGTGCTGCTTGCGGAACTTGGTTCGTTTAGGCTGAAGCATTGTCCGTTACCCCAAAAAAATTATTTCTTCGCCGCGGCCTTTTCGCCCTCAGCCGGCATTTCGCCGCCGATGACCTCGCCCTTGAAGATCCACACCTTCACACCAATGATGCCGTAGGTGGTTTTCGCCTCGGCGAAGCCGTAATCGATATCGGCACGCAGGGTGTGCAGCGGCACGCGACCTTCGCGATACCATTCCGAACGCGCGATTTCAGCGCCATTCAAACGGCCGCCCACATTGACCTTTACGCCCTGAGCGCCGAGCCGCATGGTGTTGGTCACGGCACGCTTCATGGCGCGACGGAACATGATGCGACGTTCCAGCTGCTGAGCGATGCCCTGCGCCACCAGCGTGGCGTCAAGTTCCGGCTTGCGGATCTCTTCGATATTGATGTGGACCGGAATCCCCATCATGGCTGCCACATCACGGCGCAGCTTCTCGATATCCTCGCCCTTCTTGCCGATCACCAGGCCCGGACGACCACTATGAATCGTGATCCGCGCGTTACGGGCTGGACGTTCGATCTGAATCCGGCTCACCGAAGCCCGCGCCAACCGCTTCTGCAGATAGTCGCGGACGGTCAGATCAGTGTGCAGGATGTCCTTGAAATTCCCTTTGTCGGCATACCACTTGGAGGTCCAGTCTTTGGTAATACCGAGACGAATTCCTGTCGGATGTACTTTATGTCCCATTACTGCCTCTCTTTACTTGTCCGCGACCATCACGGTGACGTGACTGGTGCGCTTGAGAATGCGGTTAGCGCGGCCCTTGGCGCGAGCGCGCAGACGCTTCAGCACCGGTCCCTGATCGATGTAGATCCGGGAGACCTTGAGCTCATCGATATCCGCACCCTCGTTGTGCTCCGCATTAGCAACGGCCGACTCGAGCACTTTCTTCACGATTCCGGAGGCCTTTTTCGGGCTGAAGGTCAGCAATTCGAGCGCCTTCTCCACGGACATGCCGCGAACCTGATCGGCCACCAAACGGACCTTCTGCGGAGAAATCCGCGCGTATTTCAACCTGGCTGCTGTTTCCATGGCGACCCCCTTATCGTTTCGACTTCTTGTCGGCCGCATGGCCTTTGTAGGTACGGGTGGGCGCAAACTCTCCCAGCTTGTGTCCGACCATGTTTTCGTTGATCAGAATCGGCACATGCTGGCGGCCGTTGTGCACGGCGATCGTGAGCCCCACCATGTCCGGAAGGACCATGGAACGGCGCGACCAGGTTTTGATCGGCCGTTTGTTACCGCTTTCGGCGGCTGCTGCTACCTTGTTCGCCAAATGATTATCGACGAAAGGACCTTTCTTTACTGAGCGCGGCATTAGTCTGCCCTCTACTTCTGCTTGCGTCGACGGACGATCATGTCGTCAGTCCGCTTGTTCGTACGAGTCTTATACCCCTTGGTGGGCACACCCCACGGAGTTACCGGATGACGGCCTCCGGAGCTGCGGCCTTCACCACCACCGTGCGGGTGGTCGACGGGATTCATCGCCGCACCGCGAACCGTGGGACGCTCGCCCCTCCAGCGTTTTGCGCCGGCCTTGCCGAGTTTCCGCAGGCTGTGTTCCGAGTTGGAAACCTCGCCTACCGTTGCCCGACAATCGGACTGCACCTTGCGCATTTCGCCAGAGCGCAGCCGCAGCGTGGCCAGCTTACCCTCGCGGGCCACCAACTGCGCCGAAGTACCGGCACTGCGGGCCAGCTGTGCACCCTTGCCCGGCTTCATCTCGATGCAGTGCACCGTGGTACCGAGAGGGATTTCCCGCAGCCGGAGGCAGTTGCCCGGCTTGATCGGTGAACCGCTTCCGGACACCACCGGATCACCGGCACGCAAGCCTTTCGGTGCGATCACATAACGGCGCTCGCCATCGGTGTATTTCAACAGTGCAATGTGCGCAGTACGATTCGGGTCGTATTCGATCCGCTCCACCACCGCCGGCACACTGTCCTTGTTCCGTTTGAAGTCGATCACGCGGTACTTCTGCTTGTGGCCGCCCCCACGGTGCCGCGTCGTAATTCGGCCGGCATTGTTCCGCCCGCCGGTTTTACTCTTCTTCTCCACGAGCGGTGCATAGGGCTCGCCCTTGTGCAGATGGTCGTGAACCACCTTCACCGCAAAGCGCCGCCCTGGAGACGTCGGTTTCAGCTTGACTACAGGCATCTTCGAGCTTCCTTTTATTCAGCACCACCCATGAAGTCGATCTCCTGACCGGACTCCAAGGTGACATAGGCTTTCTTCCAGCCGCTACGGCGGCCTTGACGCGCACCGAACCGCTTCTGCTTGCCCTTCATATTGGCCACGCGAACCTGCTCAACCTGAACATTGAACAGCGACTCGACAGCGCCTTTAATCTCGGGCTTGGTGGCATCGGGGACTACCTTGAACACATACTGGCTGTCGCTTTCCGCAACCAACGTGCTCTTTTCCGAAACGACCGGCGCGAGCAGCACATTCATCAGACGTTCCTGGTTCATGCCAGCATCTCCTCCAGCTTTTTGACGGCCGGGACGGTTATGAGCACCTTTTCGAAACCGACCAGGCTGACCGGGTCGACTCGGCCGGCGGTGGCCACGTCAACGCTTTTAAGGTTGCGGGCCGAAAGGAACAGATTGTCGTCCACTTCATCGGCGACAATAAGGACATTACCAAGCCCAAGATTCTTGAGCTTTTCGTTCAGTTCCCTGGTTTTCGGGGCTTCCATCACGAACTTGTCCACTACCACCAGCCGTTCCTGCCGTACCAGCTCGGAGAGGATCGAGCGCAGCGCGCCCCGATACATCTTTTTGTTGACCTTCTGGGAGTAATCCCGCGGCTGTGCCGCGAAAGTCCTGCCGCCCCCGACCCAAATGGGACTGCGAATCGTGCCGGCGCGTGCGCGCCCGGTGCCCTTCTGGCGCCAGGGCTTGCTGCCCCCGCCGCTGACGGCGGCACGATTCTTCTGGGCCTTGGTCCCGGCACGGCCACCGGCCATATAGGCAGTGACGACCTGATGAACCAGAGCTTCGTTAAAGTCACGCCCGAAGTTGGCTTCAGACAACTCGACCGTATTCTTGGACGCACGGCCTGTTGCCGTCGTGAGATTCATTTCCATGGTATCGCTCCTCAGGCCTTGCTCTTGACCGCGGGGGTCACGACCACATTGCCGCCTTTGGCTCCCGGTACTGCGCCTTTGATCAGCAGCAGGTTCCGTTCGACATCAACACGGACAACCTCGAGGTTCTGGACGGTCCGCTTGGCGTCGCCCATATGGCCGGCCATTTTCTTGCCTTTGAACACGCGACCGGGGGTCTGGCCCTGACCGATCGAGCCAGGAGCCCGATGCGAGAGCGAATTACCGTGGGTGGCGTCCTGAGTGCGGTAATGATGCCGCTTCACGACGCCTGCAAAACCCTTACCGATGGTGCGACCGGACACATCGACGGTCTGTCCGGCTTCAAAGATATCGACCTTGATTTCCGAACCCGGCTCAAGACCTTCGCCTTCGCCCTCTTTCAGGCGAAACTCGGCGAGCTTCGAGCCCGCAGCGACACCGGACTTCGCAAAGTGTCCAGCCCGCGGCTTGGTGACCCGGCTCGGTTTGGGGGTGCCCACTGCCACCTGGATCGCCGAATACCCATCGGTATCGAGGCTCTTCAGCTGGCTGATTCTGTTCGGCTCGACTTCAATAACCGTGACGGGAATGGAGATGCCGTCATCCGTGAAGATGCGAGTCATACCGCATTTCCGGCCTACTACTCCGATTGTCATTGTTCTTGCCCTCTACACCGCACCGACTACGATTGGCCGGCACTGTATCGATTCACCGCTTCCCGAAGGCGCGGCTCTGACTTCAATCCAAAAACCGCTTACTGCAGTTTAATCTGAACATCCACACCGGCAGCCAGATCGAGTTTCATCAACGCGTCGACCGTTTTGTCGGTCGGGTCAACAATATCCATCAGGCGCTTGTGCGTCCGTAGCTCATACTGGTCCCGCGCATCCTTGTTGACGTGCGGAGAGGTGAGTACCGTAAAACGCTCTTTCTTCGTTGGCAGCGGGATCGGGCCCTTGACCTGGGCTCCGGTCCGTTTCGCTGTCTCGACGATCTCCCGCGCAGACTGATCGATCAGGCGATGATCGAATGCCTTCAGGCGGATGCGGATCTTTTGACTGGTGGTCGCCATAATTTTACCTTAGGTATGAGATGCGAGATAAGAGATACGAAAGGCCGGGCTCGTCGTACCCACACTCCCTCGTATCTCGTATTATTTCTCTCGTATCTGCAGTGTTACTCGAGGATCTTCGCAACAACGCCGGCACCCACGGTGCGGCCACCTTCGCGAACTGCGAAACGCAGCCCCTCTTCCATCGCAATCGGTGCGATCAGCGACACGGTCATCTGCACGTTATCGCCCGGCATCACCATCTCGACCCCTTCGGGCAGGTCGCAGGCACCGGTCACGTCCGTGGTACGGAAGTAGAACTGCGGACGATAGCCGTTGAAGAACGGCGTGTGACGACCACCCTCTTCCTTCGACAGCACGTACACTTCGCACTCGAACTTGGTGTGCGG
>NZ_FMWD01000019.1 GCF_900102855.1 Thiohalomonas denitrificans
CCGCACACCAAGTTCGAGTGCGAAGTGTACGTGCTGTCGAAGGAAGAGGGTGGTCGTCACACGCCGTTCTTCAACGGCTATCGTCCGCAGTTCTACTTCCGTACCACGGACGTGACCGGTGCCTGCGACCTGCCCGAAGGGGTCGAGATGGTGATGCCAGGCGATAACGTGCAGATGACCGTGTCGCTGATCGCACCGATTGCGATGGAAGAGGGGCTGCGTTTCGCAGTTCGCGAAGGTGGCCGCACCGTGGGTGCCGGCGTTGTCGCGAAGATTCTCGAGTAATCTATCTCGGGTACTAAAGAAATCGCGGGTCCCGGCCACGGCCGGGCTCACGCACATCGGGTTAAAAGGCCAGTAGCTCAATTGGCAGAGCAGCGGTCTCCAAAACCGCAGGTTGGGGGTTCGATTCCCTCCTGGCCTGCCACTTTTTGCCCGGACAGGCAAAGGCTTAGCTGAATAGATGGCCGACAAACTAAAGTTGCTGGCAGCAGCACTGATCATCGCAGGAGCCATTGGCGGCTTCTATGTATTTGCGGATCAGGCGTTGTTTGTGCGCGTGCTGGGCTTGCTGGTTGCGGCCGGCATTGCCGTAGCTATCACGCTGCGCACGGAGCCGGGTGCAAACACCTGGCGATTTGGTCAGGGCGCGTTGATTGAAATTCGCAAAGTCGTCTGGCCTTCACGCAAAGAAACCACTCAGACCACATTGATCGTGATGGCGATGGTGTTCATCGTCGGCATCATCCTGTGGGTCTTCGATATGTTTCTGGCGTGGGCTATCCAACTGCTGACCGGCCAAGGGGGCTGAACGGAATGGCATTGCGTTGGTATGTGGTCCATGCCTATTCGGGCTTCGAGAACCAGGTCAAGCGTTCGCTCGAAGAACGCATCGTACGCAGCGGTCTCGAAGAGCGGTTCGGGGAAATCCTCGTCCCGACCGAAGAAGTTGTAGAGATGCGCGAAGGGCAAAAACGCAAGAGTGACCGTAAATTCTTTCCCGGCTATGTACTCGTTCAGATGGATATGAACGATGAGACCTGGCATTTGGTGAAAGATGTCCCGCGAGTCATGGGCTTCATCGGCGGTACCGGTGATCGCCCGGTCCCGATTTCCGATCGTGAAGCACAATCGATCCTGGAACGAGTTCAGGAGGGCGCCGAAAAACCGCGTCCGAAGGTCCTGTTCGAGCCGGGAGAAGTGGTTCGGATTACCGAAGGACCATTCAACGATTTCAACGGCGTTGTCGAGGAAGTGGATTACGAAAAAAGCCGACTGCGGGTCGCAGTGCTCATTTTCGGTCGTTCCACTCCCGTCGAGCTGGAGTTTGGGCAGGTAGAGAAAGGTTAAACGTGGATCGTACAGCACGACGGGTGGGGCGAGAAATCGCCGCACCCGTCGTGGCGTGCGTGTTCGCAAAACATCGGGGAGCCGCAAGGCGTTTGTACCCACGCTAAGGAGTCATCATGGCTAAGAAAATCCAGGCTTATATCAAGCTGCAGGTGCCTGCGGGGCAGGCAAACCCGAGCCCGCCCGTCGGCCCCGCGCTGGGTCAGCATGGCGTAAATATCATGGAGTTCTGCAAGGCGTTCAACGCACAGACCCAGGGTATGGAGCAGGGCCTGCCCACTCCGGTGGTGATCACGGTCTACAACGATCGTAGCTTCACGTTCGTCACCAAGACCCCGCCAGCTTCCATCCTCCTGAAGAAGGCCGCCGGCGTCCAGAAGGGCAGTAGTGTGCCCAACCGTGACAAAGTGGGCTCGGTGAACCGGGAGCAGCTTGAAGAGATCGCCAAGACCAAAGACCCCGATCTCACAGCCGCAGACCTTGATGCTGCAGTGCGGACCATTGCAGGCAGTGCCCGCAGTATGGGCATCAAGACGGAGGGGGTGTAAGCCATGGCGAAAATATCCAAGAGAATGCAGGCGATCCGGGAAAAACTGGAGCCAGGTAAGGCCTACGGAATCGACGAAGTGCTGAGCCTCCTGAAGGAGATCCCGAAGGCGAAGTTCGCCGAGTCGGTTGATGTCTCCGTGAACCTCGGCGTTGACCCGCGTAAGTCGGATCAGGTCGTGCGTGGATCCACTGTGTTGCCCAACGGCACCGGCAAGACGGTACGCGTGGCCGTATTCACCCAGGGCGCCAATGCCGATGCCGCCAAAGAGGCCGGCGCCGATATCGTCGGCATGGAAGATCTCGCCGAAGAAGTAAAGGCCGGCAAGATGGATTTCGACGTGGTGGTCGCCTCGCCGGATGCAATGCGGGTGGTTGGTCAACTGGGTCAGATACTGGGCCCGCGCGGTCTGATGCCGAACCCGAAAGTGGGCACGGTAACCCCGGATGTGGCCACAGCGGTCAAAAATGCCAAGGCCGGTCAGGTGCGCTACCGCACGGACAAGGGTGGCATTATCCACTGCTCGATCGGAAAGATCGATTTTGGTGATGAGGCGCTGAAACAGAATCTGCAGGCTCTCCTGGGCGATTTGCAGAAAGCCAAGCCGTCCGCCGCCAAGGGTATTTATATGAAAAAGGTGACTCTCTCCACCACGATGGGGCCGGGAGTCAGCGTAGACATGGCGACGTTGTCGCTGTGACGACTTCGGCCGGCGACTAATGTTGTCGGCAAAGAGCCCGTTGGTCCTTGAAAGAAAGGGACCGACGGTCGTCGAAGACCGCAGGTGTGCCGAAAGGTGCTTAATCCGTAAAGAGCCTGCGCAGACGGTGCTTCCCTCAGATAATTTTGAGGGCCACCGTTAGGGGCGGAATCAGATGGTTCCGCTAGGCAAGCAAGCACGGAAACCGCGCAAGCGGCAACCGTGCTCGGCAAAAGAGGTGATTTCGAGTGGCTCTCAATTTGGAACAGAAGAAGTCCATCGTTGCAGAAGTCGCCGAAGTTGCTGCGAGTGCGCACTCCGCGATCGGTGCGGAGTACTCCGGCTTGTCCGCTGAGCAGATGACCGAATTGCGTGCCAAGGCACGTGACGAAAATGTCTATCTGCGGGTGGTCAAGAACAACCTGGCCCGCCGGGCCGTCGATGGCACCGAATTCGAGTGTCTGAAAGACGGGCTCGTCGGACCGCTGTTGCTGGCGTTCTCCATGGAGGATCCCGGTGCCGCAGCAAGGGTTATCAAGGAGTTTGCGAAGGAGAACGAGAAGCTGCAGACAAAGCTGGTCGCCGTCGGCGGTCAACTCTATTCCGCAGCTGAACTCGATCGGCTCGCTACACTGCCGAACAAGGAGCAGGCGATCAGCATGCTCATGTCGGTGATGAAAGCCCCGAGCGAGAAGTTCGTCCGTACCCTCAACGAGGTGCCTGGAAAACTGGTTCGCACGGTTGCTGCGATCCGCGACGAAAAACAGGCAGCCTAAGGGTCGCAAGACGCATTTCGGGTAATTTTGGTGTCAAACGTTTTTATCAGGAGTAAATAGCATGGCCGTTTCTAAAGACGATATCCTGGAAACCATTTCCAACATGACCGTAATGGAGGTCGTGGAACTGATCGAGGCGATGGAAGAGAAGTTTGGTGTCTCCGCCGCCGCCGCCGTTGCCGCCGCCCCGGCCGCTGCTGGAGGAGAAGCTGCCGCTGAAGAGCAGACCGCGTTCGACGTGGTCATGAGCAGCTTTGGCGAAAACAAGGTCTCCGTCATCAAGGCCGTTCGCGCCATCACCGGCCTGGGTCTCAAAGAGGCCAAGGAAATGGTTGAAGGTGTCCCGGCAACCATTAAAGAAGGTGCCGAAAAAGGCGAAGCCGAAGATATCAAGAAGCAGCTCGAGGAAGCCGGCGCTTCGGTTGAACTTAAGTAATCGCTTGATGCCTCAATACGTCAGGCAGAGCCTGATCGCCGGCCCGGACTCGGCCAGGCGGAACCGCCAGGGATGGCGGGCACCTGAATATATGGCTGGTGGCCCGTGCGCCACCGGCCTTTTTCCGCTGGAAGACTGCCAATTCCTGGATGGCCGCCGGCAGAAGTTGTGGGATAGTCTTGAACAAGCTGAGGAACTCTGATGGCTTACTCGTTCACTGAGAAGAAACGTATCCGCAAGGATTTCAGCAAGCGCCGCAGCGTCCTTGAAGTCCCCTACATGCTCTCGATCCAGCTGGACTCGTATCGCAACTTCCTGCAAGCGGACGTAACCAGTGACGAGCGTAACGAACAGGGCCTTCACGCAGCCTTCAAATCGGTATTCCCGATCGTCAGTTATTCGGGTAATGCCGCACTGGAGTATGTTAGCTACCGGCTCGGCACTCCGGCGTTCGACGTCAAGGAGTGCCAGATGCGCGGGCTTACATACGCCGCTCCGCTGCGCGTTAAACTGCGTTTGGTCCTTTATGATAAAGACTCCTCCGCCAAGTCCGTCAAGGATATCCGGGAGCAGGAAGTCTACATGGGCGAACTGCCCCTGATGACCGAAAACGGTACGTTCGTGATCAATGGTACCGAGCGGGTCATCGTTTCTCAGCTGCACCGCTCGCCGGGCGTATTCTTCGAGCATGACAAGGGCAAGACCCACTCCTCCGGCAAGCTGCTGTTCTCCGCCCGGGTGATCCCCTATCGGGGTTCCTGGCTGGATTTCGAATTCGATCCCAAGGATCTGGTCTACGTGCGCATCGATCGGCGTCGGAAACTGCCGGCCACAATCCTGCTGCGCGGCCTCGGTTACAGTACCGAGGAGATCCTCGATGTCTTCTTTGAACGCGATACCTACACCTTCACCAAGAACGGCGTGAAGATTAAGCTCGTTCCGGAACGCCTGCGCGGCGAGACGGCGACCGTCGATATCAAGCTCGAAGGAAAGGTGCTGGTGGAGCGGGATCGTCGGATTACTGCGCGCCACATCCGTGAGATGGAGAAAGCCGGCCTCTCGACTCTCGAGGTGCCGGTCGATTACGTTCATGGCAAGACCCTGGCGCAAGATATCGTCGATAAGGAGAGTGGTGAGCTACTGGCTCAGGCCAACGACGAACTCACCCCGGAATTGGTCGACAAACTGGTCGATGCCGGTGTCAAAAAGTTCGACACAATCTTCACCAACGACCTGGACCGCGGTCCCTACATCGCAGAGACCCTGCGGATCGATCCGACTACTACCGATCTGGAAGCACTGGTCGAGATCTATCGTATGATGCGTCCGGGTGAACCGCCGACCAAAGACGCGGCGGAGAACCTGTTCCACAACCTGTTCTTTACCGGGGATCGCTACGACCTCTCCCACGTCGGCCGCATGAAGTTCAATCGCCGCGTGGGTCGGAAAGAGGTCGAAGGCCCGGGCGTACTCTATGACAGCAAGTATTTCGGTGGCCGTGACAAGAAGGACACGGTGGCCCATGAGCGGGTCAAGCAGTTCGGCGAACAGTCGGACATCCTCGAGGTTCTGAAGACGCTGGTCGACATTCGCAACGGCAACGGTCAGGTGGACGATATCGACCACCTGGGCAATCGCCGCGTCCGCTCCGTGGGCGAGATGGCGGAAAACCAGTTCCGTATCGGTCTTGTGCGTGTGGAACGCGCCGTCAAGGAGCGCCTGTCGCTCGCCGAGTCGGAAAACCTGATGCCGCAGGAATTGATCAACGCCAAGCCGGTCTCCGCGGCCGTCAAGGAGTTCTTCGGCTCCTCGCAGTTGTCGCAGTTCATGGACCAGAACAACCCCCTGTCGGAGGTCACCCACAAGCGGAGGATCTCCGCACTGGGACCGGGTGGCCTGACGCGAGAGCGGGCCGGGTTCGAGGTGCGCGATGTGCACCCGACGCATTATGGCCGCGTCTGCCCGATCGAGACTCCGGAGGGACCGAACATCGGTCTCATCAACTCGCTGGCGGTGTACGCACGGGCGAATCCCTACGGCTTCCTGGAGACGCCTTACCGGAAGGTGGTGGATGGCAATGTGACCGACGAGATTGTGTACCTGTCGGCCATCGATGAAGGCGAATTCGTCATCGCGCAGGCCAACGCCCGTACCGATGCCGACAACAATCTTCTGGACGACCTGGTCTCTTCCCGGCATATGAACGAGTTCACGTTGTCGCCGAAGGAGAATATCCAGTTCATCGATGTCTCGCCCAAGCAGATCGTTTCGGTAGCGGCTTCGCTGGTGCCTTTCCTGGAACACGATGATGCCAACCGCGCGCTCATGGGCTCCAACATGCAGCGCCAGGCCGTCCCCACCCTGCGTCCCGACAAACCGTTGGTCGGTACCGGTATCGAACGCACAGTGGCTATCGACTCCGGTGTAACGGTGACCGCCCGCCGTGGGGGTACCGTGGACTCGGTGGATTCTGGTCGTATCGTGGTTCGGGTGAACGACGACGAGACGGAGGCGGGTGAATCCGGCGTCGATATCTACAACCTGATCAAGTACACCCGTTCCAATCAGAACACCTGTATCAATCAGCGTCCACTGGTCGGCCCCGGTAACGTGATTGCCCGCGGGGACGTGCTCGCCGACGGTTCGGCAACCGATATGGGTGAACTGGCACTGGGGCAGAACATGTTGGTCGCGTTCATGCCCTGGAACGGTTACAACTTCGAGGATTCCATTCTCATCTCCGAGCGTGTGGTCGAGGAGGATCGCTACACCACGATCCATATTGAAGAGCTGACCTGCGTAGCCCGTGACACCAAACTGGGACCGGAAGAGATCTCCGCGGATATCCCCAACGTGGGCGAGGCAGCACTCGCCAAACTCGACGAAGCCGGCATCGTGCACATCGGTGCCGAGGTGAAATCGGGCGATATCCTCGTGGGCAAGGTGACGCCGAAGGGTGAAACCCAGCTCACGCCGGAAGAGAAGCTGCTGCGCGCCATATTCGGCGAGAAGGCCTCGGACGTAAAAGACACCTCCCAGCGTGTGCCGTCGGGCATGAATGGTACGGTCATCGGCGTACAGGTCTTCACCCGTGACGGGTTGGAGAAGGATACCCGCGCCAAGGCCATCGAGGAGTCGGAGCTGGACCAGGTCCGGAAGGATCTGCGGGATCAGCAGCGCATCATGTCCGATGACGCCTTCGCCCGGGTAGAGAAGATGCTGGTGGGCCAGGAAGCGGCCGGCGGACCGGACAAGCTGAAGTCGGGTGATAAGATCAGCAACACGTACCTGCGGGATCTGCCGCGTGACAAGTGGTTCGAAATCCGCCTGAAGGACGACGACGTCAACAGTCAGCTGGAAGCGGTCGGCGAAAGCCTCAAGCAGATGAAGGCGCAGTTCGATGATCTCTATGAGGAGAAGCGCCGCAAGCTGACCCAGGGTGACGATCTGGCCCCGGGCGTGCTGAAGATGGTCAAGGTCTACCTGGCCGTCAAGCGCCGTATTCAGCCGGGCGACAAGATGGCCGGCCGTCACGGAAACAAGGGTGTCATCTCCATGATTGTCCCGGTCGAGGACATGCCTTATATGGATGACGGTACCCCGGTCGACATCGTTCTCAACCCGCTTGGCGTACCTTCTCGAATGAATGTCGGGCAGGTGCTGGAGACCCACCTGGGTTGGGCGGCCAAAGGGCTGGGCCGTAAGCTCAACAACATGGTTCAGGCCAAGGCCAAAGTGGACGAGGTGCGCAAGTTCCTGCACGAGATTTACAACCAGTCGGGCAAGAAGGAGGACCTGGATTCTCTTACCGATGACGAGATCCTGGAACTCGCCAAACACCTGCGCGCCGGTGTCCCGATGGCTACGCCGGTCTTCGACGGGGTGAACGAGGACGAGATCCGGCAGATGCTTCGACTCGCCGACCTCCCCGAAAGCGGGCAGACCGTACTGTATGACGGCCGTACCGGTGACTCGTTCGACCGTCAGGTGACGGTGGGCTACATGTATATGCTCAAGCTCAACCATCTGATCGACGACAAGATGCATGCCCGCTCCACCGGACCGTACAGTCTGGTGACGCAGCAGCCACTGGGCGGCAAGGCCCAGTTCGGTGGGCAGCGCTTCGGGGAGATGGAGGTCTGGGCGCTGGAAGCGTACGGCGCCGCCTACACCCTGCAGGAGATGCTGACTGTCAAATCGGACGATGTGAACGGTCGGACCAAGATGTACAAGAACATCGTCGACGGCGACCATCGCATGGAGGCCGGTATGCCGGAGTCGTTCAACGTGCTGCTCAAGGAGATCCGCGCGCTGGGTATCGACATCGAGCTGGAGCACGAGTAGGAGCGGCGTCCCCGCCGCGAAACGGGCGGGGGGTGATTGCCCCCCGCCATTGGAATCACGGGGTCGCGCCGAGACGGCGCTCCTACAACCGAGGAGACGAACACGGTGAAAGATCTACTCAAGCTTCTCAAGCAGCAGGGTCCCATCGAGGATTTCGACGCCATCCGTATTGGTCTGGCGTCTCCCGACAAGATCCGCTCCTGGTCCTTCGGCGAAGTCAAAAAGCCGGAGACCATCAATTATCGGACCTTCAAGCCGGAGCGGGATGGCCTGTTCTGTGCAAAGATTTTCGGGCCGGTAAAAGACTACGAGTGCCTGTGCGGCAAGTACAAGCGGCTCAAGCATCGCGGAGTCATCTGCGAAAAGTGTGGTGTCGAAGTGACGCTGGCCAAGGTGCGTCGCGAGCGCATGGGCCATATCGAGCTGGCTAGCCCGACGGCGCACATCTGGTTCCTGAAGTCCCTGCCCTCGCGCATGGGGCTGCTGCTGGACATGACGCTGCGGGACATCGAGCGGGTACTCTATTTCGAGGCCTTCGTGGTGGTGGACCCGGGCATGACCCAGCTCGAGCGGGGTCAGCTGCTTTCGGACGAAACCTACCTTGATGCTATCGAGGAGTACGGCGACGAGTTCGACGCCCGTATGGGTGCCGAAGCGGTCCTGGAGATGCTCAAGTCCATGGATCTGGAGGCGGAGGCCAATCGGCTGCGCGAAGAGATTCCGCAGACCAACTCCGAGACCAAGCTCAAGAAATTCACCAAGCGGCTGAAGCTCATCGAGGCCTTCATTGACTCCGGCAACAAGCCCGAGTGGATGGTGCTCACGGTGCTGCCCGTGCTGCCGCCCGAGCTGCGTCCGCTCGTGCCGCTGGAAGGTGGCCGCTTCGCGACCTCCGACCTGAACGATCTCTATCGTCGGGTAATCAACCGTAACAACCGACTCAAACGTCTGCTGGATCTGAACGCTCCGGACATCATCGTCCGTAACGAGAAGCGCATGCTGCAGGAGTCGGTCGATGCCCTGATGGACAACGGCCGCCGCGGCCGCGCCATCACCGGTTCCAACCGGCGGCCGCTGAAATCCCTGGCCGACATGATCAAGGGCAAGCAGGGGCGCTTCCGTCAGAACCTGCTTGGCAAGCGCGTCGACTACTCCGGCCGTTCGGTCATCGTGGTCGGCCCGACTCTCAAGCTGCACCAGTGCGGCCTGCCCAAGAAGATGGCGCTTGAGCTGTTCAAGCCGTTCATCTTCTCGAAGCTGGAGCGCCGCGGCCTGGCAACCACCATCAAGGCCGCCAAGAAGCTGGTCGAGCGGGAAGGCGCCGAGGTTTGGGACATCCTCGAAGAGGTGATTCGTGAACATCCGGTATTGCTGAACCGCGCTCCGACCCTCCACCGCCTCGGTATCCAGGGTTTCGAGCCGGTACTGATCGAAGGCAAGGCCATCCAGCTGCATCCGCTGGTCTGCGCCGCCTTCAACGCCGACTTCGACGGCGACCAGATGGCCGTCCACGTGCCGCTTTCGCTGGAAGCACAGCTCGAGGCACGGGCGCTGATGATGTCCACCAACAACATCCTCTCGCCCGCCAGTGGTGAACCGATCATCGTGCCGTCGCAGGACGTGGTGCTCGGTCTCTACTACATGACGCGCGAGTCCATCAATGCGAAGGGCGAGGGCATGGCCTTCGCCGACCTGAAAGAGCTTCGCCGCGCCTACGATAGCGGAGCGGTCTCGCTGCACGCCCGTGTCAAGGTACGTATCCGCGAGCAGTTGCTCGATGAAAACGGCGAGTTGCAGGAGAAGGTTTCGCTCAGGGACACCACGGCTGGACGTGCGCTGTTGTTCCACATCGTGCCGGACGGCATGGCGTTCGAACACGTCGACAAGCCGATGGTGAAAAAGGCGATCTCGGGATTGATTAATACCTGTTATCGCCAGCTCGGTCTCAAGGATACGGTCGTATTCGCCGACCAGTTGATGTACACCGGCTTCCGGATGGCCACCCGTGCGGCGGTTTCCTTTGGCTCCAATGATATGGTCATCCCGGACGAAAAGGCCGAGATCCTGGCCCGTGCCGAGAGTGAGGTGAAGGAGATTGAAAACCAGTACATCTCCGGTCTGGTGACCAACGGCGAGCGCTACAACAAGGTGGTGGATATCTGGTCGCACACCAACGACCAGGTCGCCAAGGCGATGATGGACAAGCTCGGCAAGGATGAGGTCGTCGACAGGGACGGCAACATCGCCAAGCAGGATTCGTTCAATTCCATCTTCATGATGGCCGACTCCGGTGCACGTGGTTCCGCCGCCCAGATTCGCCAGCTGGCGGGTATGCGCGGTCTCATGGCCAAGCCGGACGGCTCCATCATCGAGACGCCGATCACCGCCAACTTCCGTGAAGGGTTGTCGGTACTGCAGTACTTCATCTCCACGCACGGTGCCCGTAAGGGGCTCGCGGATACGGCACTCAAGACCGCCAACTCCGGTTATCTGACTCGCCGCCTGGTGGACGTATCACAGGACCTGGTGGTTACCGAGGACGATTGCGGCACCTCCAACGGCGTGATCATGCACTCCCTCATCGAGGGTGGCGATGTGGTCGAGCCGCTGAGTGAACGCGTACTGGGCCGTATGACCGCCGAGGATGTAATGGAGCCCGGGTCCGGTGACCAGGTAGCCATCCCCTCGGGGACCCTGCTTGACGAGGCCCTGGTGGAGCAGTTGGAGTCGATGTCTGTCGACCACCTGAAGGTACGTTCCCCGATCACCTGTGAAACGCGCTATGGCGTCTGTGCCACCTGCTACGGTCGCGACCTGGCTCGTGGCCACAAGGTCAATGTCGGTGAATCGGTTGGTGTCATCGCGGCCCAGTCGATCGGTGAGCCGGGTACGCAGCTGACGATGCGGACGTTCCACATTGGTGGTGCCGCTTCGCGTGCCGCCTCGGTGAACAATATTCAGATCAAGAGCAACGGCACCGTTCGTCTCCACAACATCAAGATGGTGGAGCATGCGGAAGGCCATCGGGTAGCGGTGTCCCGTTCCGGCGAGATCACCGTCATCGATGAGACGGGTCGCGAGCGTGAGCGCTACAAGGTGCCTTACGGCGCCAAGATCAACGTCTACGACGCCGCAACGGTCAAATCGGGCGAGGTACTGGCGAACTGGGATCCGCACACCCACCCGGTCATCACCGAGATTGCCGGTTACGTGAAGCTGGTCGACTTCGAAGAGGGCGTGACGGTCCACCGCCAGACGGATGAGGTCACGGGACTCTCCTCACTGGTGGTGATGGATCCGAAGTCGCGTAGCAGTTCCGGCAAGGATCGTCGTCCGATGGTCAAACTGGTGGATGACAGTGGGAACGACCTGAACTTCCCCGGTACCGATATCCCGGCGAACTACTTCCTGCCCGCGGGCGCGGTGGTCAACATGGAAGATGGGGGCCAGGTGAGTGTCGGTGATGTTCTGGCGCGTATTCCGCAGGAGTCTTCCAAGACCCGCGACATCACCGGTGGTCTGCCCCGGGTGGCCGACCTGTTCGAGGCCCGCAAGCCGAAAGAGTCCTCCATCCTGGCGGAGATCTCCGGTACGGTCAGCTTCGGCAAGGAGACCAAGGGCAAGCAGCGGCTGGTGTTGACGCCGCAAGAGGGCGATTCCCACGAGGAGCTCATCCCCAAGTGGCGCCACGTGACGGTGTTCGAGGGCGAGCATGTGGAGAGGGGCGAGGTGATCGTCGAAGGCGAGCCGAATCCCCACGATATCCTGCGCCTGCTCGGCGTCGAGGAACTCTCCAAGTACATCGTCAACGAGGTACAGGATGTCTACCGTCTGCAGGGTGTAAAGATCAACGACAAGCACATCGAGGTGATCATTCGTCAGATGCTGCGCAAGGTCGAGATCAAGGCCGGCGGCGACAGCCGCTTCCTGCATGGCGAACAGGCGGAATATGCCCGTGTTCTGGAAGAGAACGAACAGCTGGATCGCGAGGACAAAATGCCTTGCACCTACGAGCGGCTGCTGTTGGGCATCACCAAGGCCTCGCTGGCGACCGAGTCGTTCATCTCGGCGGCCTCTTTCCAGGAGACCACCCGCGTGCTGACGGATGCGGCGGTCACGGGCAAGCAGGATGATCTGCGCGGCCTCAAGGAAAACGTCATCGTCGGCCGGCTCATACCGGCTGGCACCGGCCTTGCCTATCATTCGGAACGGCGCCGGAAGCGAGAGGTGTTCGAAGAAGAGATTGCCCCGGAAGCTTTCGAGGCGGTCGGGGAACAGCCCGAGCAGGAGTAGTTCTCCGGACGGGCAGGATTGGCTGCCCATGTGCGGGCTCTATGAAGCAACTTAAGGGTAAAGGGCAGGCCGGGCTTGACATGCCCGGCCTGCCCTCATAGAATTCCGCTTCTTTTCTGACAGGCCGGCCCTACCGGCCTGTCGTTTATATTTGTGGTGGAGCATTTAGGAATATGGCAACGATCAACCAGCTGGTCCGTAAGCCGCGGAAGCGCAAGCAGGCCAAGAGCAATGTGCCTGCGCTGGAAGCGTGTCCCCAGAAACGCGGCGTTTGCACTCGGGTTTACACCACCACGCCGAAAAAACCGAACTCGGCGCTGCGTAAGGTGGCCCGTGTCCGGTTGACCAATGGTTTCGAGGTGAGCTCGTACATTGGCGGTGAGGGGCACAACCTGCAGGAGCACTCGGTGGTGCTGATTCGCGGTGGACGTGTGAAGGACCTTCCGGGTGTTCGTTATCACACCGTGCGCGGCTCTCTGGACACCGCCGGCGTCAATGACCGCCGTCAGGGCCGTTCGAAATACGGCGCCAAGCGGCCGAAGTCCTAATCGATACGTATCGGGACGCATCAGGAACTAATAAGGTTACAAAGCGATGGCCAGAAGACGAGTTGCAGCGAAGCGTGAGATTCTCCCGGACCCGAAGTTCGGTAATGTCACGCTGTCGAAATTCATGAACATCGTGATGCTCAGCGGCAAAAAATCCGTTGCTGAACGCATCGTGTATGGCGCCCTGGATCAGGTGGCGGCGAAAAACAAAAGTGGCGAGCCGGTTGAGATCTTCGAGAAAGCGCTGGCCAATATTCGCCCGATGGTCGAGGTGAAGTCCCGCCGTGTGGGTGGTGCAACCTATCAGGTGCCCATCGAAGTACGGGGCGACCGTGGTGTCGCGCTGGCCATGCGCTGGCTGGTGAACTCGGCCCGCAAACGCGGCGAGAAGTCCATGGACATCCGCCTGGCAAATGAAATTCTGGAAGCCGCCGAACAGCGGGGTACGGCAGTGAAGAAGCGTGAAGACACGCATCGCATGGCCGAAGCCAACAAGGCTTTCGCCCACTACCGCTGGTAAACGTTCAAAGGTTCTCTTTATTATGGCACGCAAGACACCCATCGAGCGCTACCGCAATGTCGGCATCATGGCGCACATCGATGCCGGTAAGACCACCACGACCGAGCGCATTCTTTTCTACACCGGTATCTCCCACAAGATTGGTGAGGTGCATGACGGTGCGGCGGTTATGGACTGGATGGAGCAGGAACAGGAGCGCGGAATCACCATTACCTCCGCTGCAACCACCTGCTTCTGGAGCGGTATGGATCAACAGTACCCGGAGCATCGCGTTAACATTATCGATACTCCGGGACACGTCGACTTCACCATCGAGGTCGAGCGCTCGCTGCGTGTGCTTGACGGTGCCTGCGCCGTATTCTGCGCGGTCGGCGGCGTCGAGCCCCAGTCGGAGACGGTTTGGCGTCAAGCCAACAAGTACGAAGTGCCACGCATGGCCTTCGTCAACAAGATGGACCGTGCCGGGGCCGATTTCCTGCGAGTGGTCGAGCAGTTGAAGACCCGTTTGGGTGCCAATGCCGTTCCGCTGCAGTTGAACATTGGTGCCGAGGACCAGTTCCAGGGCATTGTCGATCTCATTCGCATGAAGGCCATCTACTGGAATAAGTCCGACATGGGTGCCACCTATGAAGAGACCGAGATTCCGGCCGAACTCGCGGATAAGGCTGCAGAGCTTCGTGAACAGATGGTCGAGGCGGCTGCCGAGGCTGACGAAGAGTTGATGGAGAAGTACCTGGAAGGGGGTGAGCTCTCCAACGACGAGATCAAGAAGGGTCTGCGCAAGCGCACCCTGGCCAACGAGATTGTCCCGGTCTTCTGTGGGTCGGCCTTCAAGAACAAGGGCGTGCAGGCCATGCTGGACGCGATTATCGAGTTTATGCCCTCTCCCGTCGACGTTCCGTCGATTCAGGGCGAGCTCGACGACGCCACCGGTACCGTTGCCGAGCGCCATGCCGCGGATGACGAGCCATTTTCGGCGTTGGCGTTCAAGATCGCGACGGACCCGTTTGTGGGCACGCTGACGTTCTTCCGTGTCTATTCCGGTGTTTTGAATTCCGGGGACACGGTGCTCAACTCCGTACGTAGCAAGAAGGAACGGATTGGTCGCCTGCTGCAGATGCACTCCAATACACGTGAAGAGATCAAGGAAGTGCGCGCCGGTGATATCGCGGCGGCGGTGGGGCTTAAGGATGTCACCACCGGTGATACGCTCTGCGACACGAAAAACGTGATCGTACTGGAACGCATGGAGTTCCCTGAACCGGTAATCGCGGTCGCCATCGAGCCGAAGACCAAGGTCGACCAGGAAAAAATGGGTGTTGCGCTGGGCAAACTGGCTCAGGAAGACCCCTCGTTCCGGGTTCGCACCGATGAAGAATCGGGTCAGACCATCATTTCCGGGATGGGCGAGCTGCACCTCGACATTATCGTCGACCGGATGCGGCGTGAGTTCAAGGTTGAAGCCAACGTGGGCGCGCCCCAGGTTGCCTATCGCGAAGCCCTGCGTAAACAGGTCGAAGTGGAAGGCAAGTTCGTACGCCAGTCCGGTGGTCGCGGTCAGTATGGCCACGTGTGGCTGCGGATTGAGCCTCAGGAGCGCGGTGCCGGTTACGAGTTCTCCAATGAGATCGTAGGCGGTGTAGTCCCGAGGGAATACATTCCGGCCGTCGACAAGGGCGTGCGGGAGCAGATGGAGAACGGTGTTCTGGCCGGTTATCCGCTGGTCGACCTCAAAGTCGCGCTGTATGACGGTTCTTACCATGATGTCGATTCGAACGAGACGGCGTTCAAGATCGCCGGTTCGATGGCGCTCAAGGAAGCCGCCAGGAAGGCCGAGGCCTACCTGCTCGAGCCGATGATGAATGTCGAGGTGGTCACCCCTGAAGAGTACATGGGCGATGTCATGGGCGACCTGAATCGCCGTCGCGGTATTGTTAAAGGCATGGATGAAACCGTTACCGGCAAGATCATCCGCGCCGAGGTGCCGCTGGCCGAGATGTTCGGCTACGCCACAGACCTTCGGTCAGCCACTCAGGGTCGTGCGGCCTACTCCATGGAGTTTGCCGACTATGCTGAAGCGCCGGCATCTATTGCCGAAGCGGTGATCAAGAAGGCTTCGTGACTTTGCAGAGTGAACTCAACAAGAATACGAGGGGTAACTACCGTGTCCAAAGCAAAATTTGAGCGTAAAAAGCCGCACGTAAACGTAGGCACCATCGGTCACGTCGACCATGGCAAGACTACGTTGACGGCGGCCATCACCAAGGTGATGGGTGAAAAGTGGGGCGGCGAAGCCCAGGCTTTCGATATGATCGACTCCGCACCGGAAGAGAAAGCCCGCGGTATCACCATCGCCACGGCGCACGTCGAGTATGAGTCGGAAGCCCGGCACTACGCTCACGTGGACTGCCCCGGCCATGCTGACTACGTGAAGAACATGATCACCGGTGCGGCGCAGATGGACGGTGCCATCCTGGTGGTCTCGGCCGCTGACGGCCCCATGCCGCAGACGCGTGAGCACATCCTGCTGTCCCGTCAGGTCGGCGTTCCCTACATCGTCGTGTACCTGAACAAGGCCGACATGGTGGAC
>NZ_FMWD01000020.1:0-5533 GCF_900102855.1 Thiohalomonas denitrificans
CGGCTGTCCGAATCCGCTCCCGGCGGATTCGTGCAGCGCTTGACAAGGGAATAACCATTGCCTGCGCGCTACGCCTTGTCCTGACGTTTTTGGGGGGCTCTGAAAGTATCGCCAAGCGTGCAACAGTACACGAGCTGCCGTCCAGTATAAAAGGGAAACTCACTATAGAATGGCAGGATAGAGTGGTCAATCTCGGTCTTCGTTTAGAGAACCCCGGCACGGTGCTGGTAGCCTGTCGGAGTCAGGTAAGCGTAGCAGGCGGGTGGGAGCGCGAGACGGAAATTACCGTTGTCGAGGAGTATGCTGCCCGGTAGATTACTCCCAAGTACACTAGAAGCCTGTCCGAGAACATCGTTTTTTGTAGGTGGGGTGAGTTAGAACTCCAACGCTGATTTTGTTGGGCTTCGTTCCTTAGCGCTAACCTGCATTTTGGAGCCCATTGCTATTCTCGGACAGGCTCCTAGGATCCGCTTATCCATAAACCCTCCCGGCCGTGACAGCCATGCCGGGGTGGCGTGATCGAGGTTCGAATGAGTGACAATCATCAGGCAATCGAGCAGCTGACCCATGCGCTCGAAATGGTCAACCGTGAGACCGGGGCCGTGGAGTGCCACGGGTTATTGACCGGCCTTCTGTGTGCCAGGCCGGAGCTGAGCGGGCAGGAGTGGGTCGAATTCGTCGCTGCCGGAGAAAACCCGGAGCAGGGTGCGGCCATCTTCAAAGCGCTCTATAGCGAAACCGTGCGTCAGTTGGAGAACTCCGTGCTCGACTTCCATCCGTTACTCCCGGATGAGGATGAAGCCCTGGAAGAGCGCGTGGCTGCCCTCGCCGAATGGGTGCAGGGCTTCCTGCTGGGACTCGCCGAAGAGGGGATGGCGGACCCCGACAGACTGCCCGAGGACAGCGCGGAAATTGTTCGTGATTTTGCCGATATTGCCGCTGCCGAGAGCTATGAGTTCGGAGAGGGTGAAGAGGACGAAAGCGCCTACACCGAGTTGCTCGAGTATGTGCGAACCGGCGTGCTGCTGGTCAATGAAGAGGTCAATCCGACCAAGGCCCCGCCGCTGGGTGATGTCACACTGCACTAGGAGCCTGTCCGGGAACATCGTTTTTTGCAGGTTGGGGTGAGTTATGCGAACCCCAACGCTGATTTGTTGGGCTTCGTTCCTCAGCACCAACCTACATGTTGGGGCCAATTGCTTTCTCGGACAGGCTCCTACTGGTCCATGCGAGATGCCCCGTCAATAGCCTGTTAGAATTCACCATTAAGGGTACAGAGAGAGAACAGCACGAGAGCTCTACGCCTCCTACCGTGTGCTCGCGGTGAATACTTCGATCAGTTCGTACCCTCCGTGCCCTCACTGGTCAAAAACAAGAAGGCCCCTATGGAAAAGAAGGAATTCGAGCGCCGTCGCCGTCGGTTGATGAAAGAGATGGGCGACAACAGCATCGCAATCCTGCCGACGGCTCCGGAGCAGCAGCGCAATCGCGATGTGGATTATCCCTACCGGCCCGATTCGGACTTTTACTATCTCACCGGCTTCCCGGAACCCGAGGCCGTCATGGTGCTGGTGCCTGGCCGCCGCCACGGTTCCTACATACTCTTCTGCCGTGAACGCGACCCCCGGATGGAAACCTGGAATGGTCGCCGGGCCGGGTTGGACGGGGCGGTAGAGGCGTATGGCGCCGATGACGCCTTCCCCATTTCCGACATCGACGACATCCTCCCCGGTCTGCTGGAGAACCGGGACCGCGTCTATTACGCCATGGGGTGCCATGCCGAGTTCGACGCCCAGGTCATGGAGTGGGTCAACCGGCTGCGCAAGAAAGCCCGAGCCGGTGTGCATACCCCCGGTGAATTCGTGGATCTCGACCACCTGCTGCATGACATGCGCCTGTACAAGTCGGCTGCGGAACAGCGGATGATGCGCCAGGCTGCGCGTATCAGCTCCTCGGCCCACTGCCGCGCTATGGCGGCGTCTCGTCCGGGCATGTGGGAGTACCAGATCGAAGCGGAACTGCTGCATGAATTCATGCGCCACGGAGCGCGTTCGCCGGCCTACCCCTCCATCGTCGGCGGCGGGGAGAACGGCTGCATTCTGCATTACACCGAGAACGACAGCCGTTTGAACGATGGCGACCTGCTGCTCATCGATGCCGGTTGCGAGCAGGAGTGTTACGCATCCGATATCACCCGCACCTTTCCGGTGAATGGTCGTTTCAGCAAAGAGCAGCGGGCACTCTATGAACTGGTGCTTGAAGCCAACCGCGCCGCCATCGCCCAGGTAAAACCGGGCAATCACTGGAATCGGCCCCATGAGGCGGCGGTCAAGGTCCTGACCCGCGGTCTGGTGAAACTCGGCCTGTTGAAGGGAGAGCCCGCCACACTGATCAAGAAGGAGACCTACCGGCGCTTCTTCATGCACCGCACCGGACACTGGCTGGGAATGGACGTGCATGATGTCGGTGACTACAAGATCGGCGATCAGTGGCGGGTCCTCGAGCCGGGGATGACACTGACTATCGAGCCCGGTCTCTATATCCCGGCGGGGAGCAAGGGTGTGGCCAAAAAATGGTGGAACATCGGTATCCGCATCGAAGATGACGTGCTGGTCACCAAAGCGGGCTGCGAGGTGCTCACCGACGGCGCTCCCAAGGACCCGGACGAAATCGAAGCCCTGGTGGGGACGGGCTAAGATACGAGATACGAGATGCGAGATACGAGGTATTCGCAACGCACGCCCGGCTCTGTTGTTCCTTCGTATCCGGAATGCCGTATCTCGAACTTGACTGGGGTGACGAATGGATTATGACATTCTGATTATTGGCGGCGGCATGGTGGGGGCGAGCCTGGCCCATGCGTTGAAAGAAGTGCCACTGCGCATCGGTCTGGTCGAGGCGGTGCCGCTCGCGGGTGGGCCGCCCGGTCTCGATACGCGGGCGATCGCCCTGGCCCAGGGCTCGAAACGGATCTTGGGTGCGATGGGCGTCTGGGATGCAGTGGAGGCACTCGGCGTATCCCCCATCCGTCAGATCCACATCTCGGACAAGGGTCACTTCGGAACCACGCGCCTATCCGCTTCGGAAGAGGGAGTGGAAGCGCTGGGCTATGTGGCCGAAGCTGGTGTGATCGGACGTGGCCTCATGGAGTCGTTCGATAGCCTGCACCATGCCGAACTCATCTGTCCGGCGACCTTCAGGGAACTGGAGTTTGCCGATGATCACGCCCGGGTCGAAGTAGAGGAAGAGGGGCGGCGGCGCACCCTGACCTGCAAGCTTGTGGTGGCGGCCGACGGCGGACGTTCGGAGATCCGTGAGCGGGTCGGGGCGGGTCTGTTGAAACTCGGCTATGGCCAGACTGCCATCATTGCCCACGTGGTCACCGACAGGTCCCATGGCGGCACGGCCTATGAGCGCTTCACCGATTCCGGGCCGATGGCCCTGCTGCCCAACACCGCCCCCGAAGGAACAGAGGGAAGCGAACAGGGCGACCGGCGCTGGTCCCTGGTGTGGACCGTCAGGGATGAGCAGGTCGACGAGGTGCTGCAATGGGACGATGCAACCTTCCTCCAGCGTCTCCAGGTCCGCTTCGGCAGACGTGCCGGTACATTCAGGGGAGTCGGCCCGCGCTGCGCCTATCCTCTCGGCCTGCAGTTCGTGCGTGACCCGGTGCGCCGGCGTCTGGCCTTCATCGGCAACGCCGCCCACATCGTACATCCGGTCGCGGGACAGGGGTTCAACCTCGGGCTTCGCGATGCCGCGGTACTGGCCGAGGTGCTCGCCGATGCAGTCCACCGCGGCAGCGACCCCGGCACCCTGAAGAATCTCCGTGGCTATGCCCGCTGGCGCCGCCCCGACTACCTGCGGGTGATGGCCATGACCGACGGACTGGCGCGCACCTTCTCCAACGATTTTCTCCCGGCCGTGGTAGCACGAAATCTGGGGCTGATCGCCATGGAAATGCTGCCCCCCGCCCGCCACCTGCTGGCACGCCAGGCCATGGGGCTCACCGGCCGCCTCCCGCGTCTCGCCCGTGGCCTCCCGGTATATTGAAGAAGCGAGATACGAGGTGCGAGGAACATCACCTTGCGACCTTCCTCGCATCTCGTATTTCGCACCTCGAATCTCGATCGATGGGGAAGTAATAAATGGATTATGACGTTCTGATCGTCGGTGGCGGGATGGTAGGTGCAACATTGGCGTGCGCGCTCGGTGGGAGCCCGCTACGGGTCGCCGTGCTCGAGCGTGGTGAACCCGACCATGCCTGGCCGCGGACCGAGTATGACATTCGGGTCAGTGCCCTTACCCGTGCCAGCACGCGCATCTTCGAGGCGGTCGGGGCCTGGGAAGGCATGGAGGCGCGGCGGGTGTCCCCCTACCGGGCAATGCACGTCTGGGATGCGACCGGATCCGGGACCATCCATTTCGATGCCAATGAGCTCGGTGAAGCGAATCTTGGCCATATCGTGGAAAACAGCGTCATCCTGGGGGCGCTGCGGGAGCGAATGGCGCAACTGGACAACGTGGAACTGATTTCTCCGGCCGAGGTGGTCTCCCTGGAGCGCGAAAGCGATGCCGCACGCCTGCTCCTTGCCGGCGGACGGCGGCTGGAGGCGGCGCTGGTGGTGGGTGCCGATGGTCTGCACTCCCGGGTCCGCGAGGCGGCGGGCATCACCACGACCGGGTGGGCCTACGACCAGCATGCGCTGACCGCCAGCGTGCGCACCTCGAAACCTCATGAGGAGGCCTGCTGGCAGCGTTTCGCGCCCGATGGCCCCCTGGCTTTCCTGCCGCTGCCGGAGCCGAACCTCAGCTCCATCGTCTGGACCACCTCCCCGGAACACGCCCGTGTTCTGTCGGAGATCGAGCCGTCGGCCTTCCTTGATGAGTTGCAGCAGGCCTTCGGTGACCGTTTGGGGCGCATGGAAGCGGTGGGCCAGCGCGGCGTCTGTCCGTTGGCCCTCCAGCATGCCGATGCCTACTGTGCGGAACGCGTGGTGCTGGTGGGGAATGCCGCCCATGCGATCCATCCCCTCGCCGGTCAGGGGCTGAACCTCGGGATCCTCGACGCCGCCGCCCTGGCCGAAGTGCTGATCGACGCCGCCCGGAGCCACGGCGATATCGGCGCCCGGCCCGTTCTCCGTCGATATGAGCGCTGGCGCAAGGGAGACAATGTAGCGGTAACCGCTGCAATGGACGGCTTCAAACGCTTGTTCGGAAGCCAACTGGCGCCGGTGCGGTGGGCACGAAACTTCGGGCTCCGGCTGACCGATGCAACCGGCCCCGTAAAGCAAACCCTCATCCGTCGTGCCATGGGATTGAGCGGAGACCTGCCGCGGATCGCGAGATCAGTGGCTAGTCGCTAGTTGTTAGTGGCGAGTGGGTAGTGGGTAGTGGATAGTACATGTAGGTCTGGTTTTAGCCCTGTCGCAGTTCGATGATGGCCTGAAGGCCACCTACATCCCCCATCCTCCATCCCCCATATCCCATATCCCCCATTCCCCATTCCCCATTCCCCATTCCCCATTCCCCA
>NZ_FMWD01000020.1:5543-14215 GCF_900102855.1 Thiohalomonas denitrificans
CCCCATTCCCCATTCCCCATTCCCCATTCCCCATTCCCCATTCCCCATTCCCCATTCCCCATTCCCCATTCCCCATTCCCCATTCCCCTTGACAGGAGCGGTGAAACTAAACGAGAATCGTTTTCGTTAACGTTTCAGTTGCAAGAATCGCTTGAGGAGGCGTGCAGTATGAAAAACAGATGGGTCGTGGCGGGAGCAGCGCTGTTGATCGGAGTGAGCGGTCAGGCCTGGAGTGCCGAAGAGGTGAACCTCTACTCGGCCCGCAAGGAAAATCTCATCAAGCCGCTGCTGGATCGGTTTACCGAAGAGAGCGGTATCGAGGTCAATCTGGTGACCGGAAAGGCCGATGCGCTGCTCAAGCGTCTGGAGGTCGAGGGTCGCCATAGCCCTGCGGATCTGCTGTTGACGACCGATGCCGGCCGGCTGCACCGTGCCAAAGAGGCCGGCGTGCTGCAACCGATGCAGTCGGACGCGCTGGAGCAGGTGATCCCGGATACCTACCGTGATCCGGAGGGTTACTGGTACGGTCTCTCGGTCCGGGCCCGTCCGATTCTGTATGTCAAAGACAAGGTCGACCCGCAGGAGTTATCCACCTACGAAGACCTGGCGGATCCCCGCTGGAAGAACCGGGTCTGCATCCGCTCCTCCAGCAACATCTACAACCAGTCCCTGGTCGCCTCGATGATCACCTCTCGCGGCCAGGAGGCGACGCAGCAGTGGGCGGACACGTTTGTGAAGAACTTCGCGCGCAAGCCCGCCGGTGGTGATCGCGATCAAATCGCGGCCGCGGCTGCCGGGATGTGCGATATCGCCGTTGCCAATACCTATTATCTCGGAGTCATGCTTCATTCCGACGACCCGGCTCAGCGCGAGGAAGCGGAGAAGGTGGCGGTCTTCTGGCCCAATCAGGAGGGACGCGGCACTCACGTCAACGTCAGCGGTATCGCCCTGACGGCGGCGGCGGGTAACCGGGACAACGCCCAGCGGCTGATGGAGTTTCTTGTCAGCGACGAGGCCCAGGCCTGGTACGCCGAGGTCAATCACGAATACCCGGTCAAGGCCGATGTGGCCTGGAGTGAAACCCTGCAGTCCTGGGGAAGCTTCAAGGCAGACGACGTCAACATGGCCAAGCTTGGCGAGTATAATGCCGAGGCTGTGAAGCTGATGGATCGCGCCGGCTGGCGATGAACTCGAAAGTGGAAAGTGAGTGGGACCCGCCGAAGGGCGGGTTCATGAGCCTGCACGGGGATGGGTTGGCGTCCCGGATAAGGCGACGCCTCCCCGATTCCTGGCAGGCGGGTGTTGCGCTGGTGGCACTGCTACTGGCGCTTCCGATCCTGACGGTGTTTGGACATCTGTTCGTCCCGGCCGGAGATGTCTGGGGCCATCTGGTGGACACCGTGCTGGCCGACTACGTCGGCAATTCGCTGGTGCTGATGGCAGGTGTCGGCGTCGGCACACTCTTGCTGGGCGTCGGCAGTGCCTGGCTGACGAGTCTCTGCGATTTCCCCGGCCGGCGTGTCTTTGAATGGGCGCTGCTGCTGCCGCTGGCTGTGCCGGCCTACATCATCGCCTACACCTACACCGGCCTGCTCGACTTTACCGGACCCGTTCAGACCACCCTTCGGGAAACGTTCGGCTGGTCCTACGGGGACTATTGGTTCCCAGAAATCCGCTCTCTCGGCGGCGCCGTGGCGATGCTGTCGCTGGTGCTCTACCCCTATGTCTATCTGATGGCGCGCGCCGCCTTCCTGGAGCAGTCGGTGGCGGTGCTGGAGGTCAGTCGGACCCTCGGGGCCGGCCCCTGGCGCTCGTTTTTTCGCGTAGCCCTTCCCCTGGCCCGACCGGCCATCGCCACCGGGGTCTCTCTCGCCCTGATGGAAACCCTCGCCGACTACGGCACGGTCGAGTATTTCGGGGTCAGCACCTTTACCACCGGAATTTTCCGCACCTGGTTCGGATTGGGAGATGCCACAGCGGCGGCCCAACTCGCCGCCATGCTGCTGGGATTCGTGTTCGTGCTGATCCTCCTGGAACACTGGTCGCGCCGCCGCGCCCGCTTTCATCAGGCGACGCAGCGTTATCAGACGCTGCCCCGCTACCGTCTGCAGGGCTGGCGCCGGTGGGCGGCGGTCGCCGGCTGTGCCTTTCCGCTGCTGCTGGGCTTTGTGGTGCCGGCGGGGCAGCTCTCGGCCTGGGCAGTGCGCACCGCCGGGCGCACGGTGGATAGCGACTTCTTTGAGCTGACACTGAACAGCATGGGCCTTGCGGCGGGTGCTGCGCTGGTCACGCTGCTGCTGGCCCTGTTCATGGCCTACGGCAAGCGGCTGCGCCGGGGTCCGATCGTCAATACCGCCGTCCGGGTCGCCGGTATGGGGTACGCCATACCGGGGACGGTCATCGCGATCGGCGTCATGCTGCCGCTGGCCCGGGTGGATCAGGCCCTCGATGCCTGGTCCGTGGAGGTCTTCGGGATTTCCACCGGACTGCTGCTGTCGGGAACCCTGTTCGCACTGCTGTTCGCCTATGCGGTGCGTTTTCTGGCGGTCTCCTTGCAGGCCGTCGAGGGGGGGCTCGGCAGGATACGCCCGAGCATGGATGATGCGGCCCGCTCTCTGGGCCTGCGGCCCACCCAGGTGCTGCGCCGGGTCCATATGCCGGTAATGCGGGGAACGCTGCTGACGGCGCTGCTGCTGGTGTTCGTCGATGTGCTCAAGGAACTGCCGGCCACGCTGGTGCTGCGGCCCTTCAATTTCAATACACTCGCGGTGCGGACCTTTGAACTCGCCTCGGACGAGCGGCTGGCGGATGCCTCCAGCGCCGCGCTCACCATCGTACTGGCCGGTATCGTGCCGGTGATTCTCTTGTCGCGTTCCATTGGCCGATCCAGGGCAGGGCAGAAGCATGCAGCTTGAAGTTGACAACGTTACGCTCGGATACGGAAACGAGGATGTCGTCCACTCCGTCTCCTTTCGGCTGAAACCCGGAGAACTGGGCTGCCTGCTGGGGCCCAGCGGCTGCGGCAAGACGACCCTGCTGCGGGCCGTTGCCGGCTTCGAGCCGGTGCGGGCCGGAGCGATCCGCATCGGGGGTGAAACGGTCAGTTCCCCGCAGTCGACGCTTCCACCGGAGCGCCGCGGGGTGGGAATGGTGTTCCAGGACTACGCCCTCTTTCCCCATCTTTCGGTTCGGGACAACATCGCCTTCGGTCTGCGCCGCAGTGCCCGAAGCGAGCGTGCGAAGAGGGTCTCGCGGCTTCTGGATCTGATTGGCCTGGCGGGCTACGGCGATGCCTATCCCCACCAGCTCTCCGGCGGACAGCAGCAGCGGGTGGCGCTGGCGCGGGCGCTGGCCCCGAAGCCGCGGCTGCTGCTTCTCGACGAGCCCTTCTCCGGACTTGACGTCGAGCGCCGCGAAGAGCTCGCCCGCGAGGTCCGCTGCATCCTCAAGGAGGAGGGCATCACCGCCCTGATGGTCACCCATGACCAGTCCGAGGCCTTCGCCACGGCCGATAGTATCGGCGTCATGTCGGGCGGGGAGATCGTCCAGTGGGACACCGGCTACAACCTCTATCACCGACCGGCCAGCCGCTTCGTGGCCGACTTCATCGGTCAGGGTGAACTGATCCCGGGACGGGTGAACGAAAGCGGCGGTGTCGAGACTGAACTCGGGGTGATCGGCGGGGCGGCGCCTGCCCAGTGTCGCCCCGGCTGCGCCGTGGAGGTATTGATTCGCCCCGACGATGTCCTCGACTGCCCCACCGGAACCCCGGCCCGGGTCGACGCCCGCGCCTTCCGGGGCGCGGACTTCCTCTATCAGCTCTCGCTCCCCTCAGGGGCTCGGATCCTCTGCCTCACCCACAGCCACAACCGCTATGAAGTGGGCGAGCACATCTCCGTCCGGCCCCAGATCGATCATGTCGTGGCGTTCCCGGTGGAGCCCCGGAAGCCGGAGGCTCTGACCCGGTAGGAGGCGCGCCCCCGCGGCGATTTCCGTCACGGAGAATGCCACCGTAATGAGGAAAGACCCGCCCCACCCAGGACTACGGAAATCGGACGCTCGGACCCGGTAGGAGGCGCGCCCCCGCGGCGATTCCGTTCCCACCCCCGCTCCACGGCCCTGAATCACTGAAGAACTCGAACATAGGCCATTGGGAGATTCCTCCGCCGCTTCGTGATCCGCGGCACGGATCAGCAGAACGGAGGCGGTTAGCCTCCCATCCATGCATTGGAAACAGAACTTTCTGAATGATTGGGCCGGGCCGCCCTTGCAGGTGGCTCTCTCCATCCTGATCACCACTTTCGGCGGTATCCTCGTCGGACACGGGCTTTTTTCCGTCGAGCTGTCCACACAGCTCTTCGCGTCGGCCCTGGCCGTCCCCCTCGTCTTCGTGGTCGTTGCGGGTCTCTGGAAGTCGCTCGACGGCTGACTTCGGCCAACGGTCCCGAATAGCGGCTGCCGGACGTTGAACACCGATTTTGCTATCATCGGCAGCCTAACGTGTAACGGACTGCCAGTGGATGACTACCCGCCTCGAAGATAACCCGCGCTCCCCTGCAGTCGACGAACTGGTCGGGGACTTCATCACCCGTTGGCGGGATACCGGCGGCTCGGAGCGGGCCAACTATCAGCTGTTTCTGACCGAACTGTGCCAACTCCTCGGGCTGCCCCAGCCCGACCCGGCCAGCGGTGATACCGAAGAGAACGCCTACGTCTTCGAGCGCCGGGTCGATATCGCCAATCCCGACGGCAGCGTCAATCGCGGCTTCATCGACCTCTACCGGCGCGGCTGCTTCGTCCTGGAGGCCAAGCAGACCGGCAAGACTCTCGACACCCGGGGCTGGGACAAGGCGATGCTCGCCGCCCACACTCAGGCGGATCAGTACGTGCGCGCCCTGCCATCCGCCGAAGGGCGCCCGCCGTTCATCGTGGTCACCGACGTGGGCCGCTCCCTGGAGCTCTACTCCGAGTTCACCCGCTCCGGCGGCACCTATGTCCCGTTCCCCGACCCCACCCACCACCGCATCCGGCTCGACGACCTGCGCAAGCCCGCCATCCGGGAGCGGCTCAGGCAGGTGTGGCTGGAACCCGACGAGCTCGACCCCGGCCGGCACGCCGCCCGGGTCACCCGCACCATCAGCGACCAACTGGCCAGGCTCGCCCGCTCGCTGGAGGTGGAGGGCTACGAGGTCGAGCGGGTCGCCCACTTCCTCAAGCGCTGCCTGTTCACCATGTTCAGCGAGGATGTGGAGCTGCTCCCCAAGGGCGGCTTCACCACACTGCTGGAGCGCCTGAAGGCGCACCCGGAGCACTTCGGCCCCGCCATGCGCTCCCTGTGGGAGACCATGAACACCGGTGGCTATGAAGGCCAGCTCATGGAGACCCTCCAGCGCTTCAACGGCGGCCTGTTCCGCGACATCGACCCCATCCCGCTCAACCGGGATCAGATCCAGCTGCTCATCGAAGCGGCCCGGGCCGACTGGCGCTTCGTCGAACCGGCCATCTTCGGCACC
Organism: Thiohalomonas denitrificans; assembly: GCF_900102855.1. Lineage (NCBI taxonomy): Bacteria > Pseudomonadati > Pseudomonadota > Gammaproteobacteria > Thiohalomonadales > Thiohalomonadaceae > Thiohalomonas > Thiohalomonas denitrificans. The sequence continues at coordinate 11,057 of NZ_FMWD01000020.1, forward strand.
CTGCTGGAGCGCGCCCTCGACCCCCGCGAACGCCACAAGCTCGGCGCCCACTACACCCCCCGCGCCTATGTCGAGCGGCTGGTGATGCCCACCCTCATCGAGCCGCTGCGAAGGGAGTGGAACACGGTGCAGGTGGCCGCCGAGGCGTGGCTTCAGCAGGACAAGCCCGACAAGGCCCTCAACGAGCTGCGCGAATTCCATTACCGCCTCTGCCAGACCCGCGTGCTCGACCCCGCCTGCGGCAGCGGCAACTTCCTCTACGTCGCCCTCGAACACCTCAAGCGGCTGGAGGGTGAAGTGCTCAACCTCATCCGCGACCTCTCCGCCGGCCAGCAGGCCTTCGACGCCGGAGGCCTCACCGTCGACCCGCACCAGTTCCTCGGCCTGGAGCTGAACCCGCGCGCCGCCGCCATCGCCGAGATGGTGCTCTGGATCGGCTATTTACAGTGGGACTATCGCCTCTACGGCCGCCTCAACCTGCCCGAACCTATCCTGCGCGACTTCAAGAACATCGAAAACCGCGACGCCCTCATCGACTACGACAACCGCGAACCGATGCTCGATGACAACGGCGAGCCGGTCACCATCTGGGACGGCATCAGCTACAGGGAAAGCCCGGTCACCGGCGAACTGATCCCGGACGAGCAACAGCGCATCCCCGTCTACCGCTACAGCAACCCGCGAAAGGCCGAATGGCCTGAGGCGGATTACATCGTGGGGAATCCGCCGTTTATTGGTGATAAGGCAATGCGTCGTGCCTTGGGAGATGGTTACGTCGATGCTCTTCGGGAGGTTTTCAAAGGAACCATCGCTGAATCGGCGGACTTCGTGACTTATTGGTGGCACATCGCAGCCGAAAAGGTGCGCAATCGTGAAGCGAAGCGATTTGGGTTCATTACTACGAACAGTCTGCGCCAGACCTTTAATCGACGCGTACTTGAGTCACATCTTAGCGACAAAGCCAAACCCCTCTCCCTAGTTTTTGCGATCCCCGACCACCCGTGGGTGGATAGCACCGACGGGGCAGCGGTGCGAATCGCCATGACGGTGGGCGCCGCTGGTAACGAGTCTGGAATACTGCGTCACTTAGTCCGTGAGGAGGACGGGGGTGAGGAATCAAGGATAGTCCGGCTAAATAGGCGCTCTGGAAAAATATTCTCGGATTTGACAGTCGGAGCAAACGTCGCAGGCGCCGGCCCGCTGGAGTCCAATAACGGAATAACAACAGTCGGTGTGCAGCTGAGCGGTATGGGATTCGTAGTGTCGCCCGACGAAGCCAAAAAACTGGGGCTCGGGACCACGCCGGGAGTTGAAGCCGTTATACGTGACTATCGTAACGGTCGTGACCTGTCGCAATCTCCGCGAGGAGTAAAGGTCATTGATCTTTTCGGTCTTGATGTCCAACAGGTCCGGGAAAAATACCCTGCCGTCTATCAATGGGTTCTTGAGCGGGTTAAGCCTGAGCGGGACCAGAATAAACGCGAAACGTATCGGAAGAATTGGTGGATCTTCGCCGAGCCACGTAAAGAATGGCGAAATATGTCCGAAGGGCTAACTAGGTACATTGCGACGGTACGAACAGCGAAACATCGAATTTTCCCATTCCTTGAGACGGCTATACTGCCCGATGCAAAGATCGTGGGCGTAGCGAGCGACGATGCTGTAGTGCTAGGGACACTCTCAAGCAGACCACACTTGGCTTGGGCTCTGGCTGCTGGAGCTAACTTGGGTGCGGGAAATGACCCTACCTATAATCATTCGCGCTGCTTCGAAACCTTCCCCTTCCCGGAACTGACCGAAGCCCAGGCCGCCCGCGTCCGTAACCTGGCCGAACAACTCGATGCCCACCGCAAACGCCAACAAGCCGAGCACCCGAAGCTGACCCTCACCGGCATGTACAACGTGCTGGAGAAACTCCGGGCCGGCGAGACACTGACCGCGAAGGAGAAAACGATCCACCAACAGGGCCTCGTCACCCTCCTGCGCGAACTGCACGACGAACTCGACCGCGCCGTCTTCGAGGCCTACGGCTGGGACGATCTGGCCGACGTCCTGGTGGGCCGCCCCGGCGCCACCACGCCTTTGCCGGACAAACCCGCCGAACAGGCCGGGGCCGAAGAGGAACTGCTCACCCGTCTGGTCGCCCTCAACAGCGAACGCGCCGCCGAAGAGGCCCGGGGCCACATCCGCTGGCTGCGCCCCGACTACCAGGCCCCCGAAGCCCAGGGCGAACAGACAACCGCGGAACTCAAAAGCGAAACCGCAAAGGCCGCCGAACCCGCGCCTGCCGCCCAAGGCAAAAAGCCCTGGCCCAAAACCATTCCCGAGCAGGTCGAAACCGTCCGTGCCCTCCTCGCCGTCGGCCCGCAAAGCGCCGAAGCCCTCGCCGCCCAATTCAAACGCAAGCCGCTAAAGGGTATCACCCAGGTCCTCGCCGCCCTCGAAGTGCTCGGCCAGGCGCGACGAAAAGGTGACGACTGGCAGTCGACGGGAAGCTTTTAGCAGGCCGCGAAAAAAGGTTTTGTCCCTTCTCCCTAAGGAGAAGGTTAGGATGAGGGAGATAAAAATCAGTAATTCACCTTGTATTGAGTTCCCTCCTCCAGCAACCGCGTTTCGTGTAGGCATTCTCCTACAGACCGAAAGGAAAAGATGAGGCAGGATGGGCTGAGCCAGTTATAGGCCGAATCGGCGTAACATCTAAGCATTCCACCATGCTTCGCACGGCGGATAAATGCTTAGATGTTAGCCCTAATGGAGATCTACTCATGAACACCCAGCTTCTCTTCAACGAGTACTTTGACATCGATCAGAAGCTAGTAGATCAATACGGGGCACTGAATATCTGCTTGGAAGCCGATCCCTGAATTCATAGAATAACTGCAACGCCTGCTTAGATAGGCGGGTGGGTCAGTTGCCGTACAATCGGCAGCTCTCACCCTAACCGATTGCAGGCGACACATGGGACACCAGTACAGGCAACTGACCCACGAGGAACGATACCAGATTGGCGCGCTGATGGAACTGGGGTTTTCTCAGGCCGAAGTCGCGAGGAAGCTCGGCAGAAATCGCAGCACGATAAGCCGGGAAGTACGCCGTAACCGCCAAGGCACCCGGTACCAGGCAACCAAGGCCCAGCGTATGAGCGACAAGAGGCGACGA
>NZ_FMWD01000021.1 GCF_900102855.1 Thiohalomonas denitrificans
CGCGAGGGCGCGCCTCCTACCGGGACTATGGCTCCGTCTATCCTGGTAGGAGGGCCGCCCCCGGCGCGATGCTCCCTGCAACGAAAATCGCCGCGGGGGCGCGCCTCCTACCGGGGCTGAGCCTCCGATCTCCGTGGTTGGGTTAGGCGCGCCAGGCACATCCGTCCGGTTTACCCGTGCCCATGACGCTCCCCGTAACCCATCAAAATGCTGGCGATGGCCCCCGGAAAGCCTCCCTACGGTTGAATACCGAGCTTCTCCCGCACCGCCCCGATGAAGGCCGGGATATCCCCCGGCTCGCGCGAAGTGATCAGATTGCCGTCGACCACCACCTCCTCGTCGCGATACTCAGCGCCCGCCTCCCTGAGCTCCGGCGCCACAGCACTGTAGGCGGTCGCCTTCCTGCCGCGGAGCAGGTCCGCCGAGACCAGGATCTGCGGACCGTGGCAGATCGCCGCAATCGGCTTATCGGCCGAGAAGAACTCGCGGGCGATCGCCAGTACTTTCGGGTCCTTCCGCAACTGCGCCGGCGCCTTCCCGCCGGGCAGCACCAGCAAATCAAAGGCAGACGGATCCACCTGCTCAATCGCACTATCGGCCTCTACCGTAGCCCCTCGCTTACCAGTGATCGACGCGCCCCCGGGCGTCGCCAATTCCACCTCGATATCATCCGCCCGTAACGCCTCCAAAGGCTTGAGCAGTTCCGCGTCCTCGAACCCGTCGGCACTAATCATGATGGCCCGCATCACCCTCTCCTTTGAGTGAATGTCATCTCCCGACATCTATAGCAGGACCATGCCGCGAGCGCGCGGCCGAATACCTTGGTTCAGTGTATCCGTTGTGGACTGGCCGGAAGATCCGACTCAAGACCATCCCCGCTGACCCGCGTATCTTTTCCGTGGGAACTATGCCCGACTGAGTTACGAGATTTCCGAGGTCAACGTGTCGGAGGGATCGATACGGCCGCCACGTCAGAGTGAAAGGATTTATGTGAAGCTCGTATTTATGCCGCCGGTCAGGACTGCTGCTCCAGGTACGCCACGACATCCGCCAGCCGCCCCTCATCGATGATGAGATAAAATGGCGAACTACCCAACGCCTTCTGCTCTCGCCGCAACCAGTTGATCATCCGAGCCTCATCCCCCGCCATCCGTTCATGCAGCAGCTGATAAAAACGGACAAACAGCACCGCTTCCCGCCACGCCTTCGTTCCCTCTTCCAGCAATAGACGTCCGTTATAAAGCGCACTGATCGACTCGCACTTGAAGCCGAGTATCCGCGCCACCTCGGCACGAACCAGGCCGAGCAGATCGCCTGCCTGGACGACAGATTGACTGAGTTTTTCTGGAGAAAACAGGGGATCATCCATACATGCGCATCGCTCGAAAAACTCGCCGTTTTCTCTCCCGTTTCATCGGCCATTCACATTTAGAGGATGACCCTCCTCTTGATATTCTATTTCGACCGACTTCTCGAGAGAGTACATCCAGATCCCGAGCCACATAAAACTCTTCTGGAAATGGATGCGGGATTCATGGGACGGAGGCCTCGAAACCGTATTTGAACTGCTTCAGGAGATCGAATACAGGAACCGTTTCGGCAAAGTAAGCAGAGACGTCTCGGCACAGGGGGGCATCAGTGTCCTCACGAGACAACGCCTCAAGAATAGTCAATATGCAGGTTCGGGTAGCGGGTGATGCCAACTCCCCTACTTGAGTACCGGTTACGAAGCAGGCTGCCAGATCAACGTCATACTCCAACGACTTCACCGCATCGAAGTGGTTCTCAAACAGCTTGGGCGTTGTGATCAGGGCCGCTGCGTGCCGCAAAAAATAGGCGATATCGGCGGCATCCCGCCCCGGCCTGGCGGAACGCCTTTCGCTCCACGCCAGCAGCTTCAGCAGGAGCAGTCCTCTCGGGCTCGCAACCGGAACATCGGTTTTCCCGTTAACCCGCACCTGGACGGCGTCGGCAAAGGCTTCATGAACACCGACGACGGACATGGTGATATCGCCCTCAGGGGGCAATGCGATCAGGCCTGCGTCGGATTCCACTCCGCCGAAGGGTACGAGATCCAGATAGAAGTCTCCGCGGTAGCGGATACGCTAAGTCTGCTTTGGGTCTCGGCAAAATTCAGAATCCCGGCAAATGCCGCCAACCAAGTCGCCGTACTGCCCCCAGTCTTGCACCATGACAACGAAGTCCACATCTTCAGTAGCGCGACCCTCCGGTAGCCCGTAAACGGACTCCAGCAGAAGGACGCGCCCGGAAGCACCCGTGACCATCCAAGGGATACCAGCCGGTTCGGCAGCATTCGATACGGCCGCCAGGAGCGCGAAAATCATCTCGTCGACGGTAGCGGTATGCTCAGCCAAGATACCGCTCCCTGATCATCGCTGCCGTCTCCAGATTCCGTTCCTCGGCAGTAGAGAGGAGGTCCGCATATACCAATAGCGGGGGCGTCAAGTGGTGACCGGGTACTGGTTGAGTAACCTCAAACCGCCAAAACGGCTCGAGAACCTCGAAGTTTCCGTGCTCGTCCTTAACCGGGCGGATGCGCCGCGCCAAATCCGCAAAACCTGCGCCACCGTAAAGAGTCACCACTTGCGGCCGCAGATAACGCGTCAGCACTGCGGCCGCCGGCTCACCGCCCAACCAAAGGTCAAGCCGGGCCAGGTCTTCGTCCTTCCACCAGTCGAGCCTGTCCACACGGAACCGGCGTGGGTTCAGGCGAGGCCGGAGCTCCCGCGCATAGGCATCCACCCAGGTATCCACTAGCCGTTGCCGCTGTTCCAGAACCCTGCCGCGCGCCTTCGTCTTTTGCAGGAAGCCGAGCCGAGTCAGCTCATTGAACGCGACGTTTACACTCCCGAGGGCCACGCCAGCCTTCTCGGCAACTTCACGATAAGGTGCATTTGCCAGTTCGGGCACGCATAGCAGCGCGAACACAATACGGAGGCCCGTGGCGCGAAACACCCGCAGAGTACGGGCCTTAATGGGGACTCGGGCCGGTTTTCTGCCCGTCACGAAGACAAAGGTCTCTCCCATGTGCAGGAAAGCGTTGCCGGCGGCATCGATAAAGGGGACATCAAGCGCCTTTAGCCGTTCGGCCATCGGTGGGGTCACATAGGGCGCCACCAATACTGCCGGCCCGGGAAGATATTTCAACTGTGCCAGCGCTGGACCCAAAGTGGCGGGGGTAAGGCGAGCTTTGATCTCGGCATCCAGAACGTTTTGCCCGAGCCGGATCCGGGCGTCAGCACCAGTGTCACAGTGACCGAGGTTGAGTTGAACGACCGTGGCCGCCATGGCTGTCGTATCCTCGAACGCCCTTAACGCATCGCCAAGAACCTGATTCTCGATCATTTGTTCTGGTTCATCCCGTCCCGTCACGAGACGTCACCCGCAGAGTATGTTCATAAAAACAAAGTGTACACAGTTAGTGAACACGTGACAAACGTGAACGAAGGATGACTGCAACAACCAGAGAGCCATTTTTAGCGGGTTCCCTCTATACAATGATTCTGTTGCATCTGCCGCTTTTGTGGTCTAATTTGTACATAAGCCGCACACAGGAGGCCGAAAGATGGCCAACCCAGCGCTGAAGGATGACAAGACCGCCATCCTGACCAAGTCCTTGCGGAAGGCCGGGCAGCAACTCGGGCTGGATCAGGCAAGCCTCGGCAGAGTGATCGGCAGGGATCGCTCCGCCTTTCGCCGGGGCATCGACCCGGAATCCAAAGAGGGAGAGCTCGCACTCCTCCTGATCCGCTGCTATCGCAGCCTGTTCGCCCTCATGGGCGGTGATCCGGAGCAGATGCGCCACTGGATGACGACCCAGAACCTGCATACGGGCGGAATACCGGCGCAACAGGTGCAGAGCGTCCAAGGCCTGGTGGAGGTGATGGCTTACCTCGACGCGATCCGCGGAAAAGTCTGAAAACGCGTGTCGGAACTCTGGACCCAATGCCGACTGCACGAAGCAGCCCGCCGCATCAAGGGGGTGCTGTTTCGCATCGTGGAGAGCCAGGAGCAGGTCGCCACCAACGGATTGGTGGACTCGCTCGAAGAGCAGAGCGTGCTGGAGGAGATGCTGGAGGGGGTAAAACCGCCCGTGCGCGCCGGCAGCGACAGGCTGCACTACATCCTGATGACCCCATTTCGGTACCCTCCGCTAAAGTACGGCTCCCGCTACGGGCGTCGCCACGAACCCTCCCTCTTCTACGGCTCACTTTCCGCGAACACTGCGCTGGCGGAGTGTGCCTACTACCGCCTGCTGTTCTGGCACGGCATGGCCACGCCTCCACCCAAGCGGATCCAGACGCGCCATACCCTGTTCCAGGCGCAGTACGCTGCTAAGCACGGTCTCCAACTCCAGCACGCACCATGCGACGGGCACCGAAGAACACTCGCCCACCCGGCGGACTACTCACAAACCCAGGCGCTCGGCTCGGCCATGCGTGAGGCGGGAATCGAGGCCTTCGAATTTCCCTCGGCACGCGATCCCGATGGCGGCGAGAATGTGGCCCTTTTCGGGCCGTCCAGCCTGGCATCCAAGGCCCCCACGCTGTCGGAATCGCTGTGGTGCCAGGTGAACGGCGAGCGAGTCACGTTTTTGAATGCCTCCGAAAACAGCACAGCGGCTTTCCAGGCAGAGCACTTTTTCCACGACGGGCGTCTCCCCCAGCCGGCGCTGTAGCGCACATGCTTGCTAATGGTCTAACAGGCTGTTGAAAAAGGGTTTTGTCCCTTCTCCCCCCGGGAGAAGGCCAGGATGAGGGGGGATCAAAATCAGGCAGTTAACATGCATTGAACCTCCTCACCCCGGCCCTCGGGGAGAGGGAGTTTTTCAACAGCCCCAAGCCCGCAATAAAGGTAGGAGGGGCGCCCCGCCGCGAAGCCCGAAACGGTGAAATCCCCACGCCTTAATCAAAGCGGATAACGACTCCGCCCATAACGGCATACTGGGTCAACAGATCGCCGGAGACCGCAAAAGTGCAACCGCCGCTGCAGAAAACGCTCGTGTTGTTGTTGAATAGCGTGCCGAACCCGCGTGCCTCCAGCCGGACCCCAACGGTCCGGGTCGCCATCCAGCGAGCGCCCAGGCCCACGCTCAGGGAGGGGCGGGTTTCCGAGTCCTGCCCGCCGGGGCGTGGACTGAAGTGGGTAAGGCCAAGCCCCCCACTTAGAAAGCCTTGCCACCCCTCGAAGTGATCCGAGAGCACCGTCCCGCCCAAGTGCAGATAGTGAATATCTATGTCCGCCAGCACCTCCTCGCCAACGGCCGCATTGTCCCGCAGGCGCGTCTCCTGGCGGCTGTAGAGAAACTCCAGGTCGCGCCCGGCATCGAGTGGAGTGCCGATGAGCAGGCCACGCACCGGCTCTTCGGCCAAATCCAGAGTGGTTCCGCTATCGAGGTCTTCCAGTCGGCCTCCACCCTGAAGGCCATAGAGCAGGGACACCTCGGCTGCAGCGACAAAGGCTGGGAAGAGGCCAAACAGCAGCGGGAGTAACAACCGGGTCATGGCTTGCATCCATCACCAATCTAAAGGGCAACCCAAGCGGGTGCTTGTAAGTCACCAGTCTAGACTGCGGTCCTTTTGCGGAATAATCGGGGACACGCCAATTACCCCTAAGCAAGTGGCCGAAAGCCGGTTAGATCTCGGCCTCCCGGAAACAAACGTTAAGATCAGAATATTTATCGACGATCACCTGCATAGCCTCAACTGTCGACCGACCCCACATCTTCGTCAAAGCGTAGGTGCGCCCATTCGCGTGCATCAGTTCATCATCCGCCAGAAAGTAACGCTTTGCAGTCGATGTTTTGCCTTCCGATTCCAGCTGTTCCGTTATCGCATCGTACATTTCGCCTGAACCAAGTGTCCCTTCTGCGCTACGAACCAGATTCGGTTTCCAGTCGATGAGCTTTGCTACGTCTTCCGGGTTTGCGCCTTTTGAGTAGACTCCTCTAAAAACGGCCAGTATTGCTCTTCTTTTAGCGAGATTCGGATACTTGTCATCATCAACGAAAACGTCATAGCGCGTCAGATCTCGCCCACTCTCCCGAGCCTTGCGCTCCTTCTGGACCTTATCTCTTACCCGAACCTGATATTCCTCAGCTTCCGGAAGAGGAATTATCGGTTGCACGTCAAGTATGAGCCGACCGTCATAATCATATGGCTTGAGCCTCACACAGGTAATATCAAGGTTATGCTCATTGAGCCACATGACTGTGGTCGTCAGCTCGCGGGAGAATTCGGCAGAGGCCAATACGATACGAACATCCTGAGCGAAGCTGTCCTCGTCAACCTCATCCCATTCAAGAAAATCGAGTATGGCCGTACGTGCTTCCACATCGGCACCGTCAATACCTAAATGACGTTCGTAGATTTCGACCACTTTATCGAACGTCATAGTCGACACCATAGCCGCATACCGGAGTGCTTGAAGCTCCATGTGACCACCATCTTCAGTGCGCTTTAGTTCCACGACAACGAGGTTGGCATCCTTGTCCAATCCCAGTAAATCGATCCGCCTTCGGCTCGCCTCCCATTCGCCAAACTCTTCGGCAAGAACCATAGTGCCTGGTGCAATCACCTCGATGCGTTCTTTGAGAAGACGCTGAATGTCACCTCGTTCCTTCAATCCGTAAGAAACGAAAGTGGTCTCCCTCAGCTTTCTGATGCTGTTTTGATCCATTTCGTAAAGGGCCATGACTTCCTCGTGCAGGTTTTGTCTTAGAATCGGGCCTAGTGATCAGCGAGCGGCGGTGCAACTCGACGGTAAAGGAATTCGACACTTTTCCGGCGGTGTACCCCATGATTCTCAAAAAGACAAACGAACCTCGCGGAAACGGTCTCCTCGCTGTACGCCCGGATATTGCGACGCTTCACCCACTTACCTATCCGTTCGGCAAGGCTGAACGCCGAATCGAGTTCTCCAAAGACCACCGCTAACTGACCTCCTAGCCTTTTTTAGACTTCCGTTAACGCGTCCACGCGTTGGAAAGCACTTCTGCCTGCTGCAGGCATAAATCAATCGCATCATTGGCCCCATCGGGCGGATATTTCCACTTTTTTAGTGCCCGCCGGACTAGGTTACGAAGCTTGGCGCGCACACTATCGCGAACTTGCCAGTCGATCGTGGTGCTCTTACGCAACTGTTCGGTTATGTACCTCGCCAGTTCGCGTAGATCGCTATCGCTCATTTCCCGAACTGCCGATTCGTTTTGAATCAAAGCCCGATAGAAGGCAACCTCATCATCGTTAAGCCCCAGCTTTTCGGCTTGGGCCAGGTCCTGCTCCATGGTTTTGGCGAGTTCGATCAGTTCCTCGATGACTTGGGCCGTTTCGATGGATCGGTTGTGGTATTTACGTAAAGTCTCAAGAATGCGTTCGGAGTACTTCCTCTCCGAGACTACGTCCGTCTTCATCCGCGCTTTGATCTCGTCGCGCAACAGCTTCTCCAGGAGCTCTACCGCCAGATTTTTTTGCGGGAGGTTCTTTACGTCCTCCAGGAATTCATCTGAGAGCATGCCGATATTGGGTTTATCCAACCCGACCAGATCGAAGACGTCGGCCACTCCCTCGGAAACAATGGCGTTGTCGATGATCTGCCTGAGCGCAGAATGACGCTCCTCATCGGTGCGGCGTTTGTCGATGCTGGTGTACTTGGTGATGGCGGCTTTCACCGCCGAGAAAAAGGCGATCTCCTTACGCAGCGGCTCCACCTCGTCCAGCGTGCCGCAGAGCGTGTAAGCGGCGCGGATCACCGCCATCAAATTGAGAAAGCGCTTTTTGCCTTCGTCCTGACCGAGGATATGGTTCATCACCCCCGGTAGCAGCTGTAAGGCATCGGTCTCGTAGCGGCTGTAATTGAAGCCGTGCATCATACCGCGCAGCTTGTCCATTTCCTCCAGCAGGCGGGCGTAAGCCTCGTGGTTGTCGTGGGCCGGTTCGCCCCTGCCCTTGGAGTCGGTGTAGTCCTTCAGCGCATGCTTCAATTCGTTGGCGATTCCGATGTAATCCACCACCAACCCGCCCGGCTTATCCTTGAACACCCGGTTCACCCGTGCGATGGCCTGCATCAGGTTATGGCCGCGCATCGGCTTGTCCACGTACATGGTGTGGCAGGCGGGGGCATCGAAACCGGTAAGCCACATATCGCGCACAATCACGAGTTGTAGTGGATCGTTCTCATCCTTGAAGCGCTTCTCGAAGAGCTTGCGCGTCTCCTTGTTGTAGATGTGGGGCTGTAGCTTGGACTTATCGGAAGCAGAGCCGGTCATCACCACCTTGATCGCCCCCTTGGCTGGATCGGGGTCGTGCCAGTCGGGGCGCAGGGCGACGATGGCGTCATACATATCGACGCAGATCTCCCGGCTCATGGTGACGATCATTCCCTTACCGGGCATGGTCGTGGTGCGATTCTCAAAGTGGGCGACCAGGTCTTCGGCGACCTCCTTTATCCGGGGCGTACTGCCGACCAATTTCTCCAGCGCCGCCCATTTCGACTTCGCCTTCTCGCGGGCGGCGATGTCCTCCTCCTGCTCGAAGACCTCGTCCACATCGTCATTCAGTGCGTCAATCTCCGCCTGCTTGATGTCGAGCTTGGCCAGGCGGGATTCGTAGTAGATGGGCACCGTGGCCCCATCGTCCACCGCATCCTGAATGTCGTAGATAGAGACGTAGTCGCCGAAGACCGCGCGGGTGTCCTTGTCCTGGGCCGAAATGGGGGTGCCGGTGAAGCCGATAAACGTAGCCCCGGGCACGGCGTTGCGCAGGTGCTTGGAGTAGCCGAAGGAGTATTTGCCCGTCTTCTTATTGAGCGTTGCCTTGTCACCGTACTGGCTGCGGTGCGCCTCGTCGCTCACCACCACGATGTTGTGGCGCTCACTCAGCACCGGGTGGTGTGCCTCATCAACCAACAGTGCGAACTTCTGGATAGTGGTAAAGATGATTCCGCCCGACTGGCGCGCTGCCAGCATCTCACGCAGATCGTCGCGGTCGCCCGCCTGCACGGGTGTCTGCTTCAAGGTGTCCGCCGCCAGACTAAAGGTGTTGAAAAGCTGACCATCCAGATCGTTACGGTCGGTCACCACCACGATGGTCGGGTTGTTCATCTCCGGTTGTGCCGTCAGCTTAGCGGCGTAACAGACCATGGAGATCGACTTTCCCGAACCCTGGGTATGCCACACCACCCCCGCTTTGCCAGAGCCGGGCTTTACCCGGTCGGCATAGTCAGCGCGGACCTCGGCCATATTGTGCCGCTGGGCGGCCGTCACCGTCGCCCGCACCGCCTCGCGCACGGCATGGAACTGGTGATAGCCGGCGATCTTCTTAATCAGGCTATCGCCGTCCTGCTCGAAGAGGATGAAATAGTGAAGGTAGTCGAGTAGGAGTTCCGGCTTAAAGAACCCCTTCACCAGCGTCTCCAGCCGATACTCGAACAGCGGCTTGTCATCCTGATGGGCCACGGTGCGCCAGGGCAGAAAACGCTCCTTGTTCGCGGTGAGGGAGCCAATCCGGGCATTCACCCCATCGCTCACCACCAGCGCCTCGTTGAAGATGAAGAGATCGGGGATCTCTTCTTTATAGGTCTGCAATTGCTGGTAGGCAGACCAGACATCGGCCCCCTCGTTGGCGGGGTTCTTCAGCTCGATCACCGCCAGCGGCAGGCCGTTGATGAAAACGAGCAGATCAGGACGGCGCTTTCCCTTCGTACCGATAAGGGTGTACTGGTTCACCACCAGGAACTGGTTGTTGCCTATGTCGGCAAAGTCGACGAGCTGCACATAGTCGCTCCGCTCCTCGCCAGCTTCTTTGTAGTCAACCTTCACCCCCTCCAAGAGCAGCTTATGGAAGGCACGATTGTTCTTGATCAGCACCGGGGTCTCCGGCTTGGCGATCTGTTGGCTGACCGATTCGAGGACGGCGAGCGGGGTATGCGGGTTGATCTTCTGTAACTGGGCGAGAAGGCGGTCGAAGAGCACGATCTGGCGGTAGTCGCTACGTTCGGGGCTATCGCCGTCCGGGGCGATGTCGTATCCACGGGAGTGGTCGTAGCCTAGGGATTGGAACCAGCTTAGGCACAATCTTTCGAGCTGATCTTCAGTGATCATTTACCATAACCCATTGAAATACGTGACATACTTGGCAAAGAACCCACCAGAACACTACCAAAAGCAGTAAAGTAAAACTTTACTTCCAAATAGCCATTGGCTACGATCATTACCAATATGCCCGGCACCTCTGCACTCCTGTGTACGTGTCGGTTTTCATTTCTGGCTCCATAAATCCCACGCTTGCCACCCCTCGATCAAGCCAAAGTCTTCCAGACTGACCGCACTACAACCTACATCGGGGAACTCGCCCATCAATTCGGTAAAACGTTGTGCCCAGTGTGAGTTAGGGCAGATTACCCGCATCAGTTTTTGCATCAGGCAGAAATAGAAGAAGGGCCTTGCATCATTCAACTGCTTCCAGTTCTCATCATCCTGAAGTAGCGGGGCACGTTCTAATACATTGATATTCCATAGGCGGCTATGGTGTGCCGATACATTGCGAATAAAGTTCAAACCGCGTAACCAGCCAGCAAATGCTTTGCCATCCTTTGCACCATATTTAGCCGCGATTTGTCCTTTATGTTTGTGCTGCATCCCAGCATACATTTTTGACATCAGTCCGAAATCCCATATCTCTATAGCCACCCAAATAGGTAATTGACCATATTTTTCCAGGTAGTGTTCAACAAATGGCACCCGGCGTGCACGATGAACCAGATCTTTATACCGCTCCAACCAGAGTTGGTGCTGCGTTTTTCCGTCGCCGTTAGTCTTCTTAGCAAAGTTCCCATGAAATAGATTCGGTTCTTCGTGAGCATAGGGATCGTGCTCGCCAAGCAGATGAGCTATATCGACGCGTATTGCTAGTTCTATTCGTTCAAGAGCATCCAACGCTAGTAATCTCAGCTTCTTGTCGAACACATACAGGTGAACCGCATCCTTGAAGTGACTCCCATCCACGAAAGAGTCATGGCGAAAATGCCCGAGCTTACCAGTCTCGTCCTGAGTTATCTCCAACTTACGGAAGCCTGAATTCAACCAATAAGTGCAACGCCCCCCTTCATCGCTTATGCGACCATCAGTTCGATGGGCGCTTTGTAGCCGAGCCGCTTTCGTGGTCTCAGGTTGAGCTTATTCTCGACCTCCTGGATCTGCTCTTTGCTGATCTTGGAAAAATCGGTTCCCTTCGGGAAATATTGCCTGATCAGCCCGTTCGTGTTTTCGTTCGTTCCACGCTCCCAACTATGATACGGCCGTGCAAAGTAGACATCACAGCCAAGCTGTTCGGTCACCACGGGGTGGTGGGCGAACTCACTACCGTTGTCGAGCGTCAGCGTTTCGACCTGACCAAGCCACGGG
>NZ_FMWD01000022.1 GCF_900102855.1 Thiohalomonas denitrificans
AGGGAATTGACCGAGGCTACCAAGCCAATACCATCCGTTCCCGAGCCGTCCTGTCCTGCGTCTTCCTGGGGCTGCGAGTGATCTCGCGGGGCGACATTCAGATGACAACTACAAAGCTACGACAAATCAGGACAATTTTCCGGGGTCCAGAATTAGCCGTGTCTTCGTGAAATTCGTGGGGATCCTTCAGACTCTGACCCCATTTATCATCGCACCCGACCGAGACCGGTTTCGTAAAAGAAAGTGGATGGCGAGGGAACGCTGGATACTTGGTGCACAGCAGTACCTATTGCGAGCGGGATTCAGCGAACCCTCACCACAGGATTGATTTATTGCCTGGATAAAATGGCAGGCTGGCTACGACAGATTTAGTAGAGATACACTGCGCCGCTCATCCCCAACAGGTCGTCGGCTTGATCACCGTCGATGCCGGCGGCTTCGCTGTCCTCACCATGCGCCCCCACCGCCAGGGTGTCGCCGTCAGCGGACAGGCTGACCACGCCACCGAACCAATCGTAGGCCTCGGTGTTGGAGGCCTTGACGTAGGCCTCCTGGCTCCAGTCACTGCCACCGCTGCGGGTGAAAACATACACCGCGCCGCTGCTTGATACCGAGTTGTCGGTATGGTCGCCGTCTATGCCGGTGGCGACGCTGTCTTCGTTCATCGTTCCCACCGCCACGGTATTACCGTCAGCGGACAGGCTAAGCGCACCACCGAACATGTCCCCGGACTCGGTGTTGGAGGCCTTGACGTAGGCCCCCTGACTCCAGTCACTTCCGCTACGAGTGAAAACGTACACCGCGCCGCTGCTTGAGGCCGAATTGTCGCTCTGGTCGCCACCGATGCCGGTGGCAACGCTGTCCTCGCCACTCGCCCCCACCGCCAGGGTGTCACCGTCAGCGGACAGGCTGAGCGCGCCGCCGAAGTAGTCGGAGGCCTCGGCGTTGGAGGCCTTGACGTAGGCCTGCTGGCTCCAGGTGGTGTCGCTGCGGGTGAAGACATACACCGCCCCGCTGGCTCCGGCCGAGTTGTCGGCCTGGTCACCGTCGATACCGGTCGCAGTACTCTCCTCCGAGTTTGCCCCCACCGCCAGGGTGTCACCATCGTCACTCAGGGCGAGGGCGACGCCGAACCTGTCCCTGTCCTCGGTGTTGGATGCCTTGACGTAAGCCTGCTGATTCCAAGTGGTGTCGCTGCGGGTGAAGACATACACTGCGCCACTCTTGTAGGCCGCATTGTCCCCCTCGTCGCCATCGATGCCGGTGGCAGCGCTGCCTTCGTAATGCGCCCCCACCGCAAGGGTGTCACCGTCGGCGGACAGGCTGAGCGCACCGCCGAACTCATCTTCGGCCTCGGTGTTGGAGGCCTTGACGTAGGCCGCCTGACTCCAATCGCTGCCGCTACGGGTGAAAACATACACCGCGCCGCTCCTTGAGGCCGAGTTGTCGCCCTGATCGCCGCCGATACCGGTGGCGACGCTGTCTTCACCATACGCCCCCACCGCCAGGGTATTGCCGTCGGCGGACAGGCTGAGCGCGCTGCCGAACCGGTCGAAGGTCTCGGTATTAGAAGCCTTGACGTAGGCCTGCTGGCTCCACGCACTGCCACCGCTGCGGGTGAAAACATACACCGCGCCGCTGCTTGAGGCCGAGTTGTCGGTCTGGTCGCCGTCAATACCGGTGGCTTTGCTGCCCTCCTGGCGCGCCCCCACCGCCAGGGTATTGCCGTCGGCGGACAGGCTGAGCGCGCGGCCGAACTGGTCGTCGGCATCGGTGTTGGAGGCCTTGGCATAGCCGATGGCGTCGACCAGTGCACCGCTCACCGCGACCTCGGCGGAGTCGGCACAGCCGGCATCGTTGCAAGCCTGAAGGATATAGCTGGCGTTGATGCGTTTGGGCAGGGAGACCACCAGATCGTGGCTGTCGCTGTCAGCGGCAATCGTCGCGATCTGGGCGAAGCCTGTGCTGCCATCAGGGTTTTCAAGCAGGCGGTATTCGGTTTCATTGCTGACATCCGCCCAGCCGAAGTGGAAGGTCTTGATGCTCTGCGGCGTCAGGCTGAGTTCCGGTTCCTCCGGTTCCTCCCGTGTTTCCAGTTCCTCTGGTTCCTCCGGTGAGCTGGAACCATCGCCATCGCTATCACCACCACCGCACGCAGTCAGAACTAATGAGCAAAACAGAAGCAGGGCAGCGCTTATATAGTGATGCCTTTTTAACTCAATCATAATAACTCTCTCACTTGTTGTTCATCCATTTCTTCTGGCGCGTTCGCTTCGGTCCTCTCCTTCATACCGTAGGAACCATGGGAATTGGGGCACGGTGGCCAGAGCAGGATAGACGATCAAAACTCAAGATGGATTGTAAAAATCGGACAGATTTGATAGGAATTTGCTTCGCGCCCGCAAAGCATCAGAAGCGCTAAACCAAGCCCAAGCCCCCCAAAACACCGCCATTTCCGGGATCGGCGGACGCACCCTCATCCTCCTCAACTTGCACCGGCTCATTCCCTTCATTTTCCCGCTGTCTTGACCGCTCTCCCCGCGCCCGGTTGCTGTACCAGCCGTAGTACCGCACCAAGTGCTCCCCCTTGTCCGGCACATGCCGAAGCAGCAGCTTCAGCCATTCTGCACCGGGCAGGAGCTGAAAGTTACGATTGAGGGTGGCATGCAGCTTCGACCGGTACACCACCACACCCTGCTGCGCCTTGCGTAAGCTTCCCCTCGGAGTAGACAGGTAAGAAGTAGAGCCTTCTGGCACAATCCTGAGCCAGGAGGTTGCTATGAAGAAGTCCGGGCAGTGGTTGGGTATTTAACGGGTACCCCGCACCCAACAGGGAAAACCGTACCTAATGCGGCTTAACCTACCCTTTATTCGTACACAATAAACAAAAACGCCACCCCCATCCCCTAGGATGCCGTTCTCTTCCACCACGCCCATCCCCTAGGCATCAAATTCCCCAGATGGGGTCGTTTATTTTACTCTGATCCCATTTATCCTATATTTATCCGCCAGCCCTGATCACCTCTCTATTTGCGAATCGCAAGCCGGCCAATGCCTTTGTTCAATCGAAGCTGGGGGAAGCGGCGATCTTGTGGATGGCCAAATCCGCGCCCTCGAACTCCTGCTCTTCGGAGAGGCGGATGCCGACGCTCCTCTTGAGGACCCCGTAAACCAGCAGTCCTCCGACCAGCGCCACTGCCACGCCGATGAGTGTCCCGACCACCTGGGACCCGAACGCGACACCACCGAGGCCACCCGCCGCAGCGCTGCCGAAGATGCCGGCTGCAATACCGCCCCAGGCGCCACAGAGGCCGTGCAGCGGCCAGACGCCCAACACGTCGTCGATGCGCCAGCGGTTCTGGGTCAGGGTAAAGGTGATGACGAAAAGAACCCCTGCTACACCGCCCGTTATCAACGCCCCCAGAGGGTGCATCAGATCGGAGCCGGCACAGACCGCCACCAGCCCGGCCAGCGGACCGTTATGGACGAAGCCCGGGTCGTTGCGCCCGGCGGCCAATGCAGCCAGCGTACCGCCCACCATGGCCATTAGGGAGTTTACTGCCACCAGACCGCTAATCCCCTCGAGGGACTGGGCCGACATGACATTGAAACCGAACCATCCCACAGTCAGGATCCAGGCGCCCAGTGCCAGGAACGGAATCGAGGAGGGTGGGTGGGCGAAGATTTCGCCATTATTTCCGTAGCGCCCCTTCCTGTGTCCCAGCAGCACCACGGCCGCCAGTGCCGCCCAGCCCCCCACAGCATGCACCACCACCGAGCCGGCGAAGTCATGGAACTCGGCGCCGAAGGTTTCGGCCAGCCAGGCCTGGATGCCGAAATTTCCGTTCCAGGCGATCCCTTCGAACAGCGGGTAGATCAACGCAACCAGCAGGAAGGTCGCAGCCAGTTGGGGCAGGAACTTCGCTCGCTCGGCGATCCCGCCGGAGATGATGGCGGGGATCGCCGCCGCGAAGGCGAGCAGAAAGAAAAATTTCACCAGCTCATAGCCGTTCGCTTCGGTCAGCGAAGCCGCACCGTCGTAAAAGGTGACGCCGTAGGCCACGCCGTAGCCGACAAAGAAGTAGGCGATGGTGGAGATCCCAAAGTCGGAGAGGATCTTCACCAACGCATTAACCTGGTTCTTGAAGCGCACCGTCCCCACCTCGAGAAAGGCGAAGCCGGCATGCATGGCCAGCACCATGATGGCGCCGAGAAGCACGAAAAGTGTGTCGGCAGCGGTTGCATGCTCCATTGTGGTACCCCTTGCTCGTGTTTGGCGCAAGGTGCTGCAAGAAGCGCACCATCGCGGTGCTCAACCATGAAACAATGACTTAAATCTGTACCTCCGGCTACGGCGCACCGCTCTGGTGCTTGAGGCAGGCTTATGCTCCATTTGAGTGCGGTCGTTTTTGCAACGGGACGCCTCCGGCAAGATCACATACCCCCGGGCGTTGCTTTCTCAATCCAGGAAAGCTCCGGCATGCCAAGGGGCCAATCGCTACCTGTTCGTACCGAGACCCAAAATGGCTGTCGATATCTTCCCCGCCGGATAACAGGGTGAAATAGAATGTGGTTCCCTCGCTCGGTTTGCCCTGGGCCCAGCCCCCCCAAAGCGATGGACGATGCGCTGTAGCGTAGCCAAGCCAATGTCGGTGCCTTCGAGTTGATCCTCCTGTGCAGCCGCAGGAAGGCCCCGAACAGCTTGTGGCGAAATAGATGCATAGAAATCTTAATAGCGACTGCTGCTCGGCCCCAGGGCAAATTTATTTTACTCTGGCCCCATTTATTCCAGGCGCTGCTCTCGGCCTTCTTGCCTTTCGTTAATCCCTGCCAAGTCACCCACTGGTCATGTGGAGGATGATTACAGATTTAATCTTACTCTGACCCATCCCTCCCCTTTCGCTTTTCCGTATTCCTCGCATTTATCGGCGGCGCCCGAACTGCACCCCGCCGGCAAGGTGCCGCGGCACGTGCTATCAAGTCCTCATGGAAAGAAAGAACACCGCACGCCCCCCTGACGCCGAGAAGCGCCGCCTGATGGCGCAGGCCGGGGGCGAGGCGCCGTGGCACCGCTGGGGGCCTTATCTGGGCGAACGGCAATGGGGAACGGTGCGCGAGGATTACAGCGCCAATGGCGAGGCGTGGGAGTACTTCCCCCACGACCACTCCCGCAGCCGGGCCTACCGCTGGGGCGAGGACGGCATTGCCGGCTTCAGCGACGACAAACAGCGGCTCTGCCTGGCACTCGCGCTATGGAACGGCCGTGACCCGATCCTCAAGGAGCGATTGTTCGGCGTGAGCAACAGCGAGGGCAACCATGGGGAGGACGTCAAGGAACTCTACTATTACCTGGACGCCACGCCGAGTCATGCTTACCTCAAGATGCTCTACAAGTATCCGCAACGCGCCTTTCCCTACGCGCAATTGCTGGCGGAGAACCGGCGCCGCGGCAAGGAGCAGCCCGAATACGAGTTGCTCGACACCGGCGTGTTCGAGGACGACCACTACTTCGACGTATTCATCGAATATGCGAAGGCCGATGTGAACGACATTCTGATGCGGGTCACCGTCCATAACCGCGGTAGCGAGGCGGCGCCCCTGCACCTCTTGCCGCAGCTATGGTTTCGCAATACTTGGTCGTGGGGCTACGACCCGACCCGGCCGCGACTCTCCGCCTCTGAGACCGGATGCGTGGTGGTGAAGCACCGGAAGTTAGGCCGCTATCACTGCCACTTCGATGGCGAGCCCAATCTGCTGTTTTGCGACAACGACACCAATCTGCGCCGCCTGTACGGCCTGGCCGCCGACGGCCACTTCAAGGACGCCTTCCACGACTACCTCATCGAAGGCGAACACCACGCAATCAATCCGCAGCAAAACGGCACCAAGGCGGCGGGCCACTATCACTTCACGGTTCCGGCCCAGGCCAGCGTCCAGGTCCGCCTGCGCCTGACGTACAGGGATGTACTAATCCCGCGGGCGCAGGACGCGCAGGAGCGGGACTCTCCGGTGCGCGATAATCATGAGGCGCCCTTTGCGGATTTCGACCAGGTGATGCAGCAACGGATTGAGGAGACCGACGCCTATTACGCTGTGAGGCAGCAAGGACTGCCCGATGCCGAGGCCGCGGCCATCCAGCGCCAGGCGCTGGCCGGCATGATCTGGAGCAAGCAGTTTTATTACTTCGATATACCCCAGTGGCTGGACGGCGATCCGGGCCTTCCTGCGCCGCCCCCCGAACGTCGGCACGGCCGCAACAGCGAGTGGCGCCACCTTAACAATGCCGACGTGATCTCAATGCCGGATAAATGGGAGTACCCCTGGTACGCGGCCTGGGACCACGCTTTTCACTGCATCGCGCTGGCGCAGGTGGATCCGCAGCTTGCCAAGCAGCAACTGCTGCTGATGACCCGTGAATGGTACCTGCATCCCAACGGCCAGATGCCGGCCTACGAGTGGGACTTCGGCAACGTCAACCCGCCGGTCCACGCCTGGGCGGCGTGGGAGGTCTACAAGGCCGAGCGGGATGCCGCCGGCGGCGTCGGCGACACCGACTTCCTGGAGCGTACCCTGCACAAGTTGCTGCTGAACTTCACCTGGTGGGTAAACCGGAAGGACGCCGAGGGCCATAACGTATTCCAGGGTGGTTTTCTGGGACTGGACAACATCGGGGTTATCGATCGCAGCGCACCGCTGAACGGCGGCTACATCAACCAGGCCGACGGCACCAGCTGGATGGCGATGTACACACTGAACCTGATGCGCATCGCGCTGGAGCTGGCGCAGTACAACCGCGTCTACGACGACCTCGCCACCAAGTTCTTCGAGCACTTCCTCTATATCGCCGAGGCGATGAACAATATCGGCGATCAGGGGATCGGCCTGTGGGATGAGGAAGACCAGTTCTTCTATGACGTGCTGCGCCTGCCCGATGGCACGATGCGGCCGCTGAAGCTGCGATCCATTGTGGGCCTGATCCCGCTGTTTGCGGTCGAGATCCTGGAACCGGAGCTGCTCGATCGCCTGCCGGACTTCAAGCGGCGGCTGAACTGGTTTCTCAAATACCGGCCCGACCTGGCATCCCTGGTCTCCCACTGGAACGAACCCGGCCGCGGCGACGTCCGGCTACTGTCGCTGCTGCGCGAGCATCGGATGAAGCACCTGCTTCGGCGAATGCTGGACGAGCGGGAGTTTTTGTCCGACTACGGAATCCGCTCACTTTCCCGAGCCCATGCCGATGCTCCCTACGTGTTCGGCTGTATGGGAACGCAGATGAAGGTGCAGTACGAGCCCGGCGAATCGCTCTCGACGATGTTCGGCGGCAACTCCAACTGGCGCGGCCCCGTCTGGTTTCCCATCAACTACCTGTTGATCGTCGCCCTGCGCCGCTTCGCCGAGTACTACGGTCCGGAGTTTCGGATCGAATGCCCTACCGGCTCGGGCAACCGGCTTTCCATCGACGCCATCGCGGACCAGTTGGCTGAACGGCTGCTCAGACTGTTCCGCCGCGGTCCCGACGGTCGCCGGCCGATATACGGCGACCACGAAAAGCTGCAGACCGATCCCCATTTCCGCGACCATCTGCTGTTCCACGAATATTTCCATGGCGATACCGGCCGGGGTCTGGGCGCATCCCATCAAACCGGCTGGACCGCGCTGGTGGCCAACCTCATCCGCCCACTCCATGCCACCGGAAAAACAGGAAGTAACCCATGAGCGAACGCAACGGGCGAATTCCCCCCTGGGGGTACCGGGCATCCGGGTCAGTATATCTATTTGAGTCCGATGGTCGGCAGGGAAATAGGTGGATTGCCCCCGGAATTGGCCCGGCCGAAAGGTGCGTGAAATGAGCCTGAAAAAGAGGATTCAGAGTCTCCTGGATTCCCAGAAGCTGGCGGTCCTGGCGACCAAGCGGGATGGTTCGCCGTACAACAATCTCATGGCCTTCGCCGCAAGCTCGGATCTGACCTGCTTCTATTTCGTAACGAACCGTTCAACCCGGAAGTTCAAGAATCTCAGTGAAGATGACCGGGCTTCCCTCCTGGTGGATGACAGGGAGAATACTTCCTCCGATTTCCACCGCGCCTGTGCAGTGACCGTGTTGGGCCGCACTCACCCCCTGGAGGGTGAAACTCTTTCGGTCGCCAAGAAGCTATTGCTTATCCGTCACCCGTATCTGAAGAACTTCGTGGATGCTCCCACCTGCCAGGTTTTCTGTTTCGAAGTTGAGGTCTATTATTTCGTCGAAGCCTTTGGCAACGTCAGCGAATACCGGCCCGAACCATGACCTGGGTTGCTATTCTTGGTCAAGCCACCGAGTCTCCAGAATGGGGAGGCAAGGCTTTGGCTCTGGACCGCATGATGCGTGTGGGACTTCCCGTTCCCCGGGCGCTCTGTCTGACTGCTTCCTGTTATCGCCGTTTCCTGGTTAGCGATGGCCTCCGGGAACGAATCGCCATGGAGCTTTCCCGCAAACCGCTGGACGAGATGCGGTGGGAAGAGATGTGGGACGCTTCGCTGCGACTCCGTACCGCTTTCTCGCGCGCTCCTTTCCCCGAGGATCTTCAGGCCGAACTGGAGCAGGCTATTCGCTCGGAGGGTCTGGACCAAATACCTGTGTCCGTACGATCATCTTCGCTGGCTGAGGACTCGAAGCAGACGTCCTTTGCCGGCCTTCATGACTCTTTCCTGAATCTGGTTGGGCTGGAAGAAATTCTGAACCATATTCGACTGGTCTGGGCCTCGCTGTGGTCCGATAGCGCTCTTCTCTATAGGAAAGAGCTCAAGCTGGAGGTGGAGAATAGCGCTATGGCGGTTGTCGTCCAGGCGATGGTGGCAGGAGAGGTTTCCGGGATTGGCTTCTCGCGTGCTCCGTCGGATCCGGAACTCGCGGTTGTCGAAGCGGTTTATGGATTGAACGAAGGGTTGGTTTCGGGTGCGATTGAACCGGATCGATGGTTTCTCAGGAGAGAGGATGGATTTTTGGTTCGGAACCAGCCGGCTGTCCGCGAGGACTATTTCGTATCGCAGACAGGCTCGGGGGTGGCCCGGGTACCACTGCCTGAAGCGCTGAAGAGCCGCTCCCCTTGTGATGATGAGCTGCTGCAAAGGGTGTTTTGGCTGATCATGGAATGCGAACGGGAACACGGTGATGCGCAAGACGTGGAGTGGACCTCGCGTGGCCGTGCACTCTATCTCTTGCAGACTCGGCCGATCACCACGGGTAAGGCACTTACGGATTCGGAAGAAAAGGGCAATAAGAGAGCGTGGTATCTCAGCCTTACTAAGAGTTTGGCCAGTCTGAAGGAGTTGAGGTCTCGGATTGAAGGAGAGAGGCTTCCGGCCATGACGCGCGAGGCGGATAAATTGGAGCAAGTCTCGCTTCCTGATTATCGAGAGGGTCTGGCCGATATCCTGGCGCTTCGGCTGGAGGCGGAAGAACGATGGACTGCCATCTACTGGGATGAATACATTCCGTTCGCTCACGGCGTCAGGTTGTTCGGAATGGTGTACAACGATCAGGTGAAGCCCGAGGACCCCTACGAGTTTGTAGGGCTTTTGGCGGGGCAGCAGCTATTGTCGCTCGATCGTAACCAAAAGCTGACGCAACTTGCAGGCTCGTTGAAGACGGAGCCCGGCTTGCTCGGCACTCTTCGACAGGGAAAGATTCCACCGGACAGTCCACAGTCGAACGACATCCGGAAATTCCTGGCAGAGTTTGCGTTTGGGCTTGGAGGAAGCGAATCGGATTCAGAGACGTGTCGTCGGTTCGTTGATTTTCTGCTCGAAATGAATACGGGGGAAGCTGTCCGGGCGCCCTACCGACAAGAGCTCTCCGAGGAAAGCTTCCTGTTAGCCTTTCCTGAAGAGCGCAGGGACTTCGCCCGTGAGGTGCTGGACCTGGGCCGGGCCAGCTATCGCTTGCGAGACGACGATAACCTTTACCTGGAGCGATTTCACCGCCTAGTTAGAGAGACCGTCGCGAAGACGATGAATCGCTACCTGGCGGATGAAACTTCGGCCTCCAGCTGGACTACGCAGCAGGTATTGGAATGGCTGAGAACGGGGAAGTCGCCAGACCGAGAGACCGGTTCAAACCAGCCTTCCGGCGAATCGGCTGCTTCGGGCCCGTCGGAAAAGGTGCGGCAGCAGTATGGACAACCCGCCGGGCCCGGCTATGTTGAAGGACCGGCCCGTGTGGTACGGCACCGGGAGGACTTACTGGCGTTCCGGAAGGGTGAAGTCCTGGTCTGTGATGCGATCGATCCGAGTATGACTTTCGTCGTCCCGCTGGCCGCGGGGATCGTCGAAAGGCGCGGCGGCATGCTTATCCATGGAGCCATCATTGCAAGGGAATATGGAATTCCCTGTGTTACGGGTGTGCCCAACGCGGACCGATTAGTAGAGACCGGGGAACGGGTGTGCGTGGACGGGTTCCTGGGACTGGTGACGTTCGGGGAGCCTTGACCTTGCCCATCCGACGCCTCGGTATCCTATCCTTGCCAGAATCTATCTCTTTCCGCGAGTACGAATCACACTTCCGCCTGGCTTCCTTGGGAAAAGGGTCTGGAAAAGGGTTCCAGTGACAAATACTAATTGTAAGGATTCTCACTTGTCACCGACCCCTTTTCCCCGCGTGCCGTCTTATCCACCGGCAAGCTTATCCGATTTACTTTACTCTGACCCCATTTATTCCTTCTATTCCTTCAACTTTGACACCAGCTTTATTCCATGCGGCGCGGGACACTCGGCTGGCCATAACCAACGCAAGCAAATCTTCCGCGAGGCCAAGCCATAGGTCAGGAATCCCCAGACGACCTGCAGCACGGCGGAGCCGGTAAAAACCCCAGGCGGAAGCAACCGCAGCACCAGCGCCGACCGCGGCATAGCCCGGCAACGGACCCCCACCCCGTTTCGCGAACTGCGCGGCACTCCACGCACCGCTTGCCGCCCGGGCCGCAAGCGCGCCCGTTTCCACCCGGTCGGGCGCAGTCGGAATCTTGTCCGCGAGCAACTCCAACATCGCGAGCCCCGCCAAAACGCTCGTCACACACGGACTGCGCGCTGCCGCGGAACCGCGATCGCGCCACGCGACTGCAGCGGGCGCGGTCATGGTGCGCATGCCGGCCACCGCCCCAATGCCAATGGCGGCAAGCAGCAATCGATTCGACGACATCCGCTCCCCTCCTCGGCTAATCGTTACCCGCAAAGATAGCCGGCGGACGAGCCACAAACCCGCGCACGCGCGGATATTTTACTCTGACCCTGAAGGATCCCCACGAATCCGTGGGCTAAGTACCTGAAATCTAGGGAAAAGAGGTGGACATGCATCTCCTGACGTGATCTTCTTGTGGTTGCGAAGCCCAA
>NZ_FMWD01000023.1 GCF_900102855.1 Thiohalomonas denitrificans
AGACGACGATGTAGGGAACGCCGACCTGACGGGACAGCAGGATGTGCTCACGCGTCTGCGGCATGGGGCCGTCAGCGGCCGAGACCACCAGAATGGCGCCGTCCATCTGCGCCGCACCGGTGATCATGTTCTTCACGTAGTCAGCATGGCCGGGGCAGTCCACGTGAGCGTAGTGCCGGGCTTCCGACTCATACTCGACGTGCGCCGTGGCGATGGTGATACCACGGGCTTTCTCTTCCGGTGCGGAGTCGATCATATCGAAAGCCTGGGCTTCGCCGCCCCACTTTTCACCCATCACTTTGGTGATGGCCGCGGTCAGCGTAGTCTTGCCATGGTCGACGTGACCGATGGTGCCTACGTTTACGTGCGGCTTTTTACGCTCAAATTTTGCCTTGGACATTCGGACGACCTCCTACCGGTGCTCAGACGTCTTTCGTTACATCGGATAAACTGGAGCCCACAACCGGATTTGAACCGGTGACCTCTTCCTTACCAAGGAAGTGCTCTACCGACTGAGCTATGTGGGCAGAAACAGGTACGAGATACGAGGTTCGGGATACGAACGGCTTTTTTCCGTCCGACCGCTCTCGTATCTCGTATCTCGTAATCTCGTACCTCAGCTTGGAGCGGGTGATGGGAATCGAACCCACGTCATCAGCTTGGAAGGCTGAGGTTCTACCGTTGAACTACACCCGCAATTCAGGGCCAGGTTCCAGGACCTCATCGCCAGTAGCCCGGACTACCGGGCAGCAGGCCGTGTTCGTTCCTGGCACCTTGCTACTGTGTCTGGTGGAGGGGGGAGGATTCGAACCTCCGAAGGCTGAGCCAGCAGATTTACAGTCTGCCCCCTTTGGCCACTCGGGAACCCCTCCAAAACGTAAGCCCGCAATTTTGGGCCTCTTGCGCCTATTTGTCAACAGACCATTAGCGCGCTTGCTCATCTTGGGCAGCGTTTGCGTCACCCATCTGCCCACGGCAGATTCCAACAATGGAGCTGGCGAGAGGATTCGAACCCCCGACCGGCTGATTACAAATCAGCTGCTCTACCAACTGAGCTACGCCAGCACACGCCTCGCATTGGAGGCGGCGTATTCTAGCAGCCTATCGGGTGCAACGCTAACCTCTGGAGAGAAAATAGAGTTACCGGTTTAGCGTGGTGAACGGCAGGAGATACGAGTCACATCGATTTCGGGATTCTCCGAAACGAGGTTTTCCCAAGGCGGCTCTTCGGCGCCCGACCACTGCACCTCTACCCAATAACGTTTGGCCGTCATTTCCTTACGGTCGAGGCGGGGATTGGGACCGGAGAGAGAGAGTGCGCGGATCCGTTTCAGTCGCTGCAGGGCCGCTGCTTCGGTAGAGAATACCCCAAGCGAGATCGCGTTTGCGTATTCACCGTTACGCACGAGGTAGAAATCATTCATGCCGAAGGCCTGCAGCTCACGGATAACCCTTCGCGCATCAGTCCTGGACGAAACCGGCGGGATCAACACCCAGTGATTGCGCCGAGTCATCTGACTGGCGCCTCGGCCCGAGAGTCGCGCACCATTCTGCTGAATGGCCGCGGTCAGCGCATCAGCATCGGTCGCTTCCCGGAAGCCGGCAATTCGATAACATTCCGGGGGCAAGATAACAGGAGACTCGTGTTCCGTTTCGGAGGGAAGCGCCTCCGCCTGCTCAGGGGCTTCGGCTACGGCCGGGTCTCGATTGGCCACACCGGCGACCCTCTTGTCGGGCAGCACGGGGGCTTCGCTAAGCAAGGTCAAAGTGCCACCCGGACTTTCGACAGCCGGCATCTTGACCTCAGGCGGTGGCGTCTGTCGGGGCCGATAAACCCCTTCCCACGCGAAGTAGGCCAGGTTGGCGGCTATCAGTAATAAAAAAAGTGCCCTCATCGCCAGAGCGCCTCCGTACCTGCCAGCCGTGCGATACCTTTAAGGACCAACGCAGGGTCATAACGACAAGGTGTTTCGACAAGCGATTTCAGACGTCCGCCGTCCCCCCCGGTTAGCAGGCACTCAACCGGCGCTTTTTCTTCGCGCTCAAGGTGTCGGACTGCGCGCTCTACCATTCCTGCCAAAGCCGCCTCCTGACCGGCCTTTACCCCCTGCGTGGTGTCTACACCCCATTCCACCGCCAGGATCGACTCCGATGCGATCGACACTTCCCGAGTACCCTCGAGCAAGGCCGACTCCATCAAGCGCAGTCCGGGTGCAATCCAGCCGCCTTTATGCCGGCCTGCGCTATCCATGGCATCTATCGTACAGGCAGAACCCGCATCCACCACGACTGTGGGCGCAGTCGAAAGTGAGCGGGCCGCTATCAGTGCAGCCCAGCGATCCACCCCCAGTCTCGCCGGTTCACGATAGCCATTGGCCACCCCCGCCGCATGTGCAGTGCTTTGCAGCCGCAGGACGGGGCATTGCCACTGCCGGGTCAACCACTCCTGCAGGGCTGCAACCCGCAACTCTCCACCAACCGATGCGATGGCCACCCGCTCGGGGCGGCCCACTCCGTGCAAGCCGCTCCAATCCTCCGGTTCCAAGGCGAACGAAAGGGGCTGCGCGCCCATCCCTTGCAGCCCCCCCTCGTCAAACACTCCCCATTTGAGCCGGGTATTGCCCAGGTCAATCGCCAGGAGCATCAGCTTGCCCACCTTCGGATGCTGACCTCACCATAGCTCAACCTCTCGGTTCCTTCCTCATGTTCCACCAGAAACTGCCCTGCCTCATCAATTCCCCGCCCGATGCCGACAAGCTCGCTATCGGTGAACTGAACGGTCACCGGTTGCCCATAAAGGGCATCCCGGGCTCGCCAGGCGTTCAGAAAGCAGGGTAATCCGTATCGTTCGAACCGCTCCAGACTCTGCACCAAACTCCCGATCAGCGCACTCGCGGTGCCATTCCTGTCGAGGCGCGCGCCGGTTTCCGTGAGATCCGCCCAAGGTTGATCGATTCGATTGCCATCCAGTAAAGGCATCCCGATATTCACTCCGATCCCCACAATCACCTGACACTCACCCGTTGCCTCACCGGCTACCTCGATCAGGATTCCGGCCAACTTGCGATCCTCGTACAGCACATCGTTGGGCCACTTGAGTACCAGCCGGGCCGCCCCGACACTCTCAAGGGCCTCGATGACAGCAACGGCCACGGCGAGACTGAGCCCGCCGAGCTGCCCGGCCCCTTGAAAACGCCAAAGCAGTGAAAAATAGAGATTGGAGCCGAAAGGTGAGATCCAGCGCCGGCCCCGCCGCCCGCGGCCCGCCGTTTGGTACTCCGTCAGGCAGATGTGGCCCGATGGGTGCTCGCCGGCCACCCGGCCCAGATGGGCACTTGTCGAATCGACCGCAAATTTGAGGTCGAGCCCGACGCACCGATCAAGGACACGGGCATCCATACCCGCCAATATCCGTTGACGGTTCAGAAGATCGAGTGGTTTCGCGAGCCGGTGGCCACGGCCACGCACTGAATGCACGGATAGGCCCAAAGGCTCGAGCTGCTGCAGACGTTTCCATACGGCTGCACGGCTAATACCCATCAAGTGCCCAAGTTCTTCCCCGGAGTGGAATCGGCCATCCGCAAGCAGCCTGACCAGACGCTCGATAATTTCGCCCGGCTCACCGTTCAAAGCAGTTATTCACCCGACTGGTCGTGAATCCTGACCGCCAGCACATCACAGGAGGCGCTGTGCAACACGGCATTGGCCGTCGAGCCAAGCAAAAGCGCAGGCCCGTGCCGTCCGTGACTGCCCAGAACGATAAGATCACAGCCCAGTTCTTCAGCCTGGCCAATAATACCCGCTTTGGTGGAGCCCAATTTTACGGCTTGCCTGTTTTCAGGTATCCCGAGGCGGTGGCCAATTTCCCGAAGTCGCTCTCTGGCGTTATCGGCCAACTCTTTTTCGAAGCCTGCCGGAAGGGCCGGCAGGATATCGTATGCCGGATCAATGATGAGGGGCTCGATCACATGCACGAGGTAGAGTTCAGCATCGTACAGGTTTGCCAGGGACAGGGCCCGTTCACAGACCCGATCCGCCTCATCGGTGAAATCCACGGCAAGCAAGATTTTTCGGTATCCGGACACAACCTTCTCCTGATCGTGAATCCACACATAATCTACACCTGCCCTGCCGTTTCGTTAAGAGCGGGTTTTCAGAAAAGGGGGCAGTAGTCGGCCAGCTTGAGCCCCTCGGGCGTAAACTGCACCAATTGTTCACCCAAAGAAAAAGGCCCCAGCACAATGTGCTGGGGCCTTCTTGTTATAAAGCCTGGCAGTGACCTACTTTCACACGGGGAAGCCCCGCACTATCATCGGCGCTGAATGGTTTCACTTCCGAGTTCGGCATGGGTTCGGGTGGTTCCCATTCGCTATGGCCGCCAGGCAAACCGTTCGTCAATGACGCATCTGTCGCGTCATCGACCTTGTTCTGGGAAGTTGCTGTACATCAAAAAAAGGGTCCGGCATTCGACCGAAACACCAAACTGCTTGGGTGTTATATGGTCAAGCCTCACGGGCAATTAGTACTGGTTAGC
>NZ_FMWD01000024.1 GCF_900102855.1 Thiohalomonas denitrificans
GGTCAGGTCGAAACGCTGACGCTCGACAACGGTAGTGAGTTCGCCCACCACCCCGTGGTGACCGAACAGCTTGGCTGTGATGTCTACTTTGCACGGCCGTATCATAGTTGGGAGCGTGGAACGAACGAAAACACGAACGGGCTGATCAGGCAATATTTCCCGAAGGGAACCGATTTTTCCAAGATCAGCAAAGAGCAGATCCAGGAGGTCGAGAATAAGCTCAACCTGAGACCACGAAAGCGGCTCGGCTACAAAGCGCCCATCGAACTGATGGTCGCATAAGCGATGAAGGGGGGCGTTGCACTTATTGGTTGAATTCAGGATCTCCCGCTTTTCGTTGATCCTTTTCTGCTCTTTTCTTCTACAGATCCAGAGTTTCAGGCCCTTCACGAAAAGATCGTAGGTCATTTGGTTTATCTTCGAGAGCTTGCTGTAAATAATCCATCTATCGGCCTGACACTTTTTCAGTTCCCTGAAATCCGGCAGAACTGGCTTGGCCTGTGCAAGTGGGGCAACAATGGAAAAGGTCTTGGCCCGAAATTTGCCAAGAATTTGATTAGCGCCTTCAATGGCTTCTATCGAAACTTCGGGACAGAAACAGTCACAGATGCTTCTCATATTGAGAAACTGACACTTGTCGGATCTGGCATTGGCCGTGATTTCATCAGCGACTTTACAACTAATCTAATATTCGAGTTCCTGCTTGAGTACTCGGAGAAGTTCGCAAAGCAACATCTTTATGAACAGCAGAGAAAAACATTCACAGTCCGGTGCCATTTTGATCAGGATCTAATGATCTGGCAGTCTGAATCCTTTGAGCTACCTTACTTTTACAAAGGCGACCGTGAAGAAGACTTCATACTACTAACGCCAGTTGACATTCTGACTAAGGATGATGCCTTCATTTGCCACAGCGATTTCACAAGCGAGTTCCGAAGAATTGCGAATTCACTTGACAATACTGCGCTAAGAGATGCGATAAACCTCTACTTTATGAAGCGGTTGCCGACCGACCCCAAAAAAGACGATATTGAACGGGCTATTGATGCAACCGTCCAGAAGTACCCTGAAATCCTCGATTACTACATAAAGAAAAAGGAGTCAGAGAAAGACAAGGCTACAGCTCTCTCGTCCGAGAAGGTTTCGAAATTGAGAGATGAACTGCTCGCGACTCTCACTGAGTTCTGTAAGCACATTTTTGTAAACAGTGATTTTTATAAGATTAATCCCTCAAGTTACAGTGAAGCACTGAAGCGCGCTCATTTTCTCAAACAGGTGATAGAAGATAACGATGGATATAGGATCTTCTACAAAGATGGGAAACCGATCGCTTCGGAGGATACTGTTCAACGGATTTTTCGCCTAACATGGTTCGC
Source organism: Thiohalomonas denitrificans (assembly GCF_900102855.1). Taxonomy (NCBI): domain Bacteria; kingdom Pseudomonadati; phylum Pseudomonadota; class Gammaproteobacteria; order Thiohalomonadales; family Thiohalomonadaceae; genus Thiohalomonas; species Thiohalomonas denitrificans. The sequence continues at coordinate 1,377 of NZ_FMWD01000024.1, forward strand.
GTCTCCTATTGATGTTAACTCCGAAGTAAATAATGGTAGAGGCCCCGCCGATTACAAGGTTTCGTTTGGAAGCCGTGATTCGACAATAATTGAGTTTAAGCTCGGCCGCTCTACTTCGCTCAAAAAAAATATGAAGAATCAGACTGAAATCTACAAGAAGGCATCTAAATCTATATCTGACATCAAAGTTATTCTTTGCTATACGAAAGCTGAAATCGCAAAGGTGAATAGGATACTCAAGGCCATGCAGCAAGAAAATGCGGAAAATGTGGTTATCATTGATGTCACTAAAAAAGGTTCAGCTTCTAAGGTATGTTGATAAGGGCTAACAAGGCGCTGCTGCCGAAAATTTTTCGCTGCGCTCCAAAATTGCCGCAGAGCGCGACATTAGATTTTATTTTTGGGGGGAGAGATGAGGCTTCATAGACTGCATGTTGAGGGGCTGCGTCGACTTCAATCTGTCGATGTGGAGTTCGGAGACGCAACATTTTGTATTGGTCCAAACAACTCAGGAAAGAGTTCTGTTCTAATTGCGATCGAGTACCTTTTGTCCGGGAATAAGCGTATACCAGAGGCTGATTACTACTCAGAGATCGACGCAGAAACGGGGGAGAAGAAGGTTTTATCGGATTGTGTTGTGTTGGAAGCCGAGTTTAGAAACGTGCCCACAGAATCGGATGAATGGCGTGGCTTTAAAGGGCGTACATTTACATACGAGGTCCCAGTCGGATCAGATGAGACGGGGATTTCCATCTACTATCGCAAGAGCTATCCATTAGGAAAAGATGTAGTCGTAGAGTTGAAGTCTAAGGAGCGCAAACTTGCTGCTCAGTTCGAAGGATGCAAAAGCCCGCAAGACTTTATTGACGCGGGTGCATCAGAAGAACTATTTGAGGAACTGTTTGGAGATCTTGCGAAGAACATCGCGGCGAAGGACAAAATTAAGTTGCAGGCAGTTGATGAGATTTGGGAACTTAGCGACCAAGAAGAGTGGTTTCAAAATCCCGGAGGTATCCCCGGTAACGTCCTAAGCCGCTTGCCACGGTTCCTTAAGATTCCTGCTGAAGCAGCATCATATGAAATTGACGACCCAAAAAAAGGCGTATTAGGAAAGACTCTGAACGAGCTATTTGAGGACGTCAGAGATCAGTCCGACAACTACAAAGAAGCGCAGAAGCACTTAGATGAGCTTACCAAAGAGCTCGATCCGTCTGACGAAAACTCTGAGTTCGGGAAAATGATGATTGAGCTCAACAAGGTCCTGTCGAGCGTATTTCCAGATTCGGCGCTTCATGCAACCGCCGATCTCAGTGACCCCAAGAAGGCCTTGGTGCCGTCATTTGAAATAGCCATGTCTAGCAATATTCAAACACCGGTAAGTCATCAAGGCACCGGGATGGTTCGGTCCGCAGTGTTTGGAATGTTGCGATTCCGTCAGAAATGGCTGTCGACCCGTGAGGATAAGTCAGAACGTAGTTTGATTATTGGCTTTGAGGAGCCTGAAATTTATCTTCATCCCAGTGCGGCAAATCAGATGCGAGATACCATCTATGAACTTTCTGGTGTTAATTCGCAAATCGTTGCCACAACGCATTCGCCGTTCCTGATTGACTTATCGCGAAAACCCAGGCAGGTGTTGAATCGCTTCCGGTGTGAGGATGTTTTTACGGAAAGCGCTGCCTTCAATGTTTCAGACGAGTTTGTTGCATTGAATGATGAAGATAAAGACTACGTAAAGATGCTGCTTCGGATTGATGACTATGTAGCCAGAGCCTTCTTTACCAAGATGGTGGTGCTTGTGGAAGGTGATACTGAAGATATCGTTTTGCGAGAAGCGCTAAAACGTCTCCCGGCTGAGTTGAGAAATAAGATTTCATCAGATTTTGAGGTTATTAAGGCGCGCGGAAAAGCGTCCATTATTGGTATTGCTAGGTACTTTCATGCTTTGTCTATAAATTTTCGAGTAATGCACGATAGGGATGCGGGAGTTGCGGGGGCAGAAAAATTCAATCAGCCGATTCAGGAAGCGGTAGGAGATCCTGACAGGATTGTAGTCCTTGAAGAGTGCCTGGAGGACGTTCTCGGATACCCGCCGCCATCGTCAGAAAAGCCATTTGTGGCTTATAAGGGGGCAAGTGCTTGGGGTGAGTCCTGGAAGGACGTGCCAGAAAACCTACGCTTAATCATGGAAAGGCTATTTGACGGTTACGTAAAGGCCGAATAAATGGGGTCGCCCATTAGCCGCCTCCGTTCAAGTCGGCAATACCGTACCCCGAAGCCGCGGTACCCCGTTGAGCAGAGCCTGATCAGCTCACAAAGCTGCCGAAACACGCGCCCGGGTTCTCGTTCGTCTCGGGTCGCGGTCAGAAAGACTGATCCGCGCCAGTCACACATCTGGATCAAGGCACCAGGACCCGCTTCGGTGGGAGGCTCGGTATCCCGCCCCTGGCGCCACGCGGCGCCCCAGAAGACCGTTGGTACCCTGTCCTGTCCAAGTGATGCAAATAATGGGGTCGTAGTCTGAGGAATCCCCACGAATCCGTGGGCTAAGTACCTGAAATCTAGGAAAAAGAGGTGGACATGCATCTCCTGACGTGATCTTCTTGTGGTTGCGAAGCCCAAGAAATCATCCGAAAAGGAGCAGAAGATGCACGCCACCGACATCCTTGATACGTGTCTCCCCGAGCTGTGTCAAACCATGCACGCGAGCCGCTACGTTGCCGTCAAAGCAGCCGTCTCATCCACATTAGCCGAGCGGTGTGTAAGCGTTACCGGTCTGGGGCGCGGTGTCGGGAGTAGCACCCTGGAGAAGTACAACATCAAGCGAATGGACCGGCTTATCGGCAATCCACGCCTACTCGGGGAAGCCGTTTTGGTTTACGGGGAAATGACAAGCTGGCTGGTTAGCCCTTCGACTCGCCCGCATATCTTGGTGGATTGGTCGCCTGTTAGTGTCGATGGCCGCTTTCACGTGTTGCGCGCTTCGGTTCCGGCCGA
>NZ_FMWD01000025.1 GCF_900102855.1 Thiohalomonas denitrificans
AGTTGCTGCATAGCATCAGCGATAAGGGTTCGGCATTCGCGCCGAAACCCAGCTAATAGGGTTTTTACTGAAAAGTGGAAGCCCGCCAAGGTGTTATTCGTTCGTATGATTCCAGACTGTTTGGGGTTATATGGTCAAGCGAATAAGCGCATATGGTGGATGCCTAGGCGGTAGGAGGCGATGAAGGACGTAGTAGCTTGCGATAAGCCTCGGGGAGCCGGCAAACAGGCTTTGATCCGAGGATTTCCGAATGGGGCAACCCGGCCACCTTTTGGTGGTCACCGGCATCTGAATACATAGGGTGTCGGGGCGAACCCGGGGAACTGAAACATCTAAGTACCCGGAGGAAAAGAAATCAACCGAGATTCCCTAAGTAGCGGCGAGCGAACGGGGAACAGCCCTTAAGCTTCTTTTGATTTAGCGGAACACTCTGGAAAGTGTGGCCATAGCGGGTGAAAGCCCCGTACGCGAAAGGTCAATTGAAGTGAAATCGAGTAGGGCGGGACACGTGATATCCTGTCTGAACATGGGGGGACCATCCTCCAAGGCTAAATACTCCCTACCGACCGATAGTGAACCAGTACCGTGAGGGAAAGGTGAAAAGAACCCCGGAGAGGGGAGTGAAATAGAACCTGAAACCGTATGCGTACAAGCAGTGGGAGCCCCTTCGTGGGGTGACTGCGTACCTTTTGTATAATGGGTCAGCGACTTACTTTCAGTGGCAAGGTTAACCATTTAGGGGAGCCGTAGGGAAACCGAGTCTTAATAGGGCGTCTTAGTCGCTGGGAGTAGACCCGAAACCGAGCGATCTACCCATGGTCAGGGTGAAGGTGGGGTAATACCCACTGGAGGCCCGAACCCACTAACGTTGAAAAGTTAGGGGATGAACTGTGGGTCGGAGTGAAAGGCTAATCAAGCTCGGAGATAGCTGGTTCTCCCCGAAAGCTATTTAGGTAGCGCCTCGTGTCTCACTCCAGGGGGTAGAGCACTGTTTCGGCTAGGGGGCCATCCCGGCTTACCAACCCGATGCAAACTCCGAATACCTGGAAGTGCAATCACGGGAGACACACGGCGGGTGCTAACGTCCGTCGTGGAGAGGGAAACAACCCAGACCGCCAGCTAAGGTCCCAAAATTGTGGCTCAGTGGGAAACGATGTGGGAAGGCTAAGACAGGCAGGAGGTTGGCTTAGAAGCAGCCATCCTTTAAAGAAAGCGTAATAGCTCACTGTTCGAGTCGGCCTGCGCGGAAGATGTAACGGGGCTTAAGCCACATACCGAAGCTGCGGATGCCAGTTTACTGGCATGGTAGGGGAGCGTTCCGTACGCCGTCGAAGGTGTGCTGTAAGGCATGCTGGAGGTATCGGAAGTGCGAATGCTGACATGAGTAACGATAATGCGGGTGAAAAACCCGCACGCCGAAAGCCCAAGGTTTCCTGCGCAACGCTAATCGGCGCAGGGTTAGTCGGCCCCTAAGGTGAGGGTGAAAACCGTAACCGATGGGAAACAGGTTAATATTCCTGTACCGCGTATGACTGCGATGGGGGGACGGAGAAGGCTAACCGATCCGGGTGTTGGAAGTCCCGGTTTAAGCGTGTAGGGAGTCATTCCAGGCAAATCCGGAGTGGCCATTCTGAGACGTGATGACGAGCTCCCACGGGAGTGAAGTCGGTGATGCCAAGCTTCCAGGAAAAGCCTCTAAGCTTCAGGTCATAGGCGACCGTACCCCAAACCGACACAGGTGGGCAGGGTGAGAATCCCAAGGCGCTTGAGAGAACTCGGGTGAAGGAACTAGGCAAAATAACACCGTAACTTCGGGAGAAGGTGTGCCCCCGTTAGGTGAAGCGACTTGCTCGTGGAGCTGAAGGGGGTTGCAGTGACCAGGTGGCTGCGACTGTTTATTAAAAACACAGCACTCTGCAAACTCGTAAGAGGACGTATAGGGTGTGACGCCTGCCCGGTGCCGGAAGGTTAATTGATGGGGTTAGTCTTCGGACGAAGCTCTTGATCGAAGCCCCGGTAAACGGCGGCCGTAACTATAACGGTCCTAAGGTAGCGAAATTCCTTGTCGGGTAAGTTCCGACCTGCACGAATGGCGTAACGATGGCCACACTGTCTCCACCCGAGACTCAGTGAAATTGAAATCGCTGTTAAGATGCAGTGTACCCGCGGCTAGACGGAAAGACCCCGTGAACCTTTACTATAGCTTCACACTGAACTTTGAGCCTGTTTGTGTAGGATAGGTGGGAGGCTTTGAAGCCGGGACGCCAGTTCCGGTGGAGCCATCCTTGAAATACCACCCTGGCATGTTTGAGGTTCTAACTCCGGCCCGTTATCCGGGTCGAGGACAGTGTGTGGTGGGTAGTTTGACTGGGGCGGTCTCCTCCCAAAGCGTAACGGAGGAGCACGAAGGTACCCTCAGCACGGTCGGACATCGTGCATTGAGTGCAAAGGCATAAGGGTGCTTGACTGCGAGACAGACACGTCGAGCAGGAGCGAAAGCTGGTCTTAGTGATCCGGTGGTTCTGTATGGAAGGGCCATCGCTCAACGGATAAAAGGTACTCCGGGGATAACAGGCTGATACCGCCCAAGAGTTCATATCGACGGCGGTGTTTGGCACCTCGATGTCGGCTCATCACATCCTGGGGCTGTAGCCGGTCCCAAGGGTATGGCTGTTCGCCATTTAAAGTGGTACGCGAGCTGGGTTTAGAACGTCGTGAGACAGTTCGGTCCCTATCTG
>NZ_FMWD01000027.1 GCF_900102855.1 Thiohalomonas denitrificans
GATGGTGGCGGTATCGGCAATGTGCTTTATGTGGACGCCCCCGGGGTTCGCGTCGAGGGGTTGACCATCAGGGGTTCGGGTGTCGACCTTACCGACCTTGATTCGGCTATCTTTGTCACTCCTGAGGGCGCTGGCGTCCTTATTGTCGGCAACCGCATCGAAGAGAGTGCGAGCGGTATCTGGCTCGACAGCTGCGACAATTGGCGAGTGGTCGGTAATCGCATCAGTGGCCGTATCGACTTGCGCTCCCAGGATCGGGGCAATGGCATCCATCTCTCCAATACCAACGGCGGCTATGTCGCTGATAACGAGATCTGGCAGGTGCGGGACGGCATCTACATCGAGACCTCCAATAACAGCACTCTGCACGCCAATGAAATGTATGATTTGCGTTATGGCATCCATTACATGTATGCCCATGACAATACTGTGACCGATAACTATACCCACGACACCCGCACCGGCTATGCCCTGATGCAGTCGCGCCGGCTAACGGTCACCGGCAACCGCTCCGAGCGGGACCAGAACTACGGCATGCTGCTGAATTTCATTACGGATAGCACCATCTCCCGAAACCGGGTGACCGATGCGCGCATCGGGACCAATCTGGCCGGGGGGGATATCGAGGGGGCGGACGGCAAGGCGCTGTTCGTCTACAACGCTCCCTACAACGAGATCCAGGGCAACCTTTTTGCCCGCAGCGACATAGGCATTCATCTGACCGCCGGCTCCGAGGGCAATCAGTTCTGGGAGAACGCTTTCGTTGGCAACCGCACCCAGGTCAAGTACGTCGTCAATCGCGAGCAAGAGTGGTCACGTGACGGACGCGGCAATTACTGGAGCGACTATCTGGGTTGGGACCGTGATGCCGACGGTATCGGCGACCGACCCTATGAACCCAACGATGCGGTAGACGCGCTGTTCTGGCGTTTTCCGTTGGCGCGCATTCTGATGAACAGCCCGGCAGTGGAGATACTGCGTTGGGTTCAGCAGCAGTTCCCGGTTCTGAAACCCCAAGGGGTTCGCGACAGCTATCCGCTGATGGTGCCCCCCGAATTTGTGGAAATACGATGAGTACACCTGCAGTCCGGCTTCAAGATGTTCACAAGCACTACGGTTCACTGAGGGCACTCGATGGCCTCAGCCTGGAGGTGGGCGCCGGTGAGGTGCTGGGTCTGCTTGGCCATAATGGTGCCGGCAAAAGCACCACTATCAAGTTGATCCTCGGGCTTATCGAGGCGACCGGCGGTGAAGTGCAGGTGCTGGGCCGCTCTCCCTGCGGACAGGACAACCAGAAGCTGCGCATGATGCTCGGTTACCTGCCGGAAAGCGTCCGTTTCTACGAACAGCTCTCCGGCCGTGAGGTGCTGGATTACTTTGCCCGCCTGAAGGGAGTGGATCGAAAACAGGTTGGCAGGCTGTTTGAACAGGTGGGACTGGCCCATGCCGCCGACCGGCGGGTGAAAACCTACTCCAAGGGGATGCGGCAGCGCCTGGGCCTGGCTCAGGCACTATTGGGACAACCAAAGTTGTTGCTGCTTGATGAGCCGACGGTGGGCCTTGATCCACTGGCGACACGGGAGTTTTACCAGCGTGTCGATGAATTGCGCCGACAGGGCACCACCGTCATTCTCTGCTCCCATGTCCTGCCGGGGATCGAAGAGCACATCGATCGGGCCGTGATCCTTGCCGAGGGAAAATTGCGGGCGGCAGGAAGTGTTGCCGAACTGCGCAGGCAGGCGGAGTTACCGCTCACGATTGAGGTGCACGGCCATTGGTCCGACGGGGCCTGGAACGATGTGGCGGGGCAATACACGGTGAATCAGATA
>NZ_FMWD01000028.1 GCF_900102855.1 Thiohalomonas denitrificans
ATTCAGATGACAACTACAAAGCTACGACAGCTCAGGGCCATTTTCCGGGACCCGGAATTAGCCGTGGCTGCGTGAAATTCGTGGGGATCCCTCAGGGTTTGAACGCTTTTGTAGATGAAGTCGGAGAACGTTTGAGCGGCTATAGATACAAAAAGCCGGCTCGGCGCCAAAAAAATCTGACCCGTGACGAGCTGCATAGCCAAGTAATTGATGCATTCTTTCTTGTGCGTGTGCTTAACAGGGTTACCGCAACTGGAGAAATTCCCGTTTCCCAACTTAGCTCCGGCGAAAAGAGGAAAGCTCTGATCGATGTGGCTTACTCTTTTTTATCGGCCAGCTCGCCGCTTAGAAAAGAGGTTATCCTTGCAGTTGATGAACCGGAAGCATCGCTACATACAGCAGCTTGTTTTGACCAGTTCGAAAAGCTGATCGGGATCACTGACTCTGGAAACCAAGTGATCACTACCACACACTGGTACGGTTTTATTCCAATCGTCTCACACGGGGTGGCAAACCTGACGGACAGAGACGCGAATGACATTATCACAATAACTCCGGTAGATTTGAAACAATATAGAGAATCTGTCAAAAAGAAGGTGGCAGATTCCAAAGGAAAGTTCCCAACAGATGTTTCTCTCAAGAGTGTTAATGATTTAGTTCAGTCAATCATGTTTTCCATTCGTAAGGATGAACCATACAACTGGCTGATATGTGAAGGTAGTTCTGAAAAAATATATTTTTAGTTTTTTTTGGAAGATTTGATTGCAAATTTTAATTTGCGTATCCTGCCTGCAGGTGGGGCCAAGGAAGTAAAACGAATCTTTAACTATTTGGAGCTTCCTTTAGATGAAGACAGAAAGGATATTCGCGGCAAGATATTCTGCCTAATCGATACGGATGCTCAGTTACTGAGTTTTGAAGCGAAAGACCGAGATGGCTTAATCGCTAGGCGTTTGCTGAATGCTGGAGGTCAATGTCGCCTTCTCAAAGTTGCCGATCAAACTGTATCCCCGCCGACCGAAATAGAAGATTCGCTTGAGGCGAACACTTTTGTCCAGGTCATTTCTGAACTGGAAGAGAAGCTATTGGGCTCGGATGACCTAACCCTTAATCTGATGCAAGGGTACATAGATAAAAAAAAGCCGTCGTACTTTGCATTCGATTGGAGGCAGTCTGATAGAGAAACGCTAAAGCGCTTATTAGATACAAATGATGGAGATGCAAAATTGGATTTCGCTAATTCATACGTCCGCAATGCAAAAGCAAACGGCGCACCGACGCCACTTTGGGTAAACGAAATTCGTAAGTTTTTTTCGGAATAAATGGGTCCGGAGTGCGGGGTCTACCATCGGATTTGCAGATTAGCGGAGCCCCCGCCACCCTGCATCATCCGGTGAGTCGAACGGGATGGTGCCGATCAGCTCTCAATAATTGGGGTCGTAGTCTGAAGGATCCCCACGAATTTCACGAAGACACGGCTAATTCTGGACCCCGGAA